>JAJDNS010000065.1 GCA_022340585.1 Acidobacteriota bacterium
GCGTCCACGTCCGGTGAGTCCGGCTCCGCGGGTCCGACCGGCACGTCGGGCTCCCCGGGCGGCCCGGCCGGATCGCAGGCCAGCGCGGCGGCGGGGGGCAGCGGCGGCGCAGCCTCTGGCTCCCAGGGATCGTCGGGTGCCCAGCCTTCGGCGGCCGGCGCCGCGGGAGCGAGCGGCGCCTCCCGCACGTCCGGCTCCGCGTCCGGTGCCCCTTCGGCCGCCGGCTCGAGCGGCTCCGCGGCTTCGACCTCGGGCGCACCTCCCGCCGGGGGCGGCGCGATGACTCCGGAGGAGGAGCGCGACGCCCTCGATAGCCGTCTCCAGGTGGCTCTGGCGGAGTTCGACGACATGCTGCTGGAGCAGCAGCAGGATCTCGAGGAGAAGCAACGTGCGGACCCGCTTCCTTCCCGTGGAGCCGAAGCGGCGACGGGCGGGTCCGGCGGCTCCGGGAGCCAGGCTGCGGCCGGCGGCGGGACGGGCCAGAGTGCCGGCCAGCAGGGGCGAGGTGAGCGGGCCGGGACTCAGGGTGGCGACCAGACCGGCGCCAGCTCGACCGGGGGATCGCGGGACGAGGGTGGCGCCGCGGGGGGCAGCGCCTCCACTGGCGGCGTCGAAGGCGACCGCGCGGACGGTGACCCCCGCGTGCCGAAGGACGTGGGTGACGGGCACGACGACGACGTGGTCGCGCGCCAGCTCCGCGAGGCGGCGATGAAGGAAGATGACCCGGAGCTGCGCGAGAAGCTCTGGGACGAGTACCGCGAGTACAAGAGGAGCACGGGCTCGTGAGCGGAGGAGCGGCCATGAACGGAGGACACGGCCGGAGCGTGGGCGCCCTGGCCCTGGCGGTGCTCGTCGGGCTGGGCCCCGCCCCCCTCGCACTGGCGAGCGACGACGACGTGGAGGCGCTGCTTCCGAAGGGTGAGATCCCGGAGGAGCAGCGTCTCGACATCGCCATCGACCTGTTCTCCCCGAGCATCGACGACCACGACCGGGAGACCCTGACCGAGAAGGGGATCCAGCCCTCGGTGCGCAAGGCCGAGGCGCGGTTCCTGCCCACCCACCTGCGGAACACCCTCCAGTCCACGGGGCAGTGGGGCGCGGTCCGGGTGGTGCCCGGGGGCGTGCCCTGGGCCGAGCTCTCGATCGTCGGGAAGATCGAGACGTCCCACGGCAAGGAGCTGAAGGTCCGGATCGTGGCCTGGGACGCGACGGGCAGGAACTGGCTCGACGACGACTACCGACGCGAGGCGAAGGTGCTGTCCTACGCGGCCGAGAACGTGGACGGCCTCGATCCCTTCCAGGGCCTCTACAACGAGATCGCCAACGATCTCGTGAAGGCGCGCGAGAAGCGGAAGAAGAAGGACCTCGTCCGTATCCGCGACGTCGCCCGTCTCCGGTTCGCCGCCGAGTTCGCCCCCGACACCTTCGGCCCGTACCTCGAGTCGGACAAGAAGGGCCGCTACGAGGTGGTGAGGCTGCCGGACGAGTCCGATCCGATGCTGGTCCGCCTCGGTCTCATCCGCGAGCGGGACGACATGTTCGTGGACACCCTCAACGAGTACTACTCCGACTTCTACGCGCGGATGGGCAAGCCGTACGGAGACTGGAGAGCCAACAGCTACACCGAGCAGGCAGCCTACGACGCGCTCAACAACAAGAAGTGGGGCAAGCTGATTGGTGGTGCCGTCGCCGTCATCGGTGGGATTCTCCTGCCCGCCCACAACCGCGGGACGGGGATGGCCAAGGACGTCGCGGTCCTGGGTGGCATCGCGGCCGTGCAGAGCGGTCTCCAGGACGGGGCCGAGCTGGAGATGCACAAGGCGGCCCTGGAGGAGCTCGCCGAGTCCTTCGGGGCGGACGTCACCGAGCTCGTGGTCGACGTGGACGGCAAGACCGTCGAGCTCACGGGGTCGGCGGAGGCGCAGTTCGAGCAGTGGCGGGCGCTCCTGAGGCAGATCGCCCGCACCGACGCCTCCTTGCCCGAGGACATCAACGTCACCTCGGCGCCCGCACCGGTGACCGAGCCCACGGCCGCGGAGCCGACGAGCCCGGCGCCGCTCGGGGAGCCCGGGGTCCCGGCGGTCGTGGTGACCCCGCTCCAGGGGCCCTGAGAACCGCTACACTCCTCACCCGATGACCCCGCTGGAGCCAGGGCTCGAGTTCCTGCCCCAGCTCACCCTCGTCCGACCGCTGGGCCAGGGTGGGATGGGGGAGGCCTGGGTTGCCCGGGACGCCTCCCGCGGCGAAGAGGTCGTGGTGAAGGTCCTCCCCGCCGACGCGCCGGAGGAGCGGGTGGCCCTCCTGCGCCGGGAGGCGCGGCTGGTGCGCAAGGTGCGGCACCCGGGGATCGTGCCCGTGTACGGCTTCGCGCAGGGGATCCACGGCGCCGCCGTCGTTCTCCGGCACATGAAGGGCGGGGACGCCGGTCGTCTCCGGGGCGCGGCGCCGCTCGCGGTCGTGCGCCTGGGACGTGAGCTCGCGGAGGCGCTCGATCACCTTCATCGGCTCGGGGTGGTGCACCGCGACGTGAAGCCTGCCAACGTTCTCCTCGACGAGACCGGGCGCGCCCATCTCGCCGACTTCGGCATTGCCGCCGTGGCCCGGCCGCACGACGACGAGGGGCTGGTGCTTCAGGGGGGAGGCTCCCGGGCGAGCATGAGCCCCCAACAGCGCGCGGGCGAGCCCGCACAGCCCGCAGACGACGTGTACGCCCTGGGCGCGCTCCTCCACGAGCTTCTCTCGGGGCGGCCGCCGTTTTCCGCGACGGCCACGGACGACCAGGTCCGAACCCAACCGCCGCCACCCCTGGGCACCACGCACCCCGTCCCGGAGAGCCTCCGCGCGTTGGTGGCGTCGATGCTCGCGAAGACCCCGGAGGGGAGGCCGCCAGACATGGCCGCGGTCGAGAAGGCGCTGCGGGAGGTCGAGAAGGAGCTCGCGCCGCGATCGTCGGCCCCCTCGCCTCGGCCGGAGGTGCGCCTGCAGGCGCCGCCCCGCGTCCCCGGCGTGGGGGTGGCGCCCGCCGCCGGCCCTTTGCCCGCGGCCGAGGCGCCCGCCCACCCCGGGCGCCCTCGCTCCCGGTCCCTGGGCCAGGTGGCCCTCCTCGGGTTCCTGGCCGTCGCCGTCCTGTTCGTCGTCGTCGTGCTCCCCCGGCTGGCCGAGCCTCCAGCGCCGCCGACCCTCGCCGTCTCGGAGGCCGAGCCGGCGATGGCGGAGGCGCCGGCTGAGACTGTCGCCGACTCGACCCCTCCCCCCGAAGCCCGGCCCGCGTCGACCCCGGTGGCTCCCGCGCCGGCCGAGGCCCCTCCCGCACCAGCCGAGGCCGCTCCCGCGCCGCCGCGAGGCGAGGCCAGGCCCGCCCGCGCCCTGCCGCGCCCGCGCGCCGACCCGCCCCGAGACTACACGGCCGCCGAGCAGGCCCCGAGCCGGGCCGGGGAGGAGTTCGCGGCAGCCATGTCCGAGACCCAGGCCGCGTTCGATCGGGGGGACTGGCCCGCGGCGCGCCAGGCGCTCGCTCGCGCGGGCGCCCTCCAGCCCGGCTCGCCGGCCCTGGTCGACGCTCGTCGGCGCGTCGACGAGGCGGAGCGCACCCAGGCCCTCGCCCGCCAGCGCGAGGTGGCTCGTGATCTCGAGGCGAAGGAAGACTGGCGCCGGGCCCTGGCCGAGTACGAAGCGGCGCTGAAGCTCGATCCCGCGGTCGCCTTCGCCCTGGAGGGGCGCGCGCGATCGAGCCGGCGGGCCGTCCTCGCCGAGAAGCTGGACTTCCACATCGGACACCCCCTGCGCCTGGCCACGGACGCGGTGGCCCACGAGGCGGAGTTGCTGCTCCAGCAGGCGCACGAGGTCGGCGCTGCCGGGCCCCGCCACCGCCAGCAAGTCGCGGCCCTCGAGCGCGCCCTCGTGGCGGCGCGCACGCCGGTGGCGGTGGTGCTGGAGTCCGACGGGGAGACCGAGGTCGTGGTCCACAAGGTGGGGCGGCTGGGAACCTTCGAGCGCAAGACACTCGAGCTGCGGCCGGGCACCTACACCGTGATCGGGACGCGGAGCGGCTACCGCGACGTGCGGCAGCAGCTCGTCGTGAAGCCCGCCGCCGCACCGCCCCCGCTCGTGGTGCGTTGCGAGGAGGCCATCTGAGCATGACCCTCCACGTCGAGGACGGGGCGCGGACGACCCGCCTGGGAGAGGGGGATTTCCCCATCGCCCTCGGTGGCCCGGACTCGCCGGTGGAGATACCGGGGACACCCGCCCCCCTGGCCTGGCTCGGCCTCGGCGACGGGGACGTCTTCATCCAGCCCGCGGGCGGGGTGCCCGTGGTGTGCAACGGCACCCGGCTGGCGGCGTCCCACTGGCTGCGCGACGGGGACGTGCTGCGGATCGGGTCCACCCAGCTCGAGGCCGCGCTCCGCGCCGACGGCGTGCACCTCCGCGTCGCGCAGCTCGCGGACCTCAACCCCACCGAGCCGCCGGTGGTCCTGGTCCCCCCGCCCCGCGAGCCCCCGCCGGCCGCGGAGGAGGGAAGTGCGGGTCGCGCCGTCACCCCGATCACCTTCACCCCGGGGACGATGGGGGAGACCCGCACGGGCGGGCTGCGCCGACGCCTCTCGCGTCTCCTCGTCGGTGTCCTCGTCGCGGCGGTGGCGCTGCTGGTGGCCTTCATCGCCACCGCGCGCTCGGTCGAGGTTACGATCGACCCCGAGCCCGACGACGTCGCCCTCGAGGGCTTCCCGCCGGCTGTCCCGTGGGGCTCGAGCTTCGTCGCCCGCCCCGGCTCGTACACCCTGGTCGCAGAGAAGGAGGGGTATCGCCGACTCGAGGCCCCGGTGGAGGTGACCACCTCGTCCCGACAGGCGCTGGAGTACACGCTCGAGCGCCTGCCCGGCCGCCTCGTCGTCCACACCGGAGATGTCGAGGGGGCCGAGCTCGTGGTGGACGGCGAGGTGGTGGGCACCTCACCGCTGGCGCCGGTGTCGGTGCCCGCGGGTGAGCGGGAGATCGTGGTCCGCGCCGAGGGCTACGTCGAGTTCCGGACGACTCTGGAGATCGAGGGTCGCGGTGCCGAGCAGCAGCTCGAGGTTGCGCTGGCGGCCAACAGCGCCCCGGTCAGCTTCGCGACCGTCCCCCCGGGGGCGACGGTGCGCGTGGACGGACGGTCTCTGGGTACGACGCCGCTGACCACCGCGGTGAGCGCCGGCCGCCGGGAGGTCACGTACTCGCTGAACGCCTTCAAGCCGGCCTCGCGGAGGATTACCGTCGCGGCCGGCCGGCCCCTCACCGTGCCGCCGGTGGAGCTGGCTCCCGCCGACGCCGTCCTCGCGCTCGCCAGCGACCCCGCGGGAGCAGCGGTGACGGTGGACGGGAAGTGGCGGGGAGAGACGCCGCTCGAGCTGGTCGTGGCCCCCGGTCGCGCCCTCGACGTGAAGGTGACGAAGGCCGGCCACGAGGACGCCGACCTGACCGTCGAGATCGCCCCGGGGGAGCGTCGCGAGGAGTCCCTGTCGCTCGCCCCGCGGCTGGGAGAGGTGCAGGTGGAGGCGCGTCCGCCCGACGCGGAGCTGCTCGTCGATGGGGAGCCCCGGGGCCGGGCGAGCCAGACGCTGAGCCTCATCGCCCTGCCCCACGAGATCCTGATCCGCCGCGAGGGCTACCTCCCCCACAAGCAGACGGTGACGCCCCGCCCCGGCTTCACCCAGGCGGTGAAGGTCACTCTCAAGAGCGAGGAGCAGGCCCGGGAGGAGTCGATGCCGCCCCGGACCACCGCCGCTTCCGGGCAGGAGCTCGTCCTCGTGAAGGGCATGCAGATCAAGATGGGCGCGCCTCGCCGCGAGCCCGGCCGTCGCGCGAACGAGCCTCTCCGGGACGTCCAGCTCGTCCGACCCTTCTACGTGGCGACCACCGAGGTCTCCAACGCCCAGTTCCGCGAGTTCCTCGCCAGCCACGACTCGGGCCGCGCCGGGACCCGGAGCCTGAACGTCGACACCTACCCGGTGGTGCGCGTCACCTGGGAGCAGGCCGCAGCGTACTGCAACTGGCTCAGCCAGCGAGACGGGCTGCCGCCGGCCTACGAGCAGCGCGGGGGCCGTCTCGTGGCGAGGGCGCCGCTGTCGACCGGATACCGTCTCCCCACGGAGGCCGAGTGGGAGCGGGTGGCCCGCTACCCGGGCGGCCAGGGCCCCCTGCGATACCCCTGGGGCAAGGCCTTCCCCATCCCCCCGGGGGCCGGGAACTACGGCGACCAGAGTGCGGGCGAGCTTCTCCGGCGCACCCTGCCGGACTACACCGACGAGTATCCGGCCACCGCCCCGGTGAGCTCCCTCGGGGCGAACGCCCTGGGGATCTTCCACCTCGGCGGCAACGTGGCGGAGTGGGTGCACGACCTCTACGCCATCACCCCCTCCATCTCGGGAAAGCTGGTGACCGACCCGACGGGGCCCGCCGAGGGCGAGTACCATGTGATCAGGGGGGCGAGCTGGAGGGACGCCTCCGTCACCGAGCTGAGACTGAGCTACCGCGACTACGGCAAGGACGCGCGGCCGGACCTGGGATTCCGGATCGCACGGTACGCAGAGTGAGAGGACAGAGCCCACCATGAACGCCCTCGTGCGCAACCTGCTGTTCGCGCTCCTCGCGGTGGGGGCGATTGCGACCGCCGGAGGTCAGGCGCCCGGGCCGGAGCCGGCGACACCGAAGGAGTCCGCGCCGGCGCAGAAGGCGGCCGACGCACCCGCCGTCGAGGTGGCACCCACGCCGAAGCCCACACCCACCGCGGATGCCGAGGAGCAGCTCGAGGAGTTCGTTCCGACGGAGAAGGTGCCGGCCGACGAGGCGGTGGCGTTTCCAGTAGACATATAGATGAAGAAATCCCAACCTGGCGACTTCGTCTACCAGCTCTCGTCGCTCGTCCTCGCCTTCGTGCTCGTGCACGCCTTCTACGTGACGGTGGTGCGCCCCAACGCCGAGGAGGTGCTGGCCGAGCAGATGCGACTGATGCGGGAGAACCCCGAGTACGTCCAGGAGCGCTCGGTCTGGGTGGTGATCAAGGACTTCGAGCAGGAGGCGTGCTTCGTCCTCGGGCTCTGGGCGCTGGCGATCATGGGATCCAAGTGGATCTCCGCGACCCGGGAGAGAGACCTCCTCGATCAGGAGCTGGTGCCGGTGGCCGCGGGCTCCCGCATTCTCCCCGAGGACGCGCGCGAGTACGCCCGGCAGATCCAGGGCCTGCCCGAGACCGAGAAGCGACGGCTCCTGCCGCGCACGCTGCTGGCCGCCCTCCAGCGCTTCCGGGCCACGCGGAGCATCCAGGACGCCTCGTCCATCGCCGGGGAGGTGTGCGAGGCCGAGTCCGACCGTCTCGACTCGGAGCTGGCCATGATCCGCTACATCGCGTGGGCGATCCCGTCCATTGGCTTCATCGGCACCGTGAGGGGCATCGGTAACGCCCTGACCCAGGCCCACCGCGCGGTGCAGGGCGATATCTCTGGCGTCACCGAGAGCCTCGGCACCGCCTTCAACTCGACCTTCATCGCCCTCCTCCTGAGCCTGGGCATCATGTTCGTGCTCCACCAGCTCCAGCTCCGCCAGGAGCGGCTGGTGCTCGACACCGAGGGCTACGTAGACGAGCACCTGCTCCAGCACCTGCAGGTGTAGCGGGGAGGGGACCATGGCTCGCGCCCTCGCCTTCGATGTGACCGACGCCGGCGTCCTCGGGGTCGGCGACGGAGGGACGCTCGTCGGGCCCAGCCCGGGCTACGCCCTCGTCGAGGAAAACGACGTGCTCGTAGGCCCGGAGGCCCTCGCTCGCGCGCGCCTCCGGCCCCGCTTTGTGATGAGCCGCTTCTGGGAACGCCTCGACGCCGTGCCGCTGGGACGGCCGTTCCCCGAGGGGCTGACCGCCGCCGACCTGGTCTACGCCCACCTCCGGAGCCTCTGGAAGGACGTCGGGGCGGGGACGGAGGAGGTGGTCCTGGCCGTCCCCGGCTTCCACGGGTCGGAGGCCCTGGGCCGTCTCCTCGGCATCACCCAGGCATTGGGCATCCCGGTGGTGGGCCTCGTCGACAGCGCGGTGGCCGCGGCCACCGCGGGCTTCCCCGGTGAGCGGCTGCTGCTGGCCGACGTGCACCTCCACCGAGCCACGGTGACCGAGATGCGCCAGGGAGAGGACATCGTCCGGGAGCGCGTGGCCACGATCGAACGCTGGGGACTCGAGGAGGTGCACGACGCCCTCGCCCGCCGCATCGCCCAGGCCTTCGTGCACAAGACGCGGTTCGACCCGTTCCACGACGCCGAGACCGAGCAGACGCTGCACGACCGCCTTCCCGGCTGGCTCGAACGCTTCGAGAGCGAGGACCGGTTGGCTCTCTCCCTCTCCGGAGGCGGCCACGATCACGAGGTCGAGGTGGAGCGGGCCGAGGTCGAGGAGTGGGCCCGGAAGTACGCCGAAGAGCTGGCCCAGAAGGTGAGCCTCCTGAAGCACCCGGGGGAGCCGACGACCCTTCTCGTCTCGGCCCACGCCGCCCGGATCCCGGGACTCGTGGGCCGCCTGGCCGCCATGCGGGGGAGCGAGGTCGTGCTCCTGCCCGGGCCGGCGGCCGCGGCGGGGGCGCTGCGGGAGCACGAGACGCTGCGGGCGGTGAAAGGGGGCCTCCGGCTCTTCGTGACGCGCCTCGAGCGTCGCGAGCCGTCGCCGGAGGAGGGCTCCCGGGGCGCCGGAGCTGTTCGCAGGCCGCCCCCGGTGGCGTCGGCCGACGGCTCCGTCCCCTTCGGAGGCGCGGTTCGACCGACTCACGTCCTCCTGGGCCACCGGGCCCGAGCCCTCACCGCGGAGCCTCTGGTCGTGGGCACCGCTCCCCCGGACGGGGCCCGGGGACTGCGCCTCGCCGGCGAGACCGCGGGCGTGTCGCGCGCCCACTGTCGCTTCTTCGAGGTCGGGGGCGAGGT
This sequence comes from Acidobacteriota bacterium, assembly GCA_022340585.1. Taxonomy (GTDB): domain Bacteria; phylum Acidobacteriota; class Vicinamibacteria; order Fen-336; family Fen-336; genus JAJDNS01. Next base: position 8,935 of record JAJDNS010000065.1, read on the forward strand.
GGTGCTGGAGGACCTGAGCACCTACGGCACGTTCGTCAACGGCGAGCAGGTCGTGGGCCGGGCCGTCGTCTTCTCCGGCGACCGGGTGCGCGTGGGCAGCCCGGGGCAGGAGCTGGTGCTCATCGCGACCGAGGAGTGAGGGGTGGCCCGCAAGCGCCAGACCAACATCTTCAGCCTGTCGCTCCTCGACTGCATCACCTGCGGATTCGGGGCCCTCATCCTCTTCCACATGATCGTGGCGGCCCGGGCCGGAGAGACCTTCACCGACGTCACCGACGCCCTGCAGGCGGAGGCCACGATGCGCGAGGAGGAGATCCTCGAGGGGCAGGAGAAGCTCGTCGAGGTCCGGAACTCCCTGCGTGAGATCGAGCGGCAGCGGGTCGTCACCCAGGGCCTGTCCACGCGGCTTCTGGCCATCCTGCGGGAGATCGAGGTGGAGCTGGCCACCTACGACCGTCAGAACGTCGCCAGCCGTGAGCACATCAACAAGCTCGAGGCGGACGTGAAGTCCCTGGAGGAGGGGGCGAAACGGCTCTCCGGCGGGCCCCCGCGGGAGGAGGTCCCGGGCCGCAACATCCGCAGCTTCGTGGGAGACGGCGACCGCCAGTACCTGTCCGGGCTGAAGGTGGGGGGCGACCGCATCTTCGTCCTGGTCGACGCCTCTGCGAGCATGCTCGCCGACGACATCGTCAACGCGGTGCGTCGCCGCTTCCTGGCCCCCGAGATCCGCATGCGAGCCGACAAGTGGCAGCAGGCGGTGAAGGCGGTGGACTGGCTCGCGGCCCAGATGCCCCCCAGGGCGAAGTACCAGATCTACGCCTTCAACACCCGGGCCCGGCCGGTGGTGGAGGGCACCGACGGCGTGTGGCTCGAGGTCAGCGACAGCGGGCAGATCGACAAGGCCATCGCCGTGCTCCGGCAGACCGCGCCCATCGGGGGCACGAGCCTCTACCACGCCTTCGCCGCGGCGAAGGCCATGGCCCCGCCCCCCGACAATATCGTCCTCCTCACCGACGGCCTCCCTACCCAGGGCGAAGGGGCCCCGCGCCGCAAGACGATCTCCAGCAAGGACCGCCTGAAGCTGCTGGAGCGCTCCCTCGACGCGCTGCCCAGCCGGGTCCCGGTCAACGTGATCCTGTACCCGATGGAGGGGGACCCCATGGCGTCCCCCGCCTTCTGGAAGGTGGCGATGGCCACCCGGGGCTCGATGATGACTCCCTCGAGTGACTGGCCATGAGGCGGCACGAGCGACGGGGCGTCGAGGTCTTCTCGCTGTCGTTCCTGGACGCGGTGTGCTGCGGCTTCGGGGCCATCATCCTCCTGTTCGTCCTGAACAAGATGGGCGAGCCCATCGTGCTCGAGCAGGCGCAGCAGGACCTGCAGGGGCTCATCGCCCGCCTCGAGGAGGAGCTTCACGAGGTCCGGGGGGAGACGACGCAGTTCGAGCGCGCGCTCCGGAGCCGGGAGGTGCAGGTCTCGAAGGAGAGGGAGAACGTCGCTCGCCTGCGCGGCGACCTCACCGACATCCAGGGCCGGTACAAGGCCTCCACGCAGCTCTCGGAGGTCCAGGACACGATCGCCGGGCGCCTGGTGGCCGCCCAGCAGGCGCTCACCGAGGAGATGAAGCGCCTCCAGGCCGAGAGGGTCTACCGGAGACCCCCGGAGGCCCCGGTGGGGGGCATCCCGGTCGACAGCGAGTACATCATCTTCATCATCGACACCTCGGGCTCGATGCAGCGCTTTGCCTGGCCCGCCGTCCAGCGAAAGATGAAGGAGGTCCTCGACGCCTACCCGAAGGTGAAGGGCCTGCAGATCATGAACGACGAGGGTGTCTACATGTTCTCCCAGTACTCCGGGAAGTGGATCCCCGACACGAAGGCCCGGCGCCAGGCCATCATGAACCGCCTGCGCGGCTGGAACGCCTTCTCGAACTCCAGCCCGGTGGAGGGAATCGAGATCGCCATCCGCACGTACTGGCGGCGGGACCGGAGGATCAGCCTCTACGTCTTCGGCGACGAGTTCACCGGCGACTCGATCGACCGGGTTCTGGAGACGGTCGACCACCTCAACCGCCCCGACCAGAGCGGGGAGCGCAAGGTGCGCATCCATGCCGTCGGGTTCCCGACGATCTTCTCCCAGGCCCGCTACGGGGAGATGACCGGGATCCGCTTTGCCACCCTCATGCGCCTGCTGTGCGAGCGCAACGGCGGGGCCTTCGTGGCGCTGAACAGCCTCACGCCGTAGGGGCTTGCGGGGCGGAGGTCGGCGCTCCGTCTCTCCCTTGCTGCTTGCCATTCCTGTCGCCGCGTGACTAGAGTCTCATGCCGTCCACGAGATGGGAGGTACTGCCTTGCTCACGAAGCTTCACTCGGCCGTCCTTCTCCTTGCCGTCGCCGCGTCGGGTTCCACTGCCCGCGCCCAGGACGTTCCGGCACCGCATCCGATCGATGTCGACGACCTCTTCGACGTCCGCGAGGCCCACGACCCGCAGCTGTCGCCGGACTCCCGGTTCGTCGCCTACACCGTCACGTCCACCTCCTTGAAGGACGACAAGTCGGAGACGCGCATCTTCATGGCGCCGGCCGCCGGAGCTGAGGCCATCGCGCTCACCGCCGAGGGCGTGTCCTCCGACCACCCGCGCTGGTCGCCCGACGGCAGGTTCCTGGCCTTCCTCTCTAAGCGGAAAGAGGGCAAGACGCAGGTGTACCTGCTGAACCGGCTCGGGGGTGAGGCCGAGAAGCTGACGGAGACGGTCCAGGATGTCCGTGACTTCCGCTGGTCTCCCGACAGCCACCGCCTGGTGCTGGTCCTGCGCGACCCCTCCCCGGAGGAGCTCAAGGAGGCCGCGAGCAAAGGCAGGGAGGAGGGCGACGAGAGAGCCGCGGCGGCCACGAAGCCCACGGCCCGGCGCCCCTGGGTGATCGACCGCCTCCAGTTCAAGGAGGACGTCGAGGGTTACCTGGATCGCCGCCGGACCCACCTCTACGTCTGCGACGTCGCCGGCCGGACGATCCGGCAGGTGACCTCCGGCGACTACGACGACTCTGCGCCCGCGTGGTCGCCGGACGGCAAGCGGCTCGCCTTCGCCAGCAACCGCTCCCAGCCGGATCCGGACGCCACCTTCCGTTCCGACATCTGGGTGGTGGACGTGGGCAACGCCGACAAAGGTACCCACCCGAAGCCGGTCACCAGCGGACCCGGCGACGACCGGGAGCCGGCGTGGTCACCCGACGGCCAGTGGATCGCCTACACCACCCAGCTCGACCCCGATCTCCTCTGGTACGGGACCCGGCACGTGGCTGTCTCACCCGCCGCGGGAGGACCGGCCAGGGTCCTGACCCGGGCGCTCGATCGCATGGCCAGCTCTCCCCGGTTCGTTGCGGACGGAAGCGCAATCGACTTCATCGCGGACGACGACGGCGCCCTGATCCTCGCCCAGGTGAGGGTTGCGGACGGCCACGTGACGCGGCCGGTGGACGGTCGCCTCTCCATCTACGAGTACACTGTGGGCCCGGACGGCACCGTCGCCGCCAGCATCTCCACCGCGGACCGGCCGCTGGAGATCTTCACCTCCCGCGGGGGTCGGCTCACCCAGGTGTCCCACGCGAACGACGCGTGGCTCTCCAGGGTCAGGCTCGCCCGGGGCGAATACGTGTCCTTCCCGTCCCGGGACGGCACCACCGTCCACGGCTACGTCTACAAGCCGCCGGAGTACGTCGCCGGACGGCGTTACCCCGCGATCCTTCGGCCGCACGGGGGACCGGTCTGGGCCTACTACTCCGAGTTCCAGGACCTCGCGCAGCTCCTGGCCGCCAACGGCTACGTCGTGCTCCTGCCGAACCCGCGCGGGTCCACCGGCTACGGACAGGACTTCTGCAAGGCGGTCTACGCGGACTGGGGGAACAAGGACTTCGAGGACGACATGGCCATCGTGGACTACGCCATCGCCCAGGGTTTGGCGGACCCCGACAAGCTCGGGGTGGGCGGCTGGTCCTACGGCGGCATCTCCACCGACTTCATCATCACCCAGACCACCCGCTTCAAGGGCGCCATCTCCGGCGCCGGCTCCGCCGACTCGAGGAGCCTGTGGGGCCACGACCAGTACCAGCGCGAGTACACGATCGAGCTCGGCCTCCCGTGGGAGCACCCGGAGATCTGGGACCGGATCGACTACCTCCGGAAGGTCGAGAACGTCACCACTCCCACCATGTTCATGGGCGGCAACGTCGACTGGAACGTGCCCATCCTCGGCAGCGAGCAGATGTACCAGTCGCTCAAGGCCCTGGGGCGCGAGACCCTGCTCGTCGTCTATCCCGACGAGTACCACGAGTTCAAGACGCCCTCGCACATCAGGGACCGCTACCGGCGTTACCTCGCGTGGTGGGCCCACTACGTCAAGGGCGACGGGACGCCGGCGCGTCCGGCGGAAGAGCCCGCGCCGCAGCCCACAGCGGCGAAGCAGACCCGGCCACGCCCGCGAAGCTGACGACTCCTGCTGCGCAGGGGTGCTCATCCCGTCCCCCACGGCCCGGGCCGCCCTCGTCGTCCCCTGGCAACTGGTCTATGCTTGGGCTGGTTTGGCCATCCGATCCGCGCCACTCGCGACGCCGACGCGGACCAGCATGCGGAGGATCCTCGTCGTCACCTCGGACGTGCCCCTGGTCAGCGGCGGCCACCGGGTGATCGCCGAGGAGCTCGCCCGGGCCATCGTGCGCCGAGGCCACCTCGCGGAGGTGGTCCGGACTCCGCAGAACCGGTTCGGCCGCCAGTTCACCGCCTACCTCGCCAACTGGGCGACAGACGTGGGCATGACGGGCGACGGCCACGCCGTCGACCAGATCGTCTCCCTGCGCTTTCCGAGCTACGCCGTGCGCCACCACCGCCACGTCTGTTGGCTGAACCACCGCATGCGGGAGTACTACGACCTCTGGCCGGCCCTCAGGAGCAAGCTGTCGCGAAAGGACCTCCTGAAGGAGTCGATCCGCCGGGTCCTCGTTCACGGCGCCGACCGGTACCTGCTCACGCGCCACGTGACCAGGCTCTACGCGCAGTCGAACACCATCGCGGCCGGGCTCCGGCGTTTCGGCGGGATTCCGTCCGAGGTGCTCTACCCTCCGCCGCCCGAGCGGCTCTATCGAACCGAAGGCTACGAGCCCTTCGTCTTTGCCGTCTCCCGCCTCCACTCGACGAAGCGCCTCGACCTGCTGGTCCGGGCCATGGCCGCGCTGGAGTCGAAGGAACTCCGTGCCGTCATCGCCGGGACCGGCGAGGAAGAGGAGGGCTTGAAGCGCCTTGCCGGCGATCTCGGGGTCGGCAGCCGCGTCGACTTCGTCGGTCGCATCACGGACGAGGAGCTACTGGCCTTCTACGCCCGGTGCCGGGGCGTCTTCTTTGCTCCCCTCATGGAAGACTATGGCTTCGTGACCCTGGAGGCCTTCCGCTCCGGAAAGCCCGTCCTCACCGCCATCGACAGCGGCGGCCCCGCCGAGCTCGTCGTGGACGACCGCTCGGGCTACGTCGTTCCCCCCGACCCGAAGGCGATCGCCCGTCGTCTCGACCTCTGGGCCGGTCAGGCCGACCTCGCCGCCCGGATGGGAGCGGCGGGGGAGGCCGACAGCCGCGGGCTCCGCTGGGAATCCTGCGTGGACACGCTGCTGTCCTGACGGCTGCCGACCCCGGACAGGCGACGATTCCCTCTCGCCTCAGAAGCGGCGTCTCGACCTCCTCGACGGGGTCGGACCCGCTGGTCCAGCGCCAGGAGGCGGGTCGGGTGGGCCGAGCAGGGTGGCCGTCGCCAGTAGCCTGTTCAGCTGTTCGGCCGCTTCGCGGTGGGCCGTGCAGGGATCGAACGTGGACTTGAAGGCCGTGAACTCCTGCCTGGCGACGGTCCTGGCTCTCCAGATGGCCGTCTCGGCCTCTTGAGAGAAGACGGAACAAGCCACCGTACGCTCCGTACTATCAATAGAACGGAGCGTGCTATGGACGCCTCCCCTCTCGACTATCTCCTCGTCGGCCTGCTCTCGGGCGGACCCCGGTCGGGATACGACCTGCGCAAGCAGATCGGGGACAGCCCGCTCAGGATCTACAGCGATTCCCCGGGGGCCATCTATCCGGCCCTCCGGCGTGTCGCTCGGTGGGGCTGGGTCGAGCCCGGGCCTCCAGAGGGGCCCCGCCGGCGCCGTGCCTTCGAGGTTACTGCCGAGGGCCAGTCGGCGTTTGTGGGGTGGCTGCGCCGCCCAGTGGAGCGAGAAGATGTCGTGCGGGGCGTCGACGGCCTGCTCCTGCGCTTCGCCTTCATGGGGATGGTGCTCTCCCCTCCCGAGGTGGCGGGATTCCTCGAGCAATTCGAGTCCGAGACTCGGGCCCACCTCGCCGTGCTCCGCCAGCATCACGCCCGCGAGTCATCTGGTCTCCCCCTCACCGGTCGGCTCGCCTTCGAGTTCGGCCTCGCCGACTACGAGGCTCGGATCCGCTGGGCCCGCAAGGCCCGGAAGGAGCTGGGCGGTTCGCGCCCCGGCTCCGCCAAGGACACAGTCACCAGGGGGCGTGTCCTTGGCCGCGGCACCCGGCCGCAAGCCGGTCTCGGTCCCCGGAAAGGAGGTCGTTCGTGAAGCCCAGCGACGTCGGCTTCGCCCGCTTCTTCCTCAGGCTGACCGCCTGTCACACGGTCACGTACATGATGGTGGGCCTTGCTGCCTTCGTCATCATGGACTACTCGACCCAGTTCTCGGCCGAGTGCTCGATCATGAAGCCCACGGACACCCCGATCGTGGCGTTGGGACCGGCGCTCCAGGTGTTCCGAGGCCTGCTCTTCGCGGTGGTCCTCTACCCCTTCCGCCGCGTCTTCCTGGACGAGGATCGGGGCTGGCTCAAGCTCTGGGGCCTCTTCATGGGACTGGCGATTCTCGGGACCTCGGGGCCCGCCCCCGGCTCTTTCGAGGGAATGGTCTTCTTGAAGGCGCCCGTCGTGGACCAGATCGTCGGGCTGTGGGAGGTCGTCCTGCAGACGCTCCTCGCCTCCATTCTCGTGGTGGCGTGGCACCGCAAGCCGGGCAAGGCCTGGGCCGCCGTGATGTACGGGCTGTGGGCTCTGGCCGTCATGATGAGCGTCGCCGGGGCGGTTCTGCCCCGCCCCGAGTCGCTGTCGTAGACGAGGGAGGATCCCGGGTTCGTGGCGCCGAACAACGCTGGGAGCGCCGCAGGGGGGCGGGCTCTTCACGCCCCGGGGCTGAGGACCTCGAGGACGCGGTTCACGAGGGCCCGGGCCTCGTCCTCGGCGGGAGCCTCGGCCTCGAGTCGGATCCAGGGCTCGGTGGCCGAGGAGCGGGCCAGCAGCCAGCGGTCGGGCCACGTCACCTTCACCCCGTCGGTGAGATCGAGCTGCTCCCCGGGGAAGAGGCCCTTGATCAAGCGGAGCGAAGGGGCGATGTCCCGAGCCGGGCAAAGAAGGCGTTCTCTCACCATCGAGTAGGAGGGCACCTGTGCCCGCAGCGCGCTGACCGGGTGCCCCGAGTCGGCCACCGACTCCAGGATGAGAGCCATCGACATGAAGCTGTCGCGGCAGGGGTTGACCGGGAGGACGATTGCCCCCCCGTCGCCCTCACCACCCACCTCCGCCCCGCGCTCCTTCATCGTTTCGATCACCTGCGCTTCGCCGACGGGAGAGCGGTGCACGGGACAGCCGAATCGGGCCGCCACGTCGTCCACCATGCGGCTGGTCGAGACGCTGACGACGACGGGCCCCGCCTGGCGCTCGAGCCAACGCTGGACGACGAGGACCACGGTCACGTCAGGGCCGAGGGGGGTGCCGCTCTCGTCGACCACCACGAGCCGATCCGCGTCCAGATCCTGGGCGAAGCCGACATCCGCGCCCGCGCCGCGCACCAGGGCCCCGAGGTCGGCCAGGCTCGCCTCGTCGGGCTCCGGCGTCGCTGGACAGATGGTCTCCCCACCCGCGTCCACCGTCACCACCTCGCAGCCCAGGGCTTCGAGGAGGCGACACGTCGGGCCCGACGCGGTGGCCCCCCGGGGGTCCACCGCGACCGTGAGCTTCCCGGCGCGGATGCCCTCGACGTCGACGGCCCCGGTGACCGCCCGGAGGTGGCGCTCGGAAGAGGTCGTGTCGGCCCGGACCTCGGACATATCCTCGGCCCGCACGCGGGGGTAGAAGCCCTGGTGGTAGAGGTCGGTGAGCTCCGCCGCCTGGTTGGCCCGAAGAGTCAACCCCTCGGAGCTGATGAATCGGAGCGCGCTCCACTCGAGCGGGCCGTGGCTGCCGCCCACGAAGAGGCCTCCGAAGGCGCCGGCCTCGCGCACGTGGAACATCAGGGCGGGGACGGGGACGACGCCGGCGTCGACGGGGATGCACCCCACGCTGAGCAGCCCCGCAATGGCCGCCTGCTTGACCATCTCGCCGGAAGGTCGCGTGTCGGTGCCGACCAGTATGGGGCCGGCACCGCAGTAGGTCCCGAAGGCCGCGGCAAAGCTCGTCAGGAGCTGCGGGGTCAGTGACTCGCCGATGACCCCCCGCACCCCCGAAGGCCCGATCTTCAGCGACAAGGGCTGCGCCATGGGCTCAGCTCCCCTCGTGCCCGAAGGTGATCCGCCGGGCGAGCACCACGGCCTCGTCGACGAGGACCTCGGCGCGCTCCCGAGTGGAGGCCTCGGCAATGATGCGGAGCAGCGGCTCGGTGCCCGAGGCCCGCACGTGCAGCCACGCGTCATCCCAGGACAGGCGCACGCCGTCGGTGCAGTCGGGAGCGTCGCCCGCGTGGTGGCGGCGGAAGCGCTCGATGACCCGGTAGACCAGGGTCGGCGGGCAGGGCAGCTCCCGCTTCCGCATGTAGAGCCTCGGGATCCCCTCGACGATCTCGGCCAGGGTGCGGCCGCTCGTCGCCATCTCCTCAAGGACGAGGCCGAGGGCGAGCAGGCCGTCGTAGGCGACGCCCAGGGGCAGGATCGCGACGCCCCCGCTGCCCTCGCCGGCGACGACCGCTTCCTCGACGAGCCCGAGGTCGACGATGTGACTCTCCCCGACGGGGCCGCGGATGACACGCTGGCCGTGGGACCGGGCCAGGGCCTCGACCATGCCCGATGTCGAGTAGCTCGTCACCACGGGACCGGGCCGGCGCCGCAGCCGGGGCGTGACCACCAGGGGCAGGGAGTACTCCTCCGAGAGAGCCGTGCCCTCCCCGGTGACGAACCCGATCCGGTCGCCGTCCACGTTGAGGGCGGCACCCAGGTCGGCGTCGAAGAGAGGGGCCAGGGTGGCGACCTGGCGCATGTTCGCGGCGGTGGGAGCGGGAGGGTGGGCGAACTCACCCGTGGGCTCGGCATTCACGGGAAGGAGCGTGCAGTCGAGCGACTCGAGGAACCTCGAGCCGATCGAGCCGCACGCGCCGTTCGTGAAGTCCACGGCCACCTTGAACCGGCGTCTCCGGATGAGGTCGACGTCGAGGGCGCTGGCCAGGTACTCGAGGTACCGGTCCTCGACGTTCGAGGCGGTGTCCACCGGGATCAGCCGGTCCCAGGCGGCGAGCTCGAAGGCCGCGCCGTGGTAGATGTCGAGCAGCTCCCCGTTCCTGGCGGTGTTGAGCTGGGCCCCGTCCGGGCCGAAGAACTTGAGCGCGTTCCAGCTCGCGTCGTTGTGGCTGCCGGTGATGACGATGCCTCCCGAGGCCCCCAGGTCGCGGATGGCGAACGACACCAGCGGGCTCGGGCTCACCCCGAGATCGATGACCCGGGAACCCGTGGAGAGGAGGCCGGAGACGACCGCGGCGCGCAGCGCGGTGCTCGACCGGCGCGTGTCGCGCCCGATCACGACGGGGCCGGCGCCGCACCACGTGCCGAAGGCGCAGGCGAAGCTCACGATCAGCTCCGGCGTGAGCGCGTCGCCCACGACCCCGCGGACGCCCGAGGCACCGATCTTGAGCTCCCGGAGAGTCATGGTCACGCCTCCCGGGGGTCGGACGCCGGTGGCGGGGGCGCCAGGGACTCCCCCCGCAGGTCGTCGATGAAGCGGCGGGCTTCGTCCGCACGTTCGCTGAGCCGTTGGAAGAGCGCGAGCTGCGCCATTGCCCTCACCCGGTTGAGTTCCGGCGGGTCGGCTCGGCCGAGCTTGAAGTAGCTGTCACCGCGCAGGTAGTCCGTGAGGAACCTGAGGCCCAGCTCCAGGGCGATGATCTGGGGAGCGTCGACCATGAGGCCGACCTCGGCCGGCGTCACCTCCCGCGCCGTCGAGAGAAACCCGCGCGCCACCGCGCGAAAGACGTCCATGTCGACCTGCACCCGCGAGAGGTCTCGCTCCTTCTCGCCGGCGACGTTGACGAGCGACCGCACCATGTCGCCCCAGTCGGCGAGCCAGGTGTGGGGCATGATCGTGTCGAGGTCCACGAGGGCCTTGACGCGGCCCGTGCGTGTGGAGAAGAGGAAGTTGTCCAGCTTGGTGTCGCCGTGGATCGCCACGCGCCGGATGCGGCCGGACTCCATCCCCTCGAGGAGGCTGACACCGAAGGACTCCTCGGACCGCACCAGGTCGATCCAGGGCCGGAACTCGGGGTCGTCCACGCGCCGTCGGTACTCCGCCTCGTCGAGGTGCACGAGGAAGTGCTCCTCGGTGCTCTGGCGAACCGTGGGATCGGAAGGGATGAGCTCGCCGGCCTCCTCGGGTGTCCGGTGGCCGGCCAGGACCGAGCGGAGCTGGTCGTAGTACAGGCGCGTGTCCCGGTAGCCGGGGAGCGGGTTCTCCAGGTCGTCCGTCCTCATGGCGCAGGTGAAGTCGCCGTATAGGGCGAGGCCCCGGCCCGCTTCCCCGGCGATGCGGAGTCGCTCGGCGGGATCGGCAATCTCGCCGAGGCTCTTGTAGGTCCGGGACTCGGGAATCTTGACCATCATGCGCCAGCAGCTGTAGCCCCGGTGGTTCTCCACGTCGAGATGGGGTCGACCCTCCCGCGTGTCGAGCAGGGTGATCGTGTCCCACTCGTCGCCGGCGGCGAGGCGCCCGGCGGCCAACGAGGACCGCTGCGCCTCGATGCTGGCGACCATGGCGCGCATCACCGACCGGGGCCGCGTGAACACCTGGTCGTTGATGCGCTGAAGGAGGTACTCCTGCGGCTCCGGCGTGCCGGCGAAGACGAGGAAGGTGTACTGGTTGATGTTGCCCTTCTCCGGGAAGTCGTGGACCTCGACGGGGTGCGCCAGGCGGAAGAGTGACGAGAGCCGGCTCGCCTGGGCGAGGGGGTACTCCTCGCTGTGCGTGAGCGTCCTCGTGACCCGCCTCAGGGTCGGCCTCTCGCGGTCCGGGGACCGTCCGGCGAGGGGCCCGGGGCACGGTGGGTCATCTCGCTTCTATGACCTCCGTCGGCCGGAGCCTTCCGGGCGCCCGCTCGGCTCCCGCGCGCCCGCGCCAGCCGCCGCTCAGTGTAGCCGAACCGGCCTGCGAACCGGCAGGGGCGACCCGGGGTGACGACCCCTCGCGGGCTCGGCGGCAGACCTACCGTCGCCGTGGAATCGTCGCGCCGCGCACGACGGTCCCGTCGAGGTCCGTGACCACCACCTCGAGCTCAGAGGTGGTCGCCTCCACGTGGGCGACCTGGCCCTGACCCAGGACGAGCAGGTGGTAGGAGTGCGCGACGTCCGGCCCCGGGGGGTTGTAGGAGAAACGGTGCCGGTGCCCGGCGATCACCAGGTCCACCCCGGCAGAGTTGGCGGTCTCGAGCCAGGCGGCGGGTCCGTCCGGCACCCAGCCCCAGCTGGGCTGGTGCATGAGGATCACGCGGAAGGGCGCCTCGGAAACCCGCCTGGAGGTCTTCACGTGCTCGCGAAACCAGGCCAGCTCCGCGGCACGGTACGGCGCCATCCGGTTGAGCCCGGCGTAGACGTTGGTGTCGTCGGGCTTGTCCTCGCCGGTGTCGAGGACCATGAGATGCACGGGCCCGGCCTCCCGCGCGTAGTAGAAGCGCCCTTCCGGCGTCGGGACGTAGTCGAGGAGCTGCCGAGCGAAGGGTCCGCGCAGCTCGTGATTCCCGCGCACCAGAATGAGGGGCCGGGTGTGGTCGAGAGCGGCCGCGGTGGGACGGAGCCAGGCGCGGAAGAGGTGCTCCTCGTTGTCGATCCAGTCGAAGGCGTCGCCCGCGTGCACCAGGAAGTCCGTCGATTCCCAGTCGATGGACTGGTTCAGCTTCTCGATGAGACCCGTGTCCTCGTGGGTGTCGGTGACCACGCTGAAGGACACGGACGGGCGGTCTCGGTCCAGTGTCGTGAAACGGTGCGGCCCGCTGCGGACGTCGAGCCCCTTGTCCGGCCAGTAGGCATTGAGCTTCACGACGCGCGTAGCCACGGCCTCGTAGCCGTAGGTGGTGCCCGGCGAGAGGTCGGTGAGGTGCACGACGTGTCGGGTGCCGACGGGGACAAGTCCATCCACCTGGGGCTCGGCCACCGCCGACAGCTCATCCCCGGGCCCATACCGAACCTTCGCGTGACTGGGCGTGTCGGTGAGCCAGACGACGGTGGCCGTCGTCTCGCCGGTGGCCACCAGGTACGGGCCCTCGGTGATGACCGGACGGGTGTCGAAGACCCTGTAGGCTTCGGACTGGGCGCGAGCCGGCGCCACCAGAGCCAGCGTCGCGGCGCAGAGAGCCAGAGACCGAGCTATCATGGACAGATCCTAAGCGACGACGGGCTCTTTGCCGACCTCTGGTCCGAGGGCCGACCGATCGATCGTGGGGCGAAGGAGACGAGCGATCCGCCGCGACGGCGACTGTCAATACTGACAGTCCCACGGGTCGTCCGGTTCTGAGAGACTCGGGCGCCGAATCAATTTCATGGACGAAGGGGGCCTCATGCCTGAAGCCGCACGTCTTCTCCGTCGCGCCGGTGCACTCGCCGCAGTCGCCCTCCTCGCCGGGTGGCCGGCCGCCGCCGAGACCTTCATCGAGTGGCCGCAGGAGGTCCACGCCGAGGAGGGGACGATCATCGTCTACCAGCCGCAGGTCGAGAGCCTCGAGGGCGACGTGATCACCGGGCGCGCCGCCACGGCCCTCGAGATCGGGGGCGAGGAGGGGCCGGTCTTCGGCGCCTTCTGGTTCACGGCTCGGCTGGCCACGGACTACGAATCGGACATCGCCATGGCCCGGGACGTCCGGGTCACCCGGGTCCGCTGGCCGGACTCCGAGCCCGGCGACGAGAAGCGATTCACGGAGATCGTCGAGGCGGCGGCGCCGCCGGAGGGGCTCCCGATCTCCCTCGAGCGGCTGTCGGCGAGCCTCGCCCTGAGCAATCGCGAGAAGAAGAGCCTTGCCGAGCTCAACAACGACCCGCCGAAGATCGTGTTCTCCGAGGAGCTCGCGGTGCTGCTGTACTACGATGGCGAGCCTCGCTTCGCGCCCATCGAGTCAACGCCCTGGGAGCGGGCCCTCAACACGCCATTCGCGGTGGCCCGCGACACCCGGAGCGGGGCCTGCTACCTGAGCAGCGGCGCCCTCTGGTACTCCGCGAAGGACCCGCTCGGGCCCTGGTACCTGGAGCGGCAACCGCCAGCAGACCTCGTGAAGATGGCGCCGGAGCCCGACCCGGCCGAGGTGGCGCCGGAGAGACCGCCCCGGATCTTCGTGGCCACCGAGCCGACCGAGGTGATCTCCACCGACGGCAAGCCCAGCTGGAAGCCGCTGCCCGACGGGAACATCCTCTACGCGGAGAACACGGAGACACCCTGGCTGCGACAGCTCGACTCCCAGCAGATGTACGTGCTCCTGTCCGGTCGCTGGTTCCGCTCCGGCTCCACGAGCGGGCCCTGGACCTTCGTGCGTCCGGACCAGCTCCCGGCGAGCTTCAAGGACATCTCCCCGGGCTCGGAGATCGGCGGCGTGCGCACCTCGGTGGCCGGCACCGAGGAAGCCGAGGACGCCATGCTCGACGCCCAGATCCCCCAGACCGCGGCGATCAAGCGCAGCGAGGCGAGCTTCGAGTCGCAGTATCACGAGAGGCCGCAGTTCGAGAAGATCCCGGGGACGAAGGTCTCCTACGCCGTGAACACGGGCCAGCAGATCCTCGAGATCGGCGGCCGGTACTACGCCGTGGACAATGGCGTCTGGTTCGTCTCGGGCGGGCCCGACGGGCCCTGGGAGGTGGCGGACTCCGTGCCCGAGGCCGAGGTCCAGCAGATCCCGCCGAGCTCGCCGGTCTACAACACGACCCACGTCCACGTGTACCGCTCCACTCCGGAGGTCGTGTACGTCGGCTACACGCCGGGGTACGTGTGGTCCTTTCCCTACTACGGAGTGCCCTTCTACGGGACCGGCTACCGCTATCGGCCCTACTGGAGGGGACCCGTGTACTATCCGCGTCCGCCGACCTGGGGCTTCCACGCAGGGTACAACCCGTGGACGGGCTGGAACTTCGGCGTGAGCTGGAGCTCCGGCTTCTTCAGCTTCGGCGCCAGCTGGGGCGGCGGAGGCCGCTACCGCCCCGGCTACCGACCTGGTTACCGACCCGGCTACCGACCCGGCTACCGCCCCGGGTGGGGCTGCTGCAGCGGCTGGTACGGCGGCGGGTACCGGCGTCCCATCAGCATCAACACCGGCAACATCAGCATCGGCAACAGCATCAACGTGGGCAACCGCCCACGGATCGCCCGCCAGGTCCAGGCAAACACGCGGATCGACCCCCAGGACGTGCGCCGCCGCAACCTCTACACCCAGCCCGCGACGCGGGGTCGGGTCGCCGAGCGGGCCACGGTGCAGCGTGACCTTCAGCGGGCGCGCACCGCCCGCCGGGCGCAGCCCCGCCCGAACAACGTCTACGCCGACCCCGGCGGCACTGTCGCGCGTCCCACGAGAGACGATTGGGAGGCGCGGGCCCGGAAGACATGGCAGAAGCCGGCTCCCGGCACCTCGACCGCCGGGCCGTCGACGAAGCAGCCCACGGGGACACCATCGGCCCAGACGCGTCCGCCCCGGCAACGGACACCCCAGACGCAGCCGGCCCAGAAGCGCCCGCAGCAGCAGCCGCCGACCCAGGCGCGTCCGCGGGTCGACCGGTCGGAGCTCAACCGCGAGCGCGCGGCGCGGCAGCGGGGTGCGCGGCGAGAAAGGGCGCCCCGCCCGGCACCGCGTGTGCAACGTCAGCCAGTCCGCCGTCGTCCCCGGTGAGCGGAGAGATCCACCGCCGGAGAAGGAGCCTGTGAAAATGAGCGAAGAGCCCACGACGCCCGCCGACCAGCCGTCCTCGGGGGCGCCCTCCCCCCCCGGAGCCCTCGCCCGCGCCGCGAAGAAGGTCGAGCACTTCCTGATCTGGACCGTGGTCATTGTGGTCGCGGGCTCGGTCCTCTACCTGCTCGCCGCCCTCAACTTCAGCTACTCGTCGGGTGACCGCGCGGGATTCGTGCAGAAGTTCTCGAAGAAGGGCTGGGTGTGCAAGACATGGGAGGGCGAGCTGGCCCTCGTGAACCTCCCCGGCGCCATGCCCGAGATCTTCAGCTTCACCGTTCGCGACGACGCGGTGGCGGAGCAGGTCAACGAACATCTCGGCGAACGGGTGACGCTCTCCTACGAGCAGCACCCCCCCCTGCCCAGCTGCTTCGGGGAGACGCAGCACTTCGTCACCGGCGTCCGCGAGATCGATCCCTGAGCGGACGACGAGCGAGCGGTCTCGAGGGCCACCTCCGACGCGGTAGCCCGAGTGAGGTCTCGGGTCTCGCTGCTAGAGAACGGGCGCCATCAGACGGGCGAGGCGGACGCCGAACCGCCAGCGCCAGGGCCTGTCGGCGAACGTGCCCGGGTCGATCCGCACGCAGTTGCCGAAGTCCTCCTCGAACATCGCCGCGACCTCGGCGTTGAAGGACTCGTCGTACACCACCGCCGCCACCTCGAAGTTCAGCCGGAAAGAGCGGTTGTCGAAGTTGTGGGTTCCGATCGACACGGTGCTGTCGTCGATGAGCATGACCTTCTGGTGCATGAAGCCGGGCTCGTACGAGTAGAACTTGACCTGAGAGCCCGCGAGCTGCTCCATGTAGTAGAAGGCCGCCAGGTGGGGCAGGAGGCTGTCGGCGCCGGCGGGCACGACAATCCGGACGTCCACACCGCGGAGAGTCGCGAGCATCATCGCCTTCACGATGGCCTCGTCGGGGACGAAGTAGGGCGCGGTTATCCAGATGCGATCCCGGGCGGTGTTCAGCGCGTGGACGAAGAACATGCCCGCCGTCTCCAGCGGGTCCGCGGGGCCCGTGGCCACGATGACGGCGTTCACGTCGGAATCCAGCGTCGGCTCCGGGGTCCAGCTCAGGTCGAGCAGCTCACGTTGCGCCCAGTACCAGTCGGACGCGAAGACCGTCTGCGCCTGGATCGCGACGGGTCCGTCCAGGCGAACGTGGGTGTCGCGCCAGGGGCTGTACTCCGGGTCCAGGCCCAGGTACTCGTCGCCCACGTTGTGTCCGCCGATCCAGGCGGTCTTCCCATCGACCACGACGATCTTCCGGTGGTTGCGAAAGTTCAGCTGGAACCTGTTGCCGCGGCCCTGGGTGGTGTTGAAGGGGGAGACCTCGACGCCGGCCTCCCGGAGCTCGTCCGTGTACTCGTCGGGCAGGTCGGCGCTGCCGATCTCGTCGTAGAGGAAGGCGACGTCGACGCCCGCATGGGCCCGTTCGATGACGGCGTCCTTGAGGCGGCGACCCAGGCCGTCGTCGCGCACGATGTAGAACTCGACGAGGACGTAGTCCTCGGCGCGACCGATGCCCTCGATGATGCTGTCGAAGGTCGCCTCGCCGTCGACCAGCAGCTCCGCGTGGTTGCCACGAACCAGGCGGGCCCTCGACAGGCCGCGGAGGGCGTCGAAGGCCGGGGCGCGGGTGTCGAACTGGACGACCGAGGCATCCATGTTGCCGTGGATCTCGTCGACGAGGGCGTCGATCTCCTTCTGGTGCGCCCGGCGGGACTCCAGGTAGCCCTCGAACTTGCTGCGCCCGAAGACCCAGTAGGCGGGCACCGCGACGACGGGGACGGTCACCAGGCTGAGCGACCACGCGATGGCCCCGGGCGCGGTGCGGGTCGACATGATCGCGTCGATGGCCAGGAAGACGCCGAACACCTCGAATACCACGAGGGTCCAGATGATGATCCTGCGAATGCGACGGCGGCGCGGCTTCGCCGGCGCGTCGCTCGAAGAGGTGTCATTGTCGGTCATGGCCATCAATCCTCTATTGAACTGATCCGGACCGTCTCCCGCCCGTTGCCCGGCGGGCACCACGTCCGGCCCGCAACCGGGCGCAGTCTAGCACCGGCGCCTGGAGTTCTCACCAAGGGTCTCCCGAGGCGTTCCACGGGGGCTCCGGGGCCCTGGAAATCCAATGAAAATCTAAGAAGACATCGCCGGCTCCGGTGGTAGCCTCACCGACAGAGGGACGTGTCTCCGGCCGGCGACAGGGCGCCATTCTTGAGCCGCTCTCTCGGGTCGTCGGTCAGGCGGGGGGGACGGTGCTGAGCTGCGCCATATGCCGACGGGAGTCACCCATGCCCGGGGGGGCGTGTCCCTACTGCGGCTCCACCGCCGATGGGATCGATACCGAGGCGCCGACCCGGGCAGCCGGAGAGCGCGCAGAATCCGAGATCCAGACGGAGGCGGCCCCGGGCGCCGAGGCCTCCCCCGAGCTGCTCGCCCCCGGCCACCACTTCGGCGACCGGTACCGCATCATCCGCACCCTCGGCACCGGCGGCATGGGGGCGGTCTACCAGGCCTGGGACGACGAGCTTCAGATCGCCGTGGCGCTCAAGGTCATCCGCAGCGACGCGATCCGGGACCCCCGGCGGGCGAAGGAGCTGGAGCAGCGCTTCAAGCGCGAGCTCCTTCTGGCTCGCCAGGTGACCCACAAGAACGTGGTCCGCATCTACGACATCGGGGAAATCGACCACACCAAGTACATCACCATGTCGTACATCCAGGGCTGCGATCTGATGTCGATGCTGCAGTCGGAGAAGAAGCTGGGCGTCGAGAGGACCCTGACCCTGGCGCGCCAGATCGCCGCCGGCCTCGCTGCCGCCCACGAGGCCGACGTGATTCACCGGGACCTCAAGCCCGGCAACATCATGATCAGCTCCGACGGCGCGGCGGAGATCATGGACTTCGGCCTCGCCCGGTCCGCACACAATGGCCTGTCGGAGGTCGACGGCAAGGTGCAGCTGGAGGGGCAGGACTCCCACGTCTCGGCCCGGGCCCTGGGCCACACCGCCTACGGCGCGGTCATGGGCACCGTTCACTACATGGCCCCCGAGCAGGCGAAGGGGCAAGAGGTAGACGAGGGGACGGACGTCTACGCCTTCGGGCTGATCGTGCGCGAGATGCTACTGGGCTTCAAGCCCCTGTCGTCGGCGAACGTCGTGGAGGAGAAGGAGAAGCCGCCCCGGCCCCTGCGGGAGACGGACCCGTCGATCCCGGAGGGGCTGGACGAGGTGGTCCAGAAGTGCCTGCAGCCGGATCCCGCTCGCCGGTACCGCTCGGCCGGGGAGGTCGTCGCCGCTCTCGACGCGCTCGACGAGCACGGCAAGCGCCTCCCCCGGTACCGGACGATGGGGCCCGGGGGCATCGCAGCGGCCCTCGTCCTGGCCGTGACCCTCGTCGTCGGGTCCTGGGAGGTGTCGCGGCGCCTGTCGGCGCCCCCCGTGGAGCCGGACCCGGTCCCGGTCCTGGTGGCCGACTTCGACAACCTGACCGGAGATCCGGTGCTGAAGGGAGCCGTCGAGCAGGCCATGACTCTCGGCCTGGAGCAGTCGCGCTTCATCGATCCCTACTCGCGCACCGCCGCCCACAGCATCGTCGACCGCCTCAGCCCCGACAGCGACCTGACCACGGCCATGGCCCGTCTCGTGTCCCAGCGCGAGGGGATCAAGGTCATCGTCGCTGGCGAGGTCCGCTCCGAGGGCGACGGATACCGCGTGGTGGCGCGGGCGCTCGACGCCACAGCCGAGGCCGATGACGCGCGTCCCCTCGCGTCGGTGTCGGGACGGGCCGCCGATCGCGACGACATCCTCAACGTCGTGAACGAGCTCGCCGGTGAGATCCGGGACTCTCTCGGAGATGTCGATCCCGGGCCCGACGCCGGCACCGCGGCCGAGACCTTCACCGCCGG
>JAJDNS010000087.1 GCA_022340585.1 Acidobacteriota bacterium
AGGCTGCCCTCACACGACTGGCGGACGTAGTCCGGACGGCCGTTGACCCCCCGTGAGTCCGGGTCCTCGCCCCGGACGATCCCGAACTTGGTGGCGAGGACGACGGAGTCGCGCCGGTCGTGAATGGCCTTCCCGACCAGCTCTTCGTTCGTGTATGGCCCGTACATGTCGGCGGTGTCCAGGAGCGTCACGCCCAGGTCCAGCGCGCGGTGGATGGTGGCGATCGACTCGGCCTCGTCGCGGACGCCGTAGAAGTCGGACATCCCCATGCACCCCAGGCCGAGGGCGCTCACCGTGAGGCCTTGCCGGCCGAGCTCTCGCGTCTCCATGTGATCTCTCCTTCAGCGCTTCTTCAGATGGACGGCAGCCCCTCCACCCCGCACCAGGTCCAGGGTGAGCGAGGCGGTGGCGGTCACCGTCGAGGTCGAGATGCCCAGGGCGGTGGGCGTGTCCGCCGACTCGGCGGTGTCGCCGTAGACCGTCGCCTCGAACGTCCCGCTGCCGAGGACCTCGAGGGGCACCGACAACGTGCGCGGGTCGTCGGTCATGGCGCCGACGAACCAGTCGTCCCCGCGGCGGCGGGCGACGACGACGTACTCGCCGATCTCCCCCTCGAGAACCCGGGTCTCGTCCCAGGTGGCGGGCACGACCTTGAGGAACTCCGCCCCGGGCTGTCCCCGGTAGGCGTCCGGGTAGTCCACCAGCATCTGAAGCGGGCTCTCGTAGACGACGTACATGGCCAGGTGATGGCCGCGGGTCCCCATGACCACCGGGGCCAGGTTGCGGGGGGCGAACTCGTCGACGGTGACGTTGCGGAAGCCCCCGGGAGTGAAGTCCATCGGCCCCAGGATCATCCGGGTGAAGGGGATGGTCACGTTGTGCCGCGGGGTGACCCGGTCGCTCCACTTCAGGTACTCGAGGCCCATGATCCCCTCGCGGGTGAGGTAGTGCGGCCAGGTGCGCTCCTCGCCCGAGCCGGCGTAGGCCCCGTGGAAGTCCACGGTGAGGTGGTGCCGGGCGGCGGCGGCGAGGACGCCGTGGTAGAAGGCCACGATCTCCTGGTCCTTGCGGTTCATGTAGTCGACTTTGACCCCCTTGACGCCCCACTCCTCGTAGCGGGCGAAGGCCTCGTCCGCGACGTTGCGGAGGTTCTGCCAGTTCAGCCAGAGCAGGATGCCCACGCCCCGCTCCTTCCCGTACGCCACGAGGTGCGGGATGTCCATGCCCGGGATCGACTTCCTGATGTCGGCGTTGATGTCGCGGTGGCTCCCGTACCAGCCGGCGTCGATGAGGACGTACTCGAGGCCGAACTCCGCGGCGAAGTCGATGAAGTGCTCGAAGGTCGCATCGTTCATCCCCACCTCGAAGTCGGCCCCGGGAATAGCCGGTCCATTCCACCAATCCCAGGACACCCGCCCCGGCCGGATCCACGAGGTGTCCTCGATGCGGCTGGGGTCGGAGAGGCTCCAGAGGATCGTGGACTCGGCCAGGGCCCCGGGACGGTCGGCGACCATGAGCACGCGCCAGGGCGATCGGAGGGGCGTGTGTCCCATGACGCTCGTCCCGGGGTAGGAGGGCAGAGGGGCCAGCCTCGTCACGAGGACGGGGTTCCGGGACTGGTTGCCGCCCTCGAGGCGAGCGAAGTGGACCCCGGCGTAGTCGACGAGGTTGGCCTCGGCCAGGGCCACGGTGAGCCCGTCGCCCAGCTCGATGGTCAGGGGTGGGCCCACGATCGTGTGGGGCTTGATGCCCAGGAGGGGCATGGGGACGAACTCGCTCTCGTTGCTGGTGGTGAACGACTCCAGCTCCAGGACCCAGGCCCGGTGGTCGCCGAGGAAGCGGAACTGCGACTCCTCGGAAGCGATCTCCACGCCGGTGAGGTGCTCCTGCTCGGGCAGGACGTAGCGGAAGGCCGCCCCCTCGTCGTAGGCGCGGAAGACCAGGGTCATCCGGCGGGGACGGTCCCCGGTCTCCCGGAGCTCCACCGTCATCTCCTCGCATCGGTCCCGGGCCTCCCGGGTGCGTCCGGCCGCGAGGGTGTAGGGGACGTCGTGGCTGGCGTGCCCGATTCCCGCGACCTCGAAGCCGGCGGCCAGGGGAGGGCCGTTGCGCAGCCTCAGGCCCAGGGCGGATTCGGCCACGATGGGCGTGCCGCCGTAGGTCACCGAGTAGAGGGGCTCGCCCGCGGGACCGAGACTGAAGCCGATCTCCACCCTGCCGTCGGGGGACGACACGGTGCCCGCGGGCCCGGCGGCGGCGATGGCGGCGGCGCCGAGGACGACGAGGAGGGTCGGGATCATTCTCTTCATGACGAGGTCTCCTTCGGGCGTTGGAAGCGCGCGCGTGCTCTCTCGGCCCGCTCGCGGAACGCGCAGCCCTCGAGATGGTCGTTCACGAGGCCCATGGCCTGCATGAACGCGTAGGCCGTGGTGGGGCCCACGAAGGTCCACCCCCGCCGCTTGAGCTCCCGGCTCACGACGAGAGATTGCGGGGTCTTCGACATCCCCGCGAGCACGGACCGGGTCAGCCGCTTCGGACGCGACCTGGCGTCGGGCTCGAAGCGCCAGAAGAAGGCGGCCACGGACCCTGCTTCCTTCTCCAGGGCCCGGGCCCGACGGGCGTTGTTGATAGTGGACTCGATCTTCCCCCGGTGCCGCACGATGCCCGCGTCGTTCAGGAGGCGGCTCACGTCGCGGTCCCGAAAGCGCGCCACCGCGTGGAAGTCGAAGTCCTTGAAAGCGTTGCGGAAGTGATCGCGCTTCCGAAGGATGGTCAGCCAGCTCAGGCCGGCCTGGAAGCCTTCGAGGCAGATCTTCTCGAAGAGCCTCCGGTCGTCGCGGACCGGAAGGCCCCACTCCCGGTCGTGGTAGCGCAGGTAGAGGGGATCGCTCCCCGCCCAGAAGCAGCGCACGAGACCGTCTGCGCCCTTCGTCAAACCCTCCGCCAACCGTGCCATCGGCACGGAGCATACCGCAGCTTCCCGGAGGCCCGCAGCCTCGGGCCGGGGTCAGGGGCCGAGCTCCTCCAGCACTCCCTTGATGAGCAGCGGCCACACCGCGGTGGCGTCCGCGTAGACCTCGGCGAAGCGGCCGCCCTCGGAGGGGGGGATGAGCTTTCCCCAGGACACCCCCTCGGAGTATGTGCAGCCGCTGAGGCCACCCCAGTGGACGGGCTCGGGGCAGATCCGCACCGCGTAGCGGTAGCGCGGGGAGTCCAGCTCCAGCCCCAGACGGTGGTTCATCACGTCGATGAAGGGTCCGACTTCCTGGGCCCAGTTGCGGGGGACACCTCCGCCGATGGTGAAGATCCCCAGCCGCTTCGCCGCGGTGGCGAACCTCGCGAAGCTGTGCAGGTCGAGGAACGGGTTGAAGCGGGGGACCCGCTCCAGGAGCCCCTCGATATCCGTGACGCCCTCCTTCTGGGCGCGCTTCATGGTCCAGGTGGCCAGGTCGAGGCCGAGCTCCGAGTCGGTGAAGGCGGGGACGTAGATCGGGACCTTCGCGAGGTAGGCGCTCCGCAGCACGCCCTCCCCCTCATCCTCCTCGGCGAGCAGCTCGCCGAGAGTGCGGCAGACGACCTCGCTCGACAGCTCCCGCTCCTCCCCCAGCCGGTCCATGGCCCGGGCGTTGAAGGCCTCGATGCGGTTGAGGTTCTCCTCCATCTCCAGCGTGTCATAGACCCGGTTGTACCCCTTCTCGAAGAGCTCCTTGTCCGACATCCGTGGGTCGTGCCGGTAGTGGACGAGCCCCATGGCCTCCGAGAGGCCGTGGGCCATGAGGGCCCCGGTGGAGACCACGGCCTGCACCATGCCGGTGTCGATCATCTTCGAGATGACCCTCCCCATCTTGGCGATGGTCATGGCCCCGGAGAGCGTGAGGACCACCCTGCAGTCGGGGTCCTTCACCATCGCCGTCGTCACCTCCAGGGCCTCGCCCAGGGAGCGGCCGCTGAAGGCGGTCCTCGACATTCCCCGGAGAAGGTCGCTGAACGACGTCGCCGCGTCCAGGTCGAGGCTCTCGAGGGGGGTGAGGCCGTCGTCTCGTCCGTCGTGGAAATCGCGCTTGTGGGCCATGCCGCGATGGTATGCAGGCCTCGTCGAGGAGGCAAGACCCTCGAGCGCGCCGGCGTCTCCTGCCGCGAGCACACCGCGACGGCCGTCCCGGGGCACAATGTCGCGATGCGCGCCAGCGAACTGAAGCGGAGGCTCGACGAGCTGTACCGGCACTACGACGGGCGCCTGCTCGACCCCGATCCTCTGGAGCTGGTGCGGGAGCAGGCCACGGCGGCCGACCGCGAGGTCGTCGGTCTGGTGGCCTCGGGCCTGGCCTTCGGCGGTGTCGTCCAGATCAAGCGCAGCATCGTCGCCGTTCTCGACGTCCTCGGTTCTCGTCCGGCGGCGGAGGTCGCATCGGCGGAGCCGCGTGAGCTGGCTCGCCGGTTGAGCGCCTTCCGTCACCGGTGGCTGGATGGGCGCGACGTCGCCTGCCTCCTTGCCTTCGCCGCCCAGATGCGGGCCTCGCACGGCTCGATCGAGGCGTTCTTCGGCGAGGGCCTGAACCCCGACGACCCCGACGTCGGTCCCGCCCTCGCGTCGTTCTCCCGGCGGGCCCTGGCCCTGGACGACGGCGGCCTCTATGGTGGTCGCCGGCTGCCGGACCGGGCCGGAGTGCGGTACTTCTTCCCCTCGCCGGAAGGTGGGAGCGCCTGCAAGCGGCTCAACCTCTATCTCCGCTGGATGGCCCGGAAGGGTGGTGTGGACCTCGGGGTGTGGCGCCGCCCGGACCCCCGTCAGCTCGTCCTGCCCCTCGACGCCCACACGCGGGCCATCGCCCGGCGCCTGCGATTCACGCGGTACCGCTCGCCAGGCTGGGCCATGGCCGTCGACATCACCCATCGGCTGCGGCGCTTCGACCCCGGCGACCCGGTGAAGTACGACTTTGCGCTCTACCGCCTGGACCAGTGGAAGGACGAGGAACGCATCCGCTCACTCGGGGGGGAGGAATAGAGCCGGTGCGAGATGCTATGAACGGGCAGGGACGACGACACTCGGGAGCAGTCGTGCATCCGGCTCATTGAGGAGTGAGTCGCATCACTGCGCCTCCATGGGGTGGCGGCGATAGTGAAGGCGTGACATTCATCGTCGCCGGACAGCCAGTCTGGCGACCGAAGGGACCCTTCTATGCGTGCCCCGACCTCTCCCCTCTTCCGCTTTCAGCGCCGGTCGGTGATCCTGCTGACCGGGTCGATGCTCGTCCTGGCTGCCGGCGGTGCTTGGGCGGGCACCTACCGGGTGGGACCGGGCCGTCCGTACGCCACGTTGCAGGATGTGGTGAACCTTCTAGGTCCAGGCGACGTGGTGGAGGTCGACGGCGACCACACCTATCCCGGAGGGGTGAGCTTCCGGAGGCCGGGCGCGGCCGGGAACCCCATCGTGATCCGGGGAACCACGACCAACGGCCGGCGACCCATCATCTCCGGTGGTGACAACACCGTCGAATTCGTCTCGTACGAGGGCGGCGGCGATCACTACGTCTTCGAGAACTTCGAGGTCACGGGAGGCGCCCGGCGCTGCGTCTATCACCAATCCGACGATCTCACTCTACGCTACCTCAAGGTTCACGACTGCCCACAGCAGGGCATTCTCGGGGCAGACAGCGGCTCCGGGTCGCTGACGCTGGAGTTCTCCGAGATCTACAACTGTGGCTCGGGGACGCAGAACCACCAGATCTACATGTCGGCAGACCAGGAGGCCTACCCGGACTCGGTCTTTCGCATGCAGTACAACTGGGTGCACGACGGCACCGGTGGCAACAACGTCAAGTCGCGCGCCGCTCGCAACGAGATCTACTACAACCGCCTCGAGGGAGCCTACTACCACGAGCTGGAGTTGATCGGCTCGGAGACATCTTCTCCCGGAGCCGCTCGGGAGGACGGGGACGTCGTTGGTAACCTCATCATCAGAAAGGGATCGAACGGCAACTGGTTCGTCACGCGACTTGGTGGTGACGGCACGGGTGAGAGCAATGGCCGCTACCGTTTCGTCAACAACACCATCATCGTGCCCGGGAGCTCACCGATCTTTCGCATCTTCGACGGGATCGAGAGCCTTGAGGTCCACAACAACGTCTTCTTCCGCACGGGCGGGGGTAGCGTGACGATGGAGCGAACCGTTGAAGCCAATTGGCTCAACGGGAGGCAGGTCGCGGGGTCAAACAACTGGGTACCCATTGGCACCACCATCCCGGAGGGATGGATCCAGACGGTGACGGAAGCGAATCCGGGGTTCTCCAATGCGGGGGGCGACGACTTCACGTTGGATGCGGAGAGCTCGCTCGCCGATGCCGGAGCCCCCTCGCCGGCACCACCCGGCGGTTTCGCCGAGATCCCCAAACCGCTCGACACGCCGGCCTTCGTGCCGCCCGGCCCGCCCCATCCCCTGGAAGCCGCAACGGCCCGGCCCACCGTGGGTGTCATCGACATAGGAGCCTACGAATTCGTGGCCGCGACACCCGCGCCGGCGATCTCCATATCGGACCCGACAGCTATCGAGGGCGATGCGGGCTCGGTCGAGCTGACCTTCACTCTGACGCTGACTGATCCTGACTGATCAGCTCTTCGCCGCCGCGTGGCGACGCGCAGGAGGGAGAGCTCAGTCGCCTCTGCCCTAGTGAGCCGTTCGTGCGTCGTTACGGCATTGGCGGGACGCGTCTGGGGCGCCTCAGCTCTCTCAGCTCAGGCCGCCGGTCCCCAGGTGCGGATCCGACCGTCGCCGAGCGCCACGGCCAGGTGGTTCCATTCGCCGTAGAGCGCGAGGCCCACGAAGCTCTCGCCGCTCGGACCCCACAGCGCGGCGGCGGGGGTGCGGGTCTCGAGGTCCCACAGCTGCACGGCGTTGTCCCCGGACACGGTGGCCAGAAACGCGCCGTCGGCAAGGAAGCACATCGACTCCGCGGACCGTGACAAGCTCAGGGTCGCCGCCTCCTCGCGCGAGCCGAGGTCGATGAGGCGCACCTTTCGGTCGCGGCTGCCCACCGCCATGTACCGACCGTCCGGGGAGAGCTCGAGCTCGGTGACCTGCGCCGCCGGTCCCCGCAGCGTCGCCAGAAGCCGGCTTCGCAGGGGATCGATGAGGCGCAGAACCCGGCTCATGTGACCGGTGAGGACCCACTCTCCTCCGGCGCCCCACGCCAGCGCGGTGACCGCCGAGGGCTGACGCACGAGCACGCGCCGCCCGTCGCCGGCGACGGCGGCGCCCACGTCCCACAGACGCAGGTTGGAGTCCTGCGAGCCGGTGGCGAGCGTGGCTCCGTCCGGGGAGAAGGCGAGGGCCCTCACCGCCCCGTCGTGCCGCAGCTTCACCGGGACCGCCTCCCCCTTCGCCATGTCCCACAGGTGGACCGCCCCGTCGACGTGGCCCGAGGCGAGCAGCGCCCCGTCCGGAGAGAAGCCGAGGGCCAGCGCCGCGGAGTCGTGGCCCGAGCGCTGGTGGAGGGCCGTCCGGAGGACGTGGACCCGGGTGCGCGAGCGCAGGTCCCAGAGCCGGATCGCCCCGTCTGCCCCCGCGAGTGCCAGCCGGTCGGCGACCGGGGACAGGGCCACCTCCTTCGTGGAGGGCGGCTCACCGAAGGCGCCCTGGTCGCGGAGCGCTCCCGCCCCCCGGGCCCGGAGGACGGCCGAGTCGAGAGGGCCCAGCGCCACGGGGAGGCCCCCGGACGGCGTGGTCGTGACCGCCCGGGAGGATGGCGGGGGAGCCGGGGTCCCGGCTCCCGGAGAGCGCCTCAGGGTGGACGCACTGGCGAGGCGCTCCTCGATGACCTTGATCAGGGTGACGATGCCCGTCCGGGTCGGCTCCAGCGACTGGGCGCGGCGGGCCGCCTCGAGGGCGCCCGACAGGTCCTCGCCGGCCAGCAGCCGTCTCGCCTCGGCGAAGTTCAGCTCGTACCCCCGCTGGCGGACAGCCGGGTCGAGGGGCGTCTCGGGTGGGGGGGTGGCGCCGATGGCCCCGAGGAGGGCCGCGGCCATCTCGCCCAGGTTGGAGAACCGGCGCTCGGGTTCCCGGTCGAGGGCCCGCTCCACCACGGCGACGAGGGCCTCGGGCAGGCCGAGCTTGCGGGCGTCGAGAGGAGGCAGGGGCTCGTGAATGATCTTGTGGATGATGCTCCCGATGGTCTTCGCCTCGAAGGGCCTTCGCCCGGAGAGCACCTCGTAGAGGATCACCCCCACCGCCCACATGTCCGCTCGAGTGGTCACCTTGGCGCCCTGGAGGAGCTCCGGCGAGAGGTAGCTCGGGGTGCCCAGGACCATCCCGGTCTGGGTCATGTCGGATTCCCCGAGCCGGGCGATGCCGAAGTCGAGGAGCTTCACCGAACCATCCTTGGTGACCAGGATGTTGGCGGGCTTCACGTCGCGGTGAATCACCCCCATCTTGTGGGCGAAATCGAGCCCCCGGCAGACCCCCACCATCATCCGGACCTTCTGCTCGACCGTGAATCGATCGATGGGGTTCAGGGCTTGTCCCAGCTCCATGCCCTCGATGAGCTCCATGGCGATGAAGTGAGTGCCCTCCACCTCCCCGAGCTCGTAGATCGTGACGATGTTCGGGTGCTGGAGGCGGGCGGCCGCCCGGGCCTCGCGGCGGAAGCGGGCGAGGGTGTCCTTCCCGGTGAGCAGAGCCGGGGAGACGGTCTTCAGCGCCACCGGCCGATCCAGGATGGGATCCTGAGCCCGGTAGACCTTGCCCATGGCGCCCTGGCCGAGCTCGGCCAGGATCTCGAACTTCCCGAACTTCAAGCCACCCATGATAGACGGCCCGGGACGATTCCGCCGCCAGTCATGGCTCTTTCTCCTCCGCCTCCGCGGCGGCGACGGCGGCCAGCATCTCGTCGCCGAACGCCTCCACGCGCCACCGACGCAGCCCCTCGATCGCGTCCAGGGCCGCGGCGTCCCGCGGCGCCGCCTCGGCCAGGCGGTCGATGAGGCGCTGGGGCAGCACCACCGAGACCTCCACCTTCAGCTCCGCGGCTCGCCCGTTGCGCCACTCCTTGAGGTGCGCGGCCCTCCGGGCCTGGGCGCTGGAGACGACCGGGCGCGGCGTGCGGGGGATGACCGGCAGCTCGGTGTCGGGCAGCTCGGCGGCCCGGCGGAGCCCGGCCAGGATCTCGTCCGCCTGCCCCCTCAATCGGGGCAGCACCCCGGGAGCGTGGCGGAGCTCGGCCAGGGTCCGCGGCCGCCGCTCCGCCAGCTTCCGCAACGCCTCGTTCCCGAGGATCTTGAAGGCCGGCCGGTCGGTCTTCTCGGCGCGCCCCTCGCGCCACACGTGGAGCTCGCGCAGCGCCGCGAGCTGGCGGGGGCGGAGACGTCGTGCCCCCTTGATGCCCAGGTAGGCCTCGGGATCGTGCCCCCGCACCTTGGGCTCGAGGGTGGCCACCGCCTCGCACTCCTCCCGGACCCACTCGAGCCGGCCGAGCCCCTCGAGCTTCTCCTCCAGTCGGCCGCGCAGGGCCACGAGGTGCAGCACGTCGGCCAGGGCGTAGGCCTCCTGCTGCCGGGTCAGGGGCCGCCGCGACCAGTCGTCCTTCTGGTTGGCCTTGGAGAGCTTGACCCCCAGCTCCGCCTCCGCCACCGCCGCCAGGCCGATCCCGGGCATCCCGAGGAAGCGCGCCGCGATCATCGTGTCGAACAGGTTCGCGAAGGAGACGTCGAAGTCGCGCTTGAGGGTCGTGACGTCGTAGTCGGCGCCGTGGAGGACCTTCACGATCCCGGGGTCGGCGAGGACGGGCCCGAGCGGGGAAAGGTCCCGAACCGCCAGGGAGTCCACCAGGACGGCGTCCCCGCGGTCGGTCGCGATCTGGACGAGACAGACCTTCTCGAAGTGGTGGTAGAGGCTGTCCGACTCGGTGTCCAGGGCTATGGTCCGGCACTCGGCGAGCGAGCGAGCCAGATCCGCCAGCTCCTCCGAGGTCCGAATCCAGCGTGTCACGCCCGGGAGTGTACACGGAAATCCCGGTTCTGGAGTGACTTGCGGCCGAAATGCCCTGGCTGTAACGTTTGGGGCTCCCCGGCGTCCAAGAGATGTGCGATGCTGTCGGCGGGTGTGATGCCCGTCGGCGTTCTGACCAGGACCGAACCGGCCCCAGGCCGGCTGCCTTGGCCGAGGACAACGAGCCCGTGGCGGATACCGTGTCCCTGGCACAGAGAGGAGACCGAATTTGAGCGAGAACGTGGTCGTTCTGACCTCTGAGAACTGGAAGAAGGAAGTCATGGAGGCCGACGGCCCCGTGCTCGTGGACTTCTGGGCGGCCTGGTGTGCGCCCTGCCGGATGATCGCGCCTGCCGTCGAGCAGGTGGCCGAGTCGTTCTCCGGGCGGGCCAAGGTCGGCAAGCTGAACGTGGACGAGAACCCCGAGATCGCCGGGGAGTTCGGGATCCGGTCCATCCCGACGCTGCTGGTGTTCAAGGACGGCAAGGTCGCCGAGCAGCGAGTCGGCGCGCTGCCGCACCCGATGATCGCCGAGATGGTGGAGAAGCAGCTCAGCCCGGCGGGAGCCGGAACCGCCAGCGCATGAGCCCGGGCCCGGACGGGGCCGAGGCCTCGCGCCGCGAGGTCCTGTCCCGGGCCCTCGTCGAGGAGGGCGACCGGCTGTACGCCCTCGCCCTCCGCACCACCCGGGACCCCGACCTGGCCGCCGACGCCGTGCAGGAGGCCTTCGCCTCCGCGCTCGAGAAGGCGGATGGCTTTCGGGGAGGCTCGCGGGTTGGGACCTGGCTCCACCGCATCGTCTTCAACAAGTCGATCGACCTGCTCCGCCGCCGCCGGCGGTACGAGCCGTTGCCGGAGGAGGAGTCGGACGAGCTAACGCCCGACGACGACCGCCTGGCCCACGGTGGATCCTGGGCCCGTCCTCCCGACGACGTGCTCCTCGGCGCGGAGGCCAAGCAGGCCCTGGAGCGGGCCCTCGAGGTCCTGACCCCGCTGCAGCGAGCGGTCTTCGAGCTGAAGGAGACCGAGGATCGACCCACCGGCGAGGTGGCGGAGATCCTGGACCTCACCCCGGGAGCGGTGCGAGTCCACCTCCACCGCGCGCGGCTGAAGCTCCGCGCCCGGCTCACCGATCATTTCCGCGGGCGGGAGGCGACACCGTCCGCCGACGAGGCCCAGACATGACGTGCGACGAGCTGCTGCGGCAGCTGACCGAATACGAGGACGGCGTCCTGCCCGACGTCGTGTGCGAGGAGCTTCAGCGCCACCTCGCGGAGTGCGAGCCCTGCCAGGGCCTCCGGGGAGACCTCGAGTCCCTCGCCCGGATCTGCCACAGCTGCGCTCCCCCCCGCATGCCCGACGACGTGCGCAAGCGCCTGGCCGAGCGGCTGGCCGAGCCCTCCCGTTGAGCGCGGAGCTGCTCCCGGCGGTCGAGATCGAACCCGAGCGCCCCGCCGACGCCGCCGTCATCCTCATGCACGGCCTCGGCGCGGACGGGCACGACTTCGAGACCCTCGTTTTCGAGCTGAAGCTCCCCCCCGGCCCGGCCATTCGCTGGGTCTTTCCCCACGCCCCGATCCGTCCGGTCACCCTCAACGGCGGGATGCCCATGCGCGCGTGGTTCGACATCATCGGTCTCGACCGTCGCTCGGAGGAGGACGAGGCCGGCATCCGGGAGTCGGGCGCGGGAATCCGAGCCCTCGTGGATCGTGAGAAGGATCGAGGCCTCCCGGCCGAGCGGATCGTCCTCGCCGGCTTCTCCCAGGGTGGGGCCATGGCGCTCCACACCGCGCTGCGGGAGACGGAGCGTCTCGCCGGAGTCCTCGCGCTCTCCACCTACCTGCCGCTGGCCCGAACGCTGGAAGCCGAGGCCCATCCCGCCAACGCGGCGGTGCCGGTGTTCATGGCCCACGGCACCGAAGACCCGATCGTCCCCCTCCCCCTCGGCGTGGGCTCGCGCGACCGGCTCCGCGCGCAGGGCTACCCCGTGGACTGGCACACCTATCCCATGCCCCACAGCGTGTGCGCGGAGGAGGTGGCCGACATCCGCGAGTGGCTGCTGGAAGTGCTGCCGGTCAGCTGAGGACCGAACCGGCCTGCGGCCGGATGCCCTGGCCAAGGACACGATTCCGCCATGGTGATTGTTTCCCTGGCAGGACGGACCCGGCCCATGGCCGGATGCCTTGGCAGAGCGTCGTCTCCGAGGGAGGGAGCGGGCCCCCACCTCCTCCCCGATGAGATGCCTTGGAGGGATAGGGGCGGACGTGAGGGCCACGCACTGGCCCCGTCTCTGGCACCGCCCGTGCCAGACCTGGGGCACGCTTCTCATTTCCTGTAAGCAACTCACGAAGAACAAGTTGGGCCGAGGCGATATCGACCCCGGCGAGGGGCGGGCGGAGGCCGGGTCCAGCGTCTGGACGGATCGTTCCGTGTCGTGGATTCAGAGGTCCCGGGTGTGGAAGAGCCGGAGTGCCGCCCCGAGGGCCACCAGCACGTAGCCCACCGCCCAGATCACCATGGCCGGGCTCGGCACGGACGCCGTCAGGAACGGTCCGATCTGGACGTCGCGGGCGATCGAGGGCTGCATGTGGTAGGCAGCCAGCTGCCACAGGGACTCGCTCGGCACCAGGAGGCTGGCCGCGATCCCGATGTACCGGGCGGTGGCGTTGCCGGCCATTGTCCCGATCTGCTCCATCCAGCCCCCCACGAAGGCGAGGCCGTAGAGCCCGAGGACGGTCACCCCGTTGGCGAGGCTCGAGAGGCGGGTTCCGCCGACCACGGCGAGGGTCAGGAGGACGGTGCCCTCCAGGAGGATGAGCGCGAGACCGCAGCCCGCCCCTGGGGGCGTCGTGCCGCCGACGACCCGCGCCACCACGAGCACACCCCCGCACAGCACCGAGGCGTACAGGGCGAGGATCAGCCAGCAGCCGAGCCACTTGCCCAGCGCCACCACCGCTCGCGGCACGGGCTTGGTGCACAGCGTCTCGATCACCCCCGAGGCGATCTCGCCCGCCAGGGTATCCACCGTGACGAGGACCGAGGTCATGACGATCAGGAAGTTGGCCGCATAGAGCGCGGTGAGGGTGAGGAGGTTCAGGAAGAGCGCCTGCTGGGCCGGGGGTGCGTGGGCCCGGATGTCGCGGCCCATGAAGTAGATCCCGATCCCGAAGAGGACGACGAACGCCCCGCCGAGAAGGAGCGCCGCGGCCAGGATGCGGCGGCGGCGGGCCTCGGTGAAGGTGAGCCGCGCCACGGTGGCGACGCCGCGGGGCCAGGTCGTCGTCCGCGCCGGGGTCACGGACGGGGCCTCATCCGACGACGGGGGCATCCCCGATCACCTCCAGGAAGATCTCCTCGAGCGAGGGTCGCCGCGCGGCCAGGCGGTAGAGCCCGACGCCTTCGCCGGCGAGCCACCGCGTGATCTCCGGGACGAGGTCCTCGCTGTCCACCCGGAGGAGGAGCCGGTCCCCGTCGGAGCGCGCGTCGCGGCCGAAGCGGGAGAGCCCGTCGGTGAGCCCGGCCGCGGGCCGGTCGAGACGCATCTCGACCTCGAGGTCGCGCTCCTCCTCCCCCAGGCGCATCTCCCGGACCACGCGCCCGTCCTTGACGAAGGCCACCCGGTCGCAGGTGATCTCGACCTCGCTCAGCAGGTGGGAGTTCAGGAAGACGCTGGTGCCCTCCGCCCGCAGCTCGCGGATGACGTCCCGGACCAGACGGCGCCCGAGAGGGTCCAGCCCGGACGTGGGCTCGTCGAGGAAGACGAGGGCCGGCTCGCCCAGAAGGGCCTGGGCGAGGCCGAGCCGCTGCTTCATCCCCTTGCTGTACTCCCGCACCCGGCGGGAGGCGGCGCCCTCGAGATCCACCCGTCGAAGGCGCTCCTCGACCAGGTTGTCCAGGCCCCGTGACGGGAGCCCGAGGAGACGGGCGTGATACCGCAGCAGCTCCCGTCCCTCGAGCCACTCGTGGAAGGCGAAGTGCTCGGGCAGGTAGCCCACCCGGGCCCGCCCCCGGGGATCGCCCAGGCGGCGACCGAGGATGCGGCCGTCGCCGGAGGTGGGGCGGACGAGGCCGAGGAGCATCTTCATGGAGGTCGTCTTGCCCGCCCCGTTGGGTCCCAGGAAGCCGAACACCTCGCCCTCGGGCACCGTCAGGGTCAGCTCGCGCACCGCGACGTTGGAGCCGAACTCCTTTCGAAGGGCGTGGGCCTCGAGGGCCGGTGTGCTCATCCCTGGTCGATCGACTCCGCCATCTCGAGTATCTCGAGCCCGTGACCCGGTCCCGCGGCGGCGTAGACCCGGTCCTCGTCGGCCCAGAGCAGCACCGAGTGCCAGCGGCCGGGCCGCCTCGTGCCGTCCTCGGCGGTCCGGTCCGGCTGGCGACCGGAGACGAGGAGGCCCTTCCTTCCCCGGACGTCCACCTCGCGGAAGCTCCCGCCCTCGGCCGGGATCGGAACGAGAAGGGTGCTGCGCCAGTCGATCCGGGCCGCGAACAGCCGGGCCTCCTCCGCGCTCATTCCTGCCATCTCCAGGCCGAGCGCGCCGAGCTCGGCGAGGTCGACACCGTCGGGGAGGGCGACCTCGGGCCCCGGAGATTGCACCAGCACGAATCGGCTGTCGCCACGGTCGTAGCGCAGGGCGACGGCCGGCGGTGCGTGGACCTCGATCGTCGCCCCGTCCCAGGACGCGGGGACGCGGGCGTTCTCGACACCCAGGAGCGTGGCGAGCTCACTCAGCTTCGCGGTGTCGATCCGGATCCGGAAGGCGCCCGGGCGCACGACCGCGACCTCCTCGAGGGTGGCGTCGTGGGGCGGCGCCGCCGGGAGCCGGATGTCGACTCCGGCCAGGGCCGAGGCCAGCTCCGGGGACTCCACGACCTCGGGCTCCTGGGACGGGTCGAGGACCTCGACCTGGTCGCCGACGAAGGTCTTGAGGTCGATCCCGCCCGTCCGGAGCCGGTCGATTCGCTCGGGGTCCACGGGCACCGCCGCGAAACGCTGCACCCGGAACAGGTCGAGGAACTCCCGGGCCACCGCTCGCACCGGGGGCAGGGTGAAGGCCACGGCCACGACCGCCGCCGCCAACGCGCCGGCGAAGGCCGGACGGGGCCACCACGGCCGGCGGGCCCGCTCCGCGGCTTCGGCCTCGATCTCGTCGAGGCGGCGCTTCAGCCCGCCGGCGAACTCGGGGCGCGGCTCCTCGCCGAATCTGGACAGGAATTCATCGTTCACGGTCGGCCTCCTTCGTCCCACGCGGCGCGCAGCGCGGCGACCGTGCGGTGCAGGATCGTCCCCACGTTCGACTCGCTGAGCCCGGTGAGCGTCGCGATGGCACGGTTGGTGGCGCCGGCCCCGTACTTGAGGGCGACCAGCTCGCGCTCCCGGGCGGGCAGGCCGGCGAGGAGGGCCTCAAGTCGGCGCTGCTCCTCGCGGCGCACCGCCTCGTCTTCCGGCGTGACGCTGTCCGCCGCCGTCTCGTCCTCGAGAGGCGCCTCCAGGCGGGTCTTCGCCCGCCGGAAGTGGTCGATGGCCACGTTGCGCGCGATGGAGAGGAGCCAGGTCGCGACCGCGGCCCGGTCCTTCCGGTAGCGTCCCCGCGCCCGCCACGCCTTCTCGAAGGTGATCGAGGTCAGGTCCTCGGCGGTGGCCTGGTCGACGACCCGGTACCGGTGGAAGTTGTAGACGCGGGGCAGCTCCTCCCGGTAGACCGCATCCCAGTCGAGGGTCTCTTCACCGGCGAGGGGAACCAGCCACTCGAGGAGTCTCACGCCACCCATGCCATCCCGATATACGGAGGTGCGGCGAAGGTATCACACGCCACAGAGTCGCCGATGCCGGACACCACCGTCCCCGGAAGGGGACGGGGCCCGGTTGGTGCTCTCGCGCGCGGTGGGTGCCTTGGCACGGATGGAGGAGCTCCCGCCCCGGGAACCGGGTGACAATGGCTCGGGATCACGGGGCCGGGGCGGAGGACGGACGGGCCCGGGGGCGGTACGCCCCTTGCTCCCACTCTGGGGATCTCGGGAGGCCCAGATGCACAGAAGCCTGGTCGGTGCCTTCGCCCTGACCGCCGCAGCGACCCTCGTCTCCAGCCAGGAGCCGTCCACCGCCCCCGAAGGCCCGGAGACCCCGCCCGTCTTCGAGGCCGGGACCGAGCTCGTTCGCCTCGACCTGGTGGTCCGCGACGAGGACGGCGACCTGATCCGCGACCTTCGAGCGGACGAGATCCAGGTCTTCGAGGACGGCCAGCCCGTGACCGTCACGTCCTTGCGGCTCGTGGACGCCGAGGGGCGAGGCCCTCTCCAGGCCACCTCGGACCCCTTCACCGAACGCCCGAGGTCCATCGAGCCCGCGATCAAGGCCGCGACGTGGGGCGCCGACGTTCGTTACGACCAGGTCGTCGACCTGGCCGCTGACACCAAGGCACAGCCCCACGGCGTCGGCTCGACCGGCGATCGCGCGGCCGTCGCCATGGCGGCCGTCCTGTCGGACATGAGGTACTTCGAGAACCTCATGATGCGCGAGGAGAGGGGTCGCAACGCGCTCTACCCGCTGCTCACGCTCGCCCGTTCGCTCCGCGGAGTCCAGGGGCGCAAGACGCTTCTCCACTCCTCCCAGGGAATCGAGGTGACGCCCGACATCGACTACCTCCTCTCCTCGGCGATCAGCGAAGCGAACCGGTCGAACCTGGCCATCTACACCTTCGATGCCCGGGGCCTGTTCGAGGCGGACCCGTACGCCGGGACGAAGGCCGCCCTGGAGTCGGCCATCCCGGCCGAGGCCTTCATGGGGCCAGCCCAGCTCTGGGCGATGCAGCAGGGGACCGGTGGTGGGGGCGGTGGCGTCTCCAAGCTCGAGATTCGCCGGCCGGAAGCCGGGCTCGATCTGCTGCGCCTGAACGTCCAGGAGAACCTGCGCGAGCTGGCCGAGGGGACGAGTGGCTTCCTGGTCGCCAACAACAACGACCTTCATCCTGGCCTGGACCGGGTGACGCGTGATCTCCGCAGCTCTTGCGAGATCGCCTACGTGCCGCCCCACCCCGAAGCCGACGGGAGGTTCCGCCGCGTCGCGGTCGAGGTGGCGCGGGACGACGTGAAGGTCCGCGTCCGCAAGGGTTACTTCGCGCTGCCGCCCGGGGTGCCGGTGATCCACCCCTGGGAGGTGTCCCTGGCCGAGGCCCTGGAGCACGACGTGCTGCCGCGGGAGCTGCCGGTCCGTGCCGGGACCGTGCGCCTCGCCCCGGACAGCCGGGCCACTCGGGCCGTCGTCCTGGTCGAGGTCCCTCTCGGCGAGCTCGAGGTGATCACCGCTCCCGAGACCGGCAGATGGTCCGTCCACGTGTCGATGGTTGCCTTCGTGAAGGACGACAACGACCGGCTCGTGGCGCGCCTCAGCCAGGACTGGCCCCTCGAGGGGGTCGGACCCGCGAGCGGCCTGCAGGGCCGGAACGTAATGCTGAAGCGTACGGTCGACCTCCCGCCGGGACGTTACATCCTCGAGACTGCCGCCCAGG
>JAJDNS010000126.1 GCA_022340585.1 Acidobacteriota bacterium
CGCTACCCGCTGTCCGAGGCGCTGGCCGCCTTCGAGCACGCCGCGAGGCCCGGGACCCTCAAGATCCTCGTCGACTGCTGACGTCCGGGCTGCCGCTCACGCTCCGTGTCGGGACGGGGCGGCCGCGGTTGGCCACCCGGCCGCCACGGCCTCGACGATCCAGGATCCCTGGGTGTCCCGAGCGGCAGCCTATCCTCCGTCGGCCCCTTGGCTCAGCCCACGACGAACGTCGGGACGCTGCCGCCGCCGGCGCTGACGTTGATGACGGAGCTGCGGGAGGCGCGGGTTACCGCGCCCGCCTCCTCCCCGGCGACGTAGAAGGGGTTGGCGTTCACCTTCAGGGGGACGAAGGTCATCTCGCCGGTCTCGTGGTCCAGGACGGGGAACGGCTCCTCGGGGATGGTCACGCGCTCCTGGACGACCCAGGGGGCTTCCAGACCAGCCCGGGCTGCCGACTCCCAGTCCTCTGGCGACGTCTCCGAGCCCAGGTAGACCGAGCGCCCGCCGTAGGAGTGGGCCGGCTTGAGGACGAGGTGCTCTCGGTTCTCGATGACGTAGGGCAGGAGGTCGATCTCCCGTCCGCGCTTGAGCGTTCGGCGCTCCGCCACCCGGCGGGTCCAGGGCAGGACGCGTGAGAGCAGGCCGATCTCCTCCTCGCTCATCAGGTGGGCGAAGGCCTCGTCGGTGAGCACGGCGAAGAAGGCCTTGTCCTCGGAGAGGCGGCAGCGGAAGGAGTTGACGAACGGGCACAGACGCTGGCGGTAGGCCTGGAGGAAGGCCTTCACGTCGTCTTCCCCCTCGACGAGCTCGGAGAGCACCGCCCGGCGGTAGACCAGATCGACGGCGGCTCCTCCCGCGTGCAAACGCCCCTCTCGGATGTCGACCTCGCGGGGGTCGGCGAGCAGGCACTCGAAGCCCCGGGCGGCGAAGGCCTCGCGGAGGATCTCCTGGTCCGGCCGGGTCTTGACCTCCGCCCAGTCGACGATGGCGATGCGGGGGCGAGCGGCGTCGCCCGAGGGACGCCACTGGCCGACGACGGCACGCACGAGCGCGGCGTCCGAACGCTGATAGGAGACCGGGAGGCCTCGGGCGAAGTCGCGGAAGACGGGAAGCTCCTGGAATAGCCGGGCCAT
This sequence comes from Acidobacteriota bacterium, assembly GCA_022340585.1. Taxonomy (GTDB): domain Bacteria; phylum Acidobacteriota; class Vicinamibacteria; order Fen-336; family Fen-336; genus JAJDNS01. Next base: position 1,134 of record JAJDNS010000126.1, read on the forward strand.
GCGATCGCTGTAGCCGAAGCCGGCGGGAGCGTCGCTGTTGATCTCGATGAACCGAGGCCCCTCCGGGGTCACGAAGGCGTCGAGACGGGAGAGCACGACGTCCGGGGGCCCGGGGTCGACCGAGACCCAGCGCGCCTCGGACTCCGGGGTCCCGAGGAACGCGCACAGCCGGCCCACGTCACCGTCGAAGACCTCCCGGGCCACTCGGGCGGCGACCTCCATGACCCGCACGCCCTGCGACCGGAGCGCGTCCCAGTCGCCACGGGGGACGAAGTGGGGGCGGACGAAGCTCGGCATGGGCTCGCCGTCGAACGTCACGCTCTCGCGGGCGAAGGCCTCCCGGAGCCAGCGCGCCTGCTCGTCGGCGGCGGGGGCGTCGGCCTCGAGGAGACGGTGGTACTCGGCGATGGGGTCGGGCAAGCTGGCTACCGGCTACGCGCGCAGGTCGTCCCAGGCGAGCTTCCCACCCACGACCGTCGCCACCGGCCAGCCCTTGAGGATCCATCCGCCGAACGGTGTGTTCCGGCCCTTGCTCTGGAAGCGGGAGGGGTCGACCTGACGCTTCCGCCCGAGATCCAGCACGGTCACGTCGCCGGGCGATCCCGGAGCGAGGGTGCCGCCAGGCAGGTCGAGGACCCGCGCCGGGTTCGTGGACAGGAGCGCCACCAGCTGGGGGAGGTCCACGAGCCCCTTGGCGACCAGCCGATCGAGGCACAGGGCGACCGCCGTCTCCAGCCCCACGACGCCGTTGGCGGCGTGGTCGTACTCGACCTTCTTGTCATCCACGTGGTGGGGCGCGTGGTCGGTGGCGATGCAGTCGATGGTTCCGTTCTGCAGGCCGGCGATCACCGCCTGTCGGTCGCCCTCTGACCTCAGGGGTGGCTTCATCTTCGTGGAGGTGTCGTAGCCCGTCTCGCGGACGGCCTCGTCGGTCAGGAAGAGGTGGTGCGGCGTCGCCTCCGCGGTGACGCGGACCCCGCGCGCCTTCCCCCGCTTGACCGCGTCCACCGAAGCCGTGGCCGAGATGTGGGCGATGTGGATCCGCCCTCCGGTGAGCTCGGCCAGGAGCACGTCGCGCTCGACCATGATGGCCTCACCCGCCGACGGCTCCCCGCGCAGACCGAGGTGCGTCGAGACCGCGCCCTCGTTCATGCAGGTCTCCTGGGACAGGCTCGGCTCCTCGCAGTGCTCGATCACCACGAGGTCGAACGCCTTCGCATACTCCAGGGCTCGGCGCATCACCCGAGCGTCCGCCACCGGCCAGCCGTCGTCGGAGACGGCCACGCAGCCGGCCTCGCGCAGGTCTCCGAACTCGGAGAGCTCCACCCCCTTCGAGCCCTGCGTGATTGCCCCGATGGGGAAGACCCGGACCGCGGCTTCGTTGCGAGCCCTCTCCACGATCAGGCGCGTGATGCCCTCGTTGTCGTTCACCGGTGACGTGTTGGGCATGGCGCAGACGGCGCTGAACCCCCCCGCCGCCGCCGCGCGGGTGCCGGTGGCGATGGTCTCCTTGTGCTCCTGCCCGGGCTCGCGCAGGTGGGTGTGGATATCGATGAAGCCGGGGCACACCACGAGGCCCTTCACGTCGACCACCTGCGCGCTTCGCGCGGAGAGACGAGGCCCGACCTCCGCTACCGTGTCGTCCGTGATGAGAACGTCGAGGGTCGCGTCGACGCCCTGGGCGGGGTCGATCACCCGCCCCCCCTTGAGCAGCAGCCGGCTCATGACACCGCCTCCGGGCTCCCTCCGAGGAGCAGGTAGAGCACCGCCATCCGAACGGCCACGCCGTTGGTCACCTGGTCGAGGATGACCGAGTACGGCCCGTCCGCCACCTCGCTCGCGATCTCCACCCCGCGGTTCAACGGACCCGGGTGCATGATGAGAACGTCCTTCTTCGCTCTCCGGGCCCTCTCCTCGGTGAGCCCGAAGCGCTTGAAGTACTCGCGCAGGGTCGGGAAGAAGCCACCGCTCATGCGCTCGAGCTGGATGCGGAGCATCATGATCGCGTCCGCGCCCTCGATGGCCTCCTCGATCCGGTAGGTCACCGGCGCGACCCCCTCGATCCCCGGGGGGATGACCGTCGGTGGCCCACAGAGGACGACCTGGGCTCCCATCTTGGACAGAAGCCACAGGTTCGAGCGGGCCACGCGGCTGTGGGTGATGTCTCCGACGATCGCCACCTTCAGGCCCTTCAGCCGACCCTTGCGCTGGCGCAGGGTGAGGGCGTCCAGCAGGGCCTGGGTGGGGTGCTCGTGGGCACCGTCTCCGGCGTTCACCACCGCAAAGCGGCAGTGGCGAGCCAGGAAGTGAGGGGCCCCCGAGGAAGCGTGGCGCATGATCACCATGTCGGGCTTCATGGCCTCGAGGTTCTTCGCGGTGTCGAGAAGGGTCTCACCCTTCGAGACGCTCGAGGTGGCGGCGGCAATGGACAGGCTGTCGGCGGACAGGACCCGCTCCGCGACCTCGAAGGATGACCTCGTCCGGGTCGAGCTCTCGTAGAAGAGATTGATCACCGTGCGGCCCCGAAGGGCGGGGACCTTCTTGATGGGCCGGTCGATGATCTCCTTCAGGCCGTCTGCGGTGTCGAGAATCGTCTGGATGTCCGAGGGCTCGAGGGGCTCGATGCCCAGGAGGTGCCGATGGGGAAAGCTCACCGCTTCCTCCGGCCGCCAGGGGCGGTCTTGGCGCGCCCCTTCGCCGGGGCTGCCTTCTTCGTTGCGGGTGGCCGCTTCTTCGCGGTCCTCCCGGTCGTCTTCGGCGTCGTCTTCTTCGCCGCGCGCTTCTTCGTCGTCGTTGCCTGCCCCGGACGCCGCGAGGTGGCGCGGCGCGCGCGCTTCTCCAGGACGATCTCGTCTCGTCCATCCTCCTCGCCCAGCAGCACCTTCACCGCCTCGTGTCGAGAGGTCGAGAGGGTCTGGCCGACGTAGTCGGCCCGTATGGGCAGCTCCCGGTGTCCCCGGTCCACGAGGACCGCGAGCTCAATCCGCGCGGGACGGCCGAAGTCGATCAGCTGATCGAGGGCCGCCCTCACCGTCCGCCCGGTGAAGAGAACGTCGTCCACGAGCACCACGGTCCGGCCGTCGATGGAGAAGAGGATGTCGGTCCCCCGGGTGATGGGCTGGGGGGCGAGGGTTGTGAAGTCGTCGCGGTACAGGGTGATGTCCAACGCGCCCACCGCCGGAGCGGCGCCTGCGGTCTCGGCGATGAGCCGGGACAGCCGCTGCGCGAGGGGGACTCCCCGCGTCCGGATTCCCACGAGAGCGAGGCTGGCCACGCGGGGGTGCCGCTCCAGGATCTCGTGGGCGATGCGTGAGAGCGTGCGGCCCATCCGGGCCGCGTCCATCAGAATGAGACTCGCCAAAGCGGGCGGATCGTACCGCGAGGAAGGGGTGACGGACAAGCCGCGCCCCGAAGTCAGGAGTCTTCGGTGCCGAGGATGGCCGCCACCGCCGCGCCGGTGTCGGAGAAGTCCGACAGCAGAGCCGCGGGACGGTCCTCGGCGAGGCGCTCGGCGGAAGTTCTGCCGGTGGCCACCGCCACCGCCCGAACGCCCAGGTCTCGGCCGCACCGGACGTCGTGGACGGAGTCTCCCACGATCACGACGTCCGGCCCCTCGAACGAGACCCCGACCTCTTCGCGAGCCCTGGCCAGCGCCACGCGCGGCAGGCGGTAGCGGTCCTCGTCGTCCGACCCGAAGGCGCCGAAGGGGAAGAACCGGTTGGCGTCCACCGGCTGGAGCTTGAGACGGGCGGTGGGCTCGAGGTTGCCGGTGAGCAGCGCGAGAGTCACCGCGGGCTGGCGATCGAGGGCCTCGAGAAGGGGTCCCATCCCGGGCTTGGGGACGACGTGCTCGGGGCGAATCGAGGTGGCCAGGCGCCTCCGGTACTCCTCGAGGGCCCGGGGGCGCCGCTCCTCGATCTCCTCGTCGGTGAAGCCCGCGCCCTTCATCAGCTCGCGCACGATCTGGGGATCGGTCTTGCCGGAGTAGTCGAAGCGTTCGGCGTCCCCCATGGTGCCGAAGGCCTCGAGGAGGGCCTCACCGAAGGCCCGCGCGCTGATACCGCCGGCCGAGACCAGGGTACCGTCGATGTCGAAGAGGACCAGGCGCGGGCTCACGGGTTCTCCTCCGGGAGCGGGGGAAGCTCCTCCAGGGGTGCCCCGGGGGCGGCGGGGGCCACGGCGAGGCTCTCGTAGCTCGGGATGAAGGTGACGGGGTTCCGTCGAGCGAAGCTCTCGTCGAGGATCTCGGTCAGAACCCGGCCCTCCATGTCGCGGGCCACCGGCAGGCCCATGAGGTACAGCAGCGTGGGGGCCACGTCGAGAGCCGAGGCCCCCCGGACTCGGGCCCCGGGCCGGATGCCGTCCCCCACCGCGAGGAAGAAGCCCTCGGGGCCCCCGGCGTGAGAGGCGGCGGCCACCGTCGTACCGGTCAGGGCGCCGAGAAGGCGCCTCCAGAGCGGGGCTGGCTCGAGGCCGTGGGCGGACAGCACGACGAGGACCTCGCCGGGCCGCAGCAGCTGAGCCTGCTCGCCGACCCACCGCCCGAGGAGCGAGGCGTAGCGGTCGAGGATGCGGCCGTAGCGACGAACGTCGTCCGGCGGGACGTCACCGAAGACCTCGGGGTGCGCATAGCGGTAGAACCGGTGCCCGGCCACGTCGTAGCCGTGGAACGAGATCGCGAAGAAGGGTGGATCGTACGCCCCCCGGAGGACTCCAGCGGCTCGGGCGTAGCTCAGGTCAGGGGCAAGGGCGTTGGTGGCGAGCGCGGCCAGGGCAGGATCCTCGAGAGGTGAGGCGCCGGGCGATGGCGCCTCCGCCAGCTCGCGGAGAAGCCCGGCCTCCAGGTCCCCCGGCCCCAGGGCCCGCGCGGTGACCTCGGCGAGAAGCCCCGGAGGGTGAAGCGTTCCGGCCACGCGCTCGGGATCCGCACGCAAGGCGTAGAAGTAGGGAGACAGCACGAAGCCCCGGACCGTCTCCGGTGGGTGCGTGCCCCAGATCCGCACCAGGCCGACGGGGATCCCGAAGGCGTCGAGCACGTTCCAGAGGGCCCGCCGACGGCGCGACGAGGACGTCACGGGCCGGCGGGAGACGAGGCCGAGCCGCTCGAGCCGGCCGACGAGGGCCCCCTTCGGCAGCAGCGCCCACTCGCTGCTGGAAAGACGCAGGCGGTAGGTGCTGAAGCTCTTGATCCCGTGGTCGCGCGGCAGCCGCCCGGTGAACATGGTCGTCCAGATGGGAGGCCCCTCCGTCGGCCGCAGGGTGGCCAGCGGACCGAGGGCACCGCGGTTCGCCAGCAGCACGAGCGAGGGGATGCGGCCCCCCTCGGGGCTGTCGCGCAGGTCATCGGGACCGAGGCCGTCGATCCCCACCACCAGGACCCGACGTGCGGCTCGGAGGTTGTCGAGGTGAACCGGGACCGCGGCGGCGGGGGCGGGCGGCTCCGGGCGCAGCGCGAGGGGAAACGCCAGGGCGGCCACCGGGGCCAGGACCGCGAGGGCGGCGGCCGGCGCCCGGGGGTGACGGGGGAAGAAGGTGTAGTCGAGACCGATCGCGAGGAGGACGACGGCCGCCCCCGAGGTGACGACCGCCGAGAGGGCCAGCGCCCGCAGTGCGTCGACGGGAATCGAATGCCGGTAGCTCAAGAGGTTGTGCCAGTACAGGGCGGCGGATACCCCGAGGGCCAGGAACACGAGCCAGACGAGGAACGGCCACCCCGGGATCACGGAGCGCGCCGCCGGCCGCCGCCAGGGAAGGATCCAGGACAGGGCGGCGACGAGAGCGAGGACCAGGGTGCCGGCGAGGGCCCAGGGGAGGAACAGACAAAGGAGGAGCGAGAGCAGCTCGCGGAGCAGGCGGAGGGTGGGGTTCAGGTAGAGAGTCAGCACGCACAGGCTCGCCGCCCACACCGACGCGGCCACCGTCGCGCTCGCCAGCGCTCGGCGCTTCATGACCCCGAAGCCTAGCCCATCCCCCGCCCCCGGTCGACGGGTCCAGGGGAGCACGGTTATGATCGTTCGGATGCCCGCCAACCGGATGGTCCCAGTCGTGGCCCGCGACCGCCTTCGGGGACCCTACTGGCTGCTCACCTTCCGGCACCCCGAGGTCGCCCGCGAGGCGCGCGCCGGCCAGTTCGTGATGATCAAGGCCGGGACCTCTGCCGAGCCGCCCCTTCGGCGCCCGTTCTCGATCATGACCGTCGATCCCCGGGACGAGACCTTCACTCTCTTCATCAAGGAGGTGGGCCCCGGCTCGGCCGCACTGGCCGCCCTCGAGCCCGGCGAAACCGCCCAGTGCCTCGGCCCACTCGGCCGTCCCTTCGCGACACCGCCGCCCGACACCGAGGCCCTGCTCGTGGCCGGAGGCTACGGGGTGGCCCCGTTCCGGCTGTTCGCCCAGGAGCTCGACACGGGCGGCGGGCGCGCCCGGCTGTTCTACGGAGGCCGAACCTCCGACGATCTCCCGCTCCTCGAGACGCTCGCGGCCGCCGGCGTGCCCCTGGAGCCGGCCACCGAGGACGGCAGCGTGGGACACCGGGGACGGGTCACGGCGCCGGTGACGGAGTGGCTGGAGGCCCACCCGGGACCGGCGCGACTCTACGCCTGCGGTCCCGAGGCCATGCTGCACGCGGTGGCGCGTCTCGCCGAGGAGCGCAACCTCGAGGCCGAGGTGAGCCTCGACCCCTGGATGGGCTGTGGCATCGGCACCTGTCTCGGCTGCGTCGTCGAGGTCCAGGACGGGAGCGAGCCCCGGGCGCGGTACCGTTGCGCCTGCACCGAGGGCCCGGTCTTCGACGCCGCGCGGGTGCGGTGGCCGGGGGAGGAAGCCTCGCTGGCGCGCCGCGCCGCCCTGGAGGCGAGGAGGTGAGCCTGGCCGTCCAGCTCGCCGGACTTCGACTCAAGAACCCACTGATCGCGGCCTCCGGCACCTTCGGCTACGGCGTCGAGTACGAGGAGCTGCTCGACCTCTCACGCCTCGGCGGCCTCGTCTCGAAAGGCCTCTACATGGAGGCGCGGGACGGCAACCCCACTCCCCGCATCGCGGAGACGCCCTCGGGTCTCCTCAACGCGATCGGCCTGCAGGGCATCGGCATTCGCGCCTTCGTCAAGGAAGTCCTGCCTCGTGTCGCACGCCACGATACCGTGCACCTCGTCAACATCTGCGGAGACACCGTGGAGGAGTACGCGGAGGTCGCCCGGGTCTGCGACGGGGCGCCGGGCATCGCCGGACTCGAGGTCAACATCTCCTGCCCGAATGTCAAGAAGGGTGGCATGGCCTTCGGCGGCGATCCCCGAATGACCCATGAGGTCGTGGCCGCCGTGCGGAAGGCCACCGACCTGCCGGTGATCCCGAAGCTCTCCCCCAACGTCACCGACATCACCGTGCTCGCCCGGGCCGCCGAGGAGGCCGGGGCCGACGCGCTGTCCTGCATCAACACCCTCCTCGGCCTCGCCGTCGACGTCGAGACGCGCCGACCGAAGCTGGCCTTCGGCACCGGGGGCCTCTCGGGGCCGGCAATCCGCCCGGTGGCGGTGCGAATGGCCTGGCAGGTCGCGCGGACGGTGAAGATCCCGGTGATCGGCGTCGGGGGGATCACCTCGGCCAGCGACGCCCTCGAGTTCATGATTGCCGGCTGTCGGGCGGTTCAGATCGGCACCGCGAACTTTGTGATGCCCGGCATCCACGAGAGCATCCTCGCCGATCTCTCGGCCTGGCTCGAGAGGCACGGGGTCGACGACATCGGCGACCTGGTGGGGACGCTGGAGTACCCCGGCTCCTCCAGCGCCGGCGACCCGGAGGTGTGTCGATGAATGCGCGCGACCGGCTGATCGTGGCCCTGGACGTCCCGACCGCCGAGGCCGGCCGGGCCCTCGTGGACCAGCTCGCGGGCGAGGTGGGCCTCTTCAAGATCGGCAGCCAGCTCTTCACTGCCGCCGGTCCCGGGTTCGTCCAGGAGATCGTCGGCCGGGGCGAGGACGTGTTCCTCGACCTGAAGTTTCACGACATCCCGAACACGGTGGCGGGAGCGGTGAGCAGCGCTTCCCGCCTCGGTGTCTCTCTCGTCGATGTTCACGGTCTCGGCGGACGGGCCATGCTCGAGGCCGCGGTGGGCGCCCTGCCAGCGATGAAGACCCGCCTGCTGGCCATCACCATCCTGACGAGCCACGACGAGGAGAGCCTCGGACAGATCGGCGTAAACGGCTCGGTGCACGATTCGGTGCGCCGCCTCGCCCTCCTGGCCCGGGACTCGGGAGTCGACGGTGTGGTGGCTTCGCCTCACGAGGTCGCGGTCATTCGCGAGGCCTGCGGGGCGGATTTCCTGATCGTGACCCCCGGCATCCGCCCGGCGGGGGCGGCGACGGGAGACCAGGCCCGGGCCGCGACTCCGGCCACGGCCCTGGCCGCGGGGGCGGACTACCTGGTCGTGGGGCGTCCCATCACCGCGGTCGCGAATCCCCGCGCCGCCGCTGCCGCCATCGTCCGGCAGATGGAGTCGGCTTCCGGCCGCGACTGAGCCCTGGGTCACTCGCCTCACTCTCCCGAAGACTCCGTGATCGGCTCGAGGCGCTCGGTCCACGGATTTCCGGGAAACTCCTGCGCGAGCCGGCGCCGCCACTCGGCGGCCCCCGGGGCGTCGCCGGCAGCCTCACGGGCGAGCGCGCCGGAGTAGAGGGCCTGGGGGCGGTGGGGGTCGCCCGGTGACCTCTCCACCACCTCGGCGAAGGCGTCCCTGGCCTCGCGCGCGTGCCCCGTGCGGAGCAGGGCCTCGCCGCGGACGCAGAGCAGCTCGACCCGGCGCGAGTCCGCCATGGGGAGACGGGCCACGCCGTGACCGGAATACGCCGCGGCCTCCTCGAACCGCTCGGCCGAGAAGGCACGGGAGGCCCGCTCGTAGAGGACCTCCACGGGGGGGGCGGGAGCCGGGGCGGGCAGAAGACGCGTCGCGGCGAGAGCGGCCACCAGGAGCAGGGGCAGGCCGCGGATCCACCGGTCGGCCGCGTCCACCTCGCCGCTCCCCGGCCGGGGGCTCTGGCTGACCGGCGGTGCCCGGAGGCGGCGACGGCCCCCGACCACGAGACCCGCGACGACCGTCACGATGCCGAGGCCCCAACCCAACGCGTCGGACCACGTCCGCGCCACGTAGCGCAGGTGCACCTCGGTCTGCCTGGGGACCACGACCATGAGACCGGGCGAGGCGAGATAGGGGCCGTCCGCTCCCTCGGCCCGCCACCGGGGGTGATAGGACACCTTGACGAGCAAGGGGTGACCGGGGCGGTTCGTCCGGATGCGGACCGACTCCGCCTCGACGGTGGCCTCGATCTTCACCCCGCCCGGGAGCGGGTTCGCCGGAGGGGGGACCCACGTGTCGGCCTGGAACGACTCGAAGCGCTCGTCCCCGGTGAAGACCAGGAGCGCCCGGTTTGGTGGCTTGCTGCTGATCCAGCGGTAGGCCGCGTCACGCCAGCCCCGGAGCGGAGCGCGGACCGGCGCGTAGGCCAGGGCCTCGACATAGCCCGGGCCCGGGTCTCGCAGTCGAAAGAGGGTGTACGGCGGGACGCGGGCATCGAGGACGACGTCCTCGCGTCTCTCGAGCGCGGCGACGAGCTCGGGGCTGACGGCCACGATCGTCCCCACGTTGAACAGCCGGAGCCGCTCGAGAGCGGTCTCCGGGTCGAACCGCGAGTAGCTCCGGCTGCGGAACGGCTTCGGTGAGGACGCGAACAGCTCCGAGGCCAGGTAATAGACCGGGTGGGTCATCACGCTGGCCTGGTTGTAGACTCCTTCCAGCGTCGAGCGCCCCGAGAAGAACGGCAGCGTCTCGTACATCCGGATCGACCCCGCACGCTCGTGAACCGCCCCGTACTCGACGGCCACGCGCGGGTCGGCCACGCTGCCCCGGAGGCGGTCGGTGAGGGCGCTCCAGGCGGGCCAGAGCTCCTTGGCCTCGAGCCCCGAGTAGTTCCAGTCGACCCAGGAGCGCACCACGCCCGAGCCCGAATCGGCGTGGACCACCGCCACGAGCACCAAGCCGAAGGCCGCGAGGTCCGCCCGGCGGAGACGCGAGACGGCGAGCCCCAGGGTGGCGGCACCGGCCAGAGCGAGGGAGAGCTGTGCGAAGGGGACGAAGCGGACGTCGATCACGCCCACCGCTGGCCCCGCAGCGGCAAGGGCGCCCCCGACCACCGCCCCGTACCCGAGGAGGAGAAGGCGACGATCGTCCCGGCCCCCCTTCCACCCACCGGGCAGGGCAGCCACGAGGCCGACCGCGGCGGCGGCGAACAGGGGCCACAGCCGGGGCGGGAGAAGCCCGGTCGTGGACACGGTGATCCAGGCGTCGTCATAGGGTGTGGTCCACCCCCACTCGGCCAGGAGCGGCACGAGGAACGGGGCGGCGAGGGCGAAGGCCAGGACGCCGACCGCGAGGAGCCAGGCCAGCGCGCGCCCGGGTCGGCGCGATGCCAGGAGGACGAAGGTGGCGGTCAGGCCAGCCCAGAGCACGGCGTAGCCGTGCGCGCCGGCCACGAGGGCGAGGGTCGCTGCGGGCGCGCCCGGTCCCCTCCCCTGCTCCCGCGCACGGACAAGAACGCCCAGGAAGAGTGTCGCCAGACCGATGCCATACGTGTAGGCGAACTCGCCGGCGAGGGTGCTGGCGATCGTCCCCCCCCAGATGGGGTTGTCGTCGACGAAGAGGAAGACGAGCGCGGCGGCGGCCCCGAGGAGTGGCGTCGGGAACCGGAGGCGCATGAGACGAAACGAGGCGTAGACGAAGAGGGGCAGCAGAAAGGTGCCCAGCACCGTCCCCAGCTTGAAGGCCACGGGAAGCCCGGTCACCACGGCCAGGGCCGAGATCAGGACGAACGGGAGGGGGAAGTAGTAGAGCAGGAGCGGGTGCCCGAGGTAGGCCCCCGGGTACCAGCCGTGGAGCCGCAGGGCGGGGAGCAGGTGCTCATGGAACCAGGCGGCGGCCGCGTAGTGGCAGGGCGTGTCTCCCCCGGCGGCGATGGTTGGCCGGATCAGGAGGGCGGGCCGCAGGACGTCGAGGAGCGCCAGCAGGATCACCCCGAGGCCGATCGCGTCGGCCACTCGCTGGCGCGTCACGGGGCTCATCCGGCGAGTGTAGACGATCGCCGCCGCGGGGGCGCCGGCGCCTGGCCCTTTGTCACGCGATGGCCGCGGGTGTATTTTTCTGACGCGACACCGGGTGATCGTCGCCCTCGGGAGGACGCTGTCATGAACGCCAAGCGAGCTTTCGTCCTGCTCATCGGAAACAAGGAGCGCGGCGAGATCAACCACTTCCAGCTCCTGCAGGAGGAGACCGCCCAGACCGAGGGTCGTCGATTGGGGATCGACGTCGAGGTGGCCTTCGCACCGGGATTCGACCAGCTGCGGGTCATGAAGCGTCGCCTGGTGGACGCCGCCGCGCCACCCCTGGACGCGGTGGTCACCGAGCCAGCGAGCACATCGACCATGGACCTGATGCTCCGCGAGCTCAAGGGCAAGACCGGCCTGGTCATCCTGAGCGCCTGGGGACCGTCGATCGAGGAGAACGCGGCCTCGTGGGGAGCGGGTCTGCCCCTGGGCAACGTGAGCACCGACCACACCGCAGTGGGTGAGATCCAGGGAAGCCAGGTCCGAGCCCTCCTGCCCGAGGGGGGCCGGCTTCTGTGCATCGCCGGGCCCGCTCGGGCCTCGGCCGCGCAGCAGCGCCTGGAGGGCTTGAAGTCCCGGATGACGGACCAGGTCGAGCTCCAGGAGATCGCGGCGGGGGCGTGGACGGAGTCCGACGGCATCGTCGCCTTCAACGACTGGTACCGGGTGGCCAAGGCCCGCGACCCCATCGTCCAGGTCGTGGCCGGGGGCAACGACGAGCTGGCCCTGGGGGCCAGGCGAGCCTGCGAGGCGCTCGCCGACAGCGGACACCGCGACGCCCTGCTCGGGGCGAAGTTCCTCGGGGTGGACGGCTGCCCCACCTTCGGTCAGAAGCTGGTCGAGGACGGCACCCTGGCCGCGAGCGTCGTCACGCCGGCGAACACCGGCCTCGCCCTCGAGCAGCTCTCGCGATTCTGGAAGCAGGGCACGCCGATGCCGCTGCGCTCCTACACCAAGGCGACGCCCCTCCCGGCGGGAAGCACGTCCGGGTAGCCCTTTGGCGGCGGCACTGATAGCATCCACGCACGCCACATGAAGAACGTGTCCCGCATTCTCGTCGTGGACGACGACCCCGGCATCGGGCAGATGCTCACCCGAGCCCTGTCCCGGCACGGCTTCGAGGTGGACGCGACGACCTCGGCCGATGAGGCCATCGAGAAAGCGGAGAGCGGAAGCTACGACGCCGCCCTCGTCGACCTGGTCATGCCCGAGCACAACGGCGCCGATCTGGCCGACGCCCTGCGACGGCAGGTTCCCGGGCTGCCCATCGGGCTGATGACCGGCTACTCGAACTCCCCTCTCATCCCGCAGTTCGAGAAGTCGGGGATGGCCGTGTTCAAGAAGCCGGTCCTGATCCAGGATCTCCTGGAGTTCCTGCAGAAGGAGATCCAGTAGCCCCTCTCCGGCGGAGGTGTGCTCAGCTCGACCGGCGCCGCGCCTTCTTCCTCTTCAGGCGCTGCCGGCGGTGGCGGAAGCCCTCGGTCACGTGCCAGGAGAGGCCCAGGCCTTCGCCGGCCAGGCGCAGGCCCCGGTCCACCGCCCGCAGGGCCGCGTCCAGGTCGTGGGTGCGGTGCTCGTGGTGCTTGGCCAGCTCCCGCCACCCCTCCCACTCCCCCGCCTCGCCGGCCCGCTCCCAGAGCCGGGCCGCATCCTCGTAGCCGCCGGTCCGCCGGGCGCGCCAGGCGAGGCGTAGGAGGGTCGGGCCCTCCAGGTCGCCGGCCCCGAGGTCCAGGGCCCGGCGATAACAGGCGTCGCTCCGCTCGTACAGCTGGGCCCGCTCCAGGACCCGGGCGAGGCTGTAGACGTCCCGGGGGTCCTCGGCCCGTCCCTCCTCGACCCACTGGCAGGCCAGGACCGCGACCGCGGCCAGGGACACGATGTCCTGCCGGTTGTGCTCGAAGACCCGGGCCATCATCCGCGCGTCCCGGCGACGGACCCAGTCGAAGTAGACGTGGGGGATCTCGTCGCCGGGGATGTCGCCGGTGCGGCGCAGGCCCAGCAGCGCCACCTCCAGGGACTGGAGGCGGCAGGACTCGAGGCGCGCCTTCCACAGACGGCGAGCCGGGTGGAGGAGGTCGAGGTGGGGGGCGTCGGCCAGGGCGAAGCGGCTCCGCGCGAGGCGGAAGCGGGTGTCCAGGAGGGGGACGTCGAAGGCTCGCCCGTTGTAGGTGACGATGCTCGAGAAGCCGGCCAGATCCTCCTCGAGGGCGTGGAGCAGCGCCGACTCCTCGTGGTAGTCGCGCATGAAGTACTGGCGCACCCGGAAGCGCTCGCCGTCGAACCAGCCGGCCCCGATGAGGAAGGCGGCGGTGCCGGCGCCGCCGGCCAGCCCGGTGGTCTCGGTGTCCAGGTAGACCGCCTCTCTCAGGTCGAACCCGGCCAGGTCGGGCTCGGCGGCGAGGATGCTCACGGTGTCGGGGCCGATGGTGTGGCAGCGCGACAGCGGCACGTCGCCGTGGCGCTCCTCCAGGTGGACCGAGGTGTCGACGGCGAAGAACTCTCCCCGCTCGTTCTCCCTCCGCATCCCGTCCACCAGCTCCTCCAGGGGCACGGCCGGGGTCGGGGGACGCGGGCGGGGCTCGCGGCGAGCCGTGGCCTCTACGAGAGCCTCGAGGCGGGCCTTGAGGGACGGCCCCTCTCCGCCGGAGCGGCCCCGGAGCTCTTCCTCGAGGCGCTCGAGGCCCGGGGCCGGGTCTTCGACCCGCTTGAGGCGGCGCAGGCGCTGCTGGAGGGAGCGGGGGGCCATGGTGGGAGGACAGCCTACTCGGCCAGGATGGCGTCGAGGAGGGCCAGGGCCACCTCCTTGCCCCGGCTGCCCACCTCGCCGGCCGGGCCCACGCACGACGGGCAGCCCTCGTCGCAGCGGCAGGCCGCGATGAGGGCCCGGCTCTCGGAAACGAGCCGGTCATGGAGGCGGAAGAGGGGCTCGGAGAGGCCGATGCCGCCGGGGTAGGCGTCGTACACGAAGACGTTGGGCTCGAAGTCAGGCTCCGGCACGGTGGGGACGAGGCCCGACTCCTCCCCCTTCGCGGCGTAGCCGGCACGGAGCAGGCCCCGCTCCACCCGGGCCTCCCCCTGGCCGTTGTCGCCGAGGGCCACCCCCAGGTCGTGGCGGTCGCACATGAGGAAGAGAGCGGCGAGCTGCCCCAGGGTGTAGGAGAGCGCGACCACCCCGTCGCGGCGCTCCTCCAGGCTGAAGGGCAGCGCCCGCATGATCTCGCGGGGCACGGTCAGCCAGTACGCGGTCGTGTGCATCTCGTTCTCGGGCATCGTCAGCTCGCCCGCGCCCACGTTCTCGTTGGTGTGGAACTTGATCTTCTTGAAGCCCACAACCTGCTCCGTGACGTGGACCTCGCCGTGGTTGCGGCGGGCGTTGCGTCGTGGCTCCTCGGCGAAGCGCTCCAGGATGCGAACCTTCGAGTAGTCGATGGCGTCGGTGTAGTAGTCCACCTCCGCCTCGCGCACCTCCACCCGCCGCTCCTCGTGGTCGTACTTCTCCACGAAGTAGGTGCGCCCTTCGAGGATGTAGATCGCCTTCTCGTGGACCATCGAGGGGGCCGAGTCGTAGTCCACCTCGGCGATGATTCGGGGCTCTCCGGTCACGTCCTGGACCACGAAGTTGTCGGAGGAGACCGACCGCAGGCTCACCGCGTCGGCCGGGTACGACTCGCTCGTCCAGTGCCAGCGGTCACCGGCCCGGTGCAGGAGCCCCTCCTCCTCGAGGAACTTCAGGATCTCGACGAGGCTCTCCCCACCGAAGGCCTCGTCCTCGGTGAACGGCAGCTCGAAGGCCGCGCACTTGATGTGGTTGACGAGGATCTGGAGGTTGTCGGGATTGATCCGGCCCTGCTCCACCGGCGAGTCGAAGAAGTAGTCCGGGTTCTTCGCGATGAACTGGTTGAGGGGCGTCGAGTTGGCGACCAGCACCGCCACCGACGTTCCAGAGCGGCGCCCGGCCCGGCCCGCCTGCTGCCAGGCCGAGGCCACGCTGCCCGGGTAGCCTACGAGGACCGCCGCGTCGAGGCTGCCGATGTCGATACCCAGCTCGAGGGCGTTGGTGGAGACGACGCCCAGGACCGAGCCGTCGCGCAGCCCCCGCTCGATCTCCCGCCGCTTCAGCGGGAGGTATCCGCCCCGGTAGCCGCGGATGATCCCCTCCGAGCCCGGCTTCCGCTCCAGGGCTTCCTTGAGGTAGGTGACCAGGACCTCGGTAGCGAGGCGAGAGGGAGCGAAGCTGATCGTCTGGAGGCCCTTGGAGAGGAAGGAGAGCGAGACGTCGCGGGCGGAGTTCAGGGCGGACTTGCGGATCCCGAGCTGGCGGTTCACCACTGGAGGGTTGTAGATGGCGAAGTACTTCTCCCCCCGGGGGGCACCGCTGCGATCCACCAGCTCCATCTGGCGCTCGGTGAGAGCCTCCGCCAGCTCCCGCGGGTTGCCGATGGTGGCCGACGTGCAGATGAACTGGGGCTCGGATCCGTAGAAACGGCAGAGCCGCCGCAAGCGCCGGAAGATGTTGGCCACGTGGGAGCCGTAGATCCCTCGCAGGCTGTGAAGCTCGTCTACCACCACGTAGCGCACGCTCTCGAGGAGCTTCACCCACTTCGTGTGGTGCGGCAGGATCCCCTTGTGGAGCATGTCGGGATTGGTCACCACCACGTGGGCCCGGGTCCGGATCGACTTGCGGGCGTCCTGGGGGGTGTCCCCGTCGTAGGTGAAGGTCCCAATGTCCGCCCCCAGGGCCTCGATGGTCTCGTGGAGCTCGGCGAGCTGATCCTGGGCCAGAGCCTTGGTCGGGAAGAGGTAGAGGGCCCGGGCATCGGGGTCCTTCAAGACCCGGTCGATCACCGGCAAGTTGTAGCAGAGGGTCTTCCCCGAGGCGGTGGGGGTGACGACGACGAGGTCCTTCCCCGCCTGGACGAGGTCGTAGGCCTCGCGCTGGTGGGTGTAGAGGCCCTCGAGGCCCCGGTCCACCAGCGCTTCGCGGAGTCGGGGGTGGAGGTCCTCGGGGAAGGGCACGACTTGAGCGGGTTGCGCCGGGAAGTGGCGCAGGGCCGTGAGAACGGGCTCGCTTCCCAGTGTCTGCTGGATCTCGAGGCCCTTGAGGACCGAAAGCAGTGCGGCGTCGGTGTCCTGCCGTTGCAGGGCGAGCTGCTGGCTCACGTCATTCCTCCGTCCGCTCGGGGCCCCCACCGGTGGGGGTCTGGATGATCACGGCCGCATGATGCAGGATGACCCGGTCAAGGGAGGTCCGAATCCCCCGGGCGAGTTATTCTTTACCTTCCACGGAGGTGAGGATGTCGATGGAGGATGCGGTTCGGGAGCTTCTGTCCGGTCTGGGGGAAGACCCCGATCGCGAAGGGCTCGTCAACACCCCGCAAAGGGTGGCGAAGTCTCTCAAGTTCCTGACCAAAGGCTACGACGAAGACCCGGAAGAGGTGATCGGGGACGCGCTGTTCACCGTCAAGTACGACGAGATGGTGATCATCCGCGACATCGACGTCTTCAGCCTGTGCGAGCACCACGTGCTCCCCTTCTTCGGGAAGGCCCACGTGGCCTACCTCCCGAACGGCAAGGTCGTGGGCTTGTCCAAGATTCCCCGCCTCGTGGACCTGTACTCGCGGCGCCTCCAGGTGCAGGAGCGGCTCACGGTCCAGATCGCGCAGACGATCCAGGACAAGATCCAGCCTCGAGGGGTGGGCGTGGTCATCGAGGCCATGCACTTCTGCATGGTCATGCGCGGGGTCGAGAAGCAGAACTCGGTGGCGGCCACGTCGTGCATGCTCGGGGCCTTCCGTGACCACCAGCCCACCCGGGAGGAATTCCTGGGCCTGATCCGCAGCCGTAGCCGGCTGGGACTCTGACCGCCGACGCCGGTCAGTCGGCCTTCCCGCCGTCAGCTCGCCGGGGTACGCGCTCCCCGCTCCGGGACCTCGCGCAGCCGCGCCTCGATCTGCCGCCTCAGGTCCGGATGGGTCTCGAGCAGGGCGCGCACCCGGGGCCACTCCGCGCGCAGGTCCGCCCACGTGTCGATGTCGCGGAGCCGGGCGAGCTGGCGGACGCGGAGCCCCCCCGTCGCGGCTCGCGCCAGCGTCTCGTCGAGGACGGCGGGAGTGCTCCAGGCCACCCCCTCAAACAGCTTCGCTCGAGGCTGGCCCAGGGCCAGGAGGTAGTAGCCGCCGTCCTCCGCCGGTCCCACGACGACGTCGGCCTCGTCGAGGGCGTCGAGGGCTTCGGACACGGTCGCCCGGGAGACCGCGGGGGAGTCGGTCCCGACGATGGCCACCCGCTCCGCTCCCCGGTCGAAGGCCCGAGCGAAGGCCGCGCCCATCCGCGCCCCCAGGTCTCCTCCGAGCTGCGGGAGGAGCGGCACGCCAGGAAGCCACGCACGCACCGATTCCGCGGCCTCGGGCGGGGCAAAGAACACGAGCCTCTCGTACTCCCCCGGCCGGGGCGCCGTGGCCCGGAGCGCCTCCTCGCACAGGACACGGTAGAGCGCGGCGGCGATCTCCACCCCCAGCGCCGGAGCGAGCCGGGTCTTCACCTTCCCGGCCTCCGGGTGCTTGAGGAAGACGATCAGGGCCCGGTTGGACACTTTCCTAGTCCCCCCCGGGGCCTCGTCGCCGGGGCAATGGGCGCGACATGAACCTCGTGAGCCGTCACCTCCGTGTTGTGGGGAACGACCCTCGTCACGGGGCCTCCTCTCCGACGTGCAGCACGAGGGCGCATCATACCGCCGTCGTCGGAGTGGCGTAGCGCGGCCACGGGACTCGTGATCGGGCCGCGGAGCGGGTGCTCTACTCGTCGGCGCGAAAGGAGGGCTTGACCCCGCGGGGCGGAGCAGCATAGCGTGACGCCCCAGGCGTCGCGCTCGGCGGGCATGGGGAGGAAACGACGGATGAAGAAGACCCTGGTATTCGGCATGACGGTTGGCCTGGGGCTCGTGATGGGCGGCGGACTGCAGGCCGGCGAGTCGGCCCCCGGCTTCGTAGACCTGTTCAACGGCAAGGACCTGACCGGCTGGGTCAACGTCAATACCGACCCCGACACCTGGTCGGTGAAGGACGGGGTTCTCATCTGCACCGGACAGCCCATCGGGGTCATGCGCTCGGAGAAGCAGTACGAGAACTTCGTCCTCCACATCGAGTGGATGCACATGGAAGCCGGGGGCAACTCCGGGGTCTTCCTCTGGAGCAACGCCGAGCCCGGCGACAACCGCCTGCCCAACGGCATCGAGGTGCAGATGCTCGAGCTGGACTGGGTGAAGCTCAACACCCGGGACGGCAAGGTCCCGCCCATCGCCTACGTCCACGGCGAGGTCTTCGGGGTCGGCGGGGTGGAGATCGTGCCCGACACGCCCCGGGGGAAGCGCAGCAAGTCGATCGAGAACCGTTGCAAGGGCAAGGGCGAGTGGAACACCTACGACGTCGTGGCCGTCGACGGGGTGGTCAAGCTGGCGGTCAACGGCAAGTTCGTGAACGGCATCCGGGGCTCGAGCCAGAAGAAGGGCTACCTCTGCCTGGAGTCCGAGGGCAAGGAAATCCACTTCCGCAACATCAGGCTCATGGAGCTCCCCCCGGGCGTGACGACCCCGGAGCAGATCGCCCCGGTTCTGGAGTAGCGCCTCAGTCGGGGATGTCCCCGCTCACCAGGCGGGGGAAGAGCCAGGGCCGCCGCTTGATGTGCTCGGCGATGGGCGGCGGCGTCCCTCCCTTCCACTTCACCTTGTGGAGGGGCTCGGGCCAGTCGAAGGGCATCCGGACGAGCTCGCCGGGGGTGGCCGCCTCCTCGAGAAGCCGGAGCGCCGCCCTCAGGACCTCCCGCTGACCGTCGGCGTCCCCGGGGGCCCCCAGCGGCTGCCCCATGGGATAGACGATTCCGGCGACGCGGGGGGCGCCGGCGGCCCGCGTGAAATCGGGCAGCGTCGACAGCGACGCCGTCGTGAGTCCCGCCATCTCCATCTCCCGTTGCACCAGTCCCACGGACCGGCAGCAGAACGGTCAGACCGGCACGAGAAGAACCGCGTCGACCTCCTCTCCCTTCATCTGCGCGATCATGGGGGGGACCGAGCCCTCGAGCAGAGCCTTCTCCTTCAGGATGTAGCCCATGAAGGAGTAGTGGGAGGGGGCGCTCGACCCCACGAAGCCCTCGGACTCGAGCTCGGCGAGGCGGGCCAGCGGCATCACGGAGTCGAGATCCTGCGCCGGGACGGACGTGTCGATGTGCATGTGCCAGGAGGTGGCGTCACCCGTCCGCGTGTCCCGGGGAAGCACCCGATAGCTCGGGTCGCCCCACCAGGGGTTGCGTCTCTCTCCCTCCTGATCGAAGGGCTCATCGTCGTTGAGGGCGAGCGCGGCAGTGCTGACGAGAGCCACCCGGCACGCGCTCAGCGGCTTCCCGAGCGGGGTCCAGGGGGTCTCGCGAGACGGCTCCCTCGCGGTCCACGCGGTGACGATCTGTCGGTTGGCGAACCCGATGGCCTTGAGCGTCGCGTCGCGGTCGGCCTCGGTCCATGGTGTGCCCATTCGATCCCCTCTCCACCTCGAGACGCGGCCGCGCGATCGCGGCCTAGCCTCCGAACAGGCCCCTGAACCAGCCCCCGAGGCTGCGCCGGGCCGTCTTCATGTGGTGGAGCCGGACCTGCTCCTCGCGCTCCAGGCGATCGAAGCACGAGGGACACAGGGGGCCCTGCCAGCCGATCCATCGCGGAGAGACGAACGAGCGCCCGCACTTGACGCAGTCGATGGGCCGGGTGTCGTCTTGATCGGTCAACAGGTGATCCTTCCGCCACCAGAGGGGCACGGACAGGGGAATCCAGGCTTTCATCATCCACACTTGCCATCGCCAGGGCAACCGGATCGCGGTGCCGCCTCTGGCGCCGGCGCATCCTCCGTTGTGGGGACGATTCCGGCCCTCTCTCAGGCCGGTCCCGATCGTCGCGGGAGGGTGAAGCAGAAGGCCGCGCCCTTCCCTCGCCCCTCCGACTCGACCCAGACGCGCCCGCGGTGCGACTCGACGATGCGGCGCACGAGGGCCAGCCCCATGCCGTGTCCCTCGGCGTGTGGGTCGAGCTTGTGGAACAGGTCGAAGACGCGCTCCTGGTGAGCCGGCTCGATCCCCACGCCGTTGTCGCTCACGACGAACGCGGGCTCGGTGGGCGGGTCCTCCCGCAGGCCGATGGCGATCCTCGGGTCCTCGCCTTCCGAGAACTTGGCGGCGTTGTCGAGGAGGTTCTGCATCAGCTCCACGAGCCGGGTCCGATCGCCGTGGACGACGCGACGGGCCGCGGCTTCGTCCAGTTCCACCCGGGCCCCGCGGGCGGCGAGGCGGCCGTCGACGAGGGCCCGCGCCTCCTCCACGATCTCTCCGAAAGCGACCTCCTCCGGCTCGCGCGCGATGCGGCCCGTGCGCGAGAGCTCGAGGAGGTCGTCGAGGAGGTGCCCCATGCGGTCGGTGGCGACTCGGATGCGCTCCACGTCGGTCGCCATGCGCTCGAGCTCACCCGCCCGGGCGTCCTGCTCGGCGTAGTCGAGGAAGCCGCGGATGGTGACGAGTGGACTCTTCAGATCGTGGGACACGACGTGGGTGAAGCGCTCGAGCTCCGCGTTTCGGACGTCGAGGTCACGATAGGCCTCGGCCAGCCGGCGCTCCTTGCTCCGCGCCTTGGCCACCCCACGGACCACGTCGACCAGAAGCAGGTACGCCGCCACCGCGGTGACTCCCAGGACGAGGGCGGCGTCCAGGACTGCGGGCCAGTCCGGCGGGCCGGAGGGGTGCTGCACGACGAGAATCGCCACCGACGTGATGCACGCCACCGTGGCCGCCACCACGAGCCGCCGATCGAGCATGAGGGCCGCGACCAGGATCGTCACCGGGTACAGCATGGTGGCGGTGTCGTGAACCCCCTCGCCGATGGCGCAGAGCGTGTGGATCGCCGCGACGAGGAATACCAGGAAGGCGACCGCCGAGAGCCGCAGCCGCCCCCGATGTCGCAGCCACATCGAGAGGGCAACCACGCCGGCACCGACCGCAAGCACGGACGCGCTCGGGCGATTGCCGGTCAGGAGGTCGGAGGCGGCCCCGAGGAGCGCGCCGACGAGGGCCGCCCACTGGATCACGACGAGGTTGCGGCGGACGCGCTCCCTCTCCTCCTTCGGCACCCGGTGCGGGTCCCTCAGCGGGGCCCTGGGCCAGGCCTTCACCGCCACCTCCCTGCGATCCGCCCGGTGTCTCCCGTTGGCGGTGCCAAGGATAGCGCCTCCCTGACCGCCGCGCCACGGTCGCCGGCGGTCGAAGTTGAGGGCCACGACCGCGAGGGATAAGCTCTGCCCCAACGGCCGGACGGGGGAGGATGAGCGGGTTGGAGCCGGCACGGGTCGTCAACAGCGTCGCTCCCATCCGGGTGTGCGACAACGGCGGCTGGACCGACACGTGGTTCGCCGGCCGAGGCGTCATCTTCAACATCGGCGTCTATCCCTTCGCCGAGGTGCAGGTGCAAGTCTTCGAGGAAGGAGAGCCGGGCATCGTGCTCCACGCCGAGAACTTCGGGGAGCGGTACGCGGTGCCGCCCCCCCCCTCGCCGTGGGGACCCCACCCCCTGCTGGAGGCGGCAATCGCGTACATGAAGGTGCCCGATCAGCTGCGTCTCGAGATCTCCATCCACTCCGAGGCTCCGATCGGAGCCGGCACCGGCACCTCGGCCGCAGTCACGGTGGCCCTGGTCGGGGCTCTCGACGCGCTCACCCCCGGTCGCCTCACCGCCCACGAGGCGGCCTACGCCGCCCAGGCAGTGGAGACGGAGATGCTGCAACGCCAGTGCGGCATCCAGGACCAGCTGGCCTCCGCCCACGGTGGCATCAGCTACATCGAGATGTTCGACTACCCGAGGGCGACCGTCTCACCCATCCGCCTTCCCGACGCGCGCTGGTGGGAGCTGGAGCGCCGCCTCGTCCTCGTCTACCTGGGTCGCGCCCACGATTCCTCGGCCATCCACGAGCAGGTGATCCGTGAGCTCGAAGACGCAGGCCCGGGCTGCCCACCCCTGGAGGATCTCCGAAAGACGGCACCCCGCTCGCGCGACGCGCTTCTCGCCGGCGACTTCGCCGCCCTCGGCCGGGCCATGATCGAGAACACCGACGCCCAGGCCCGCCTCAATCCCGCCCTCGTCGGCAGCGAGGCCTCTCAGGTGATCGCCATCGCCCGAGAACACGGCGCGCTCGGATGGAAGGTCAACGGAGCGGGAGGAGGGGGTGGCTCGATCACGCTCCTGTGCGACGCCCACTCCCCGCGCAAGCGGGAGCTCATTCGCACGATCGAGTCGGCGAACCCGGCCTACCGCCACATTCCCACCTACCTGAGCCGGCAGGGCCTGCGCGTCTGGACGGCGGGGCCGGAAGCGGGCGCCTGCGAGTAGGGGCCGCAACCTCCCGGGTCCCGTCAACCGCCGGAGTACCCGGGCTCGTTGCCTGCCTTCCACTTGATGTTGCAGCCGAGGCTGGGCTTCTGCTTCTCGGGCACCGGTCGCCCCGCGAGCACGGCCTCGAGGGCCTGGCGCAGATCCTCCCCGGTCACCGGCACCTCGTTGCCCGGCCGGCTGCCGTCCATCTGGCCGCGGTAGACGAGCTGCTGGCTCCCGTCGAACAGGAAGAAGTCCGGAGTGCAGGCGGCCCCGTAGTCCTTCGCCACCTGCTGGGTCTCGTCCACCAGGTAGGGGAAGGTGTAGCCGGCGACTCGAATCTCCTCGGCCATGGCCTTTGGAGAGTCGTCCGGGTACGCGACGAAATCGTTGGAGCTGATCCCGACCACCGCGACTCCCCTCTCCTGGTACTCCTTCGCCAGCTCCGCGAAGCCCCCCTGGACGTGCTTCACGAAGGGACAGTGGTTGCAGATGAAGGCGACGAGGAGGGCGGGGGCGCTCTCGAAGTCGGCAAGAGACCAGGTCCGCCCGAAGGGATCGGGCAGGCGGAAGGTCGGGGCCTTCGTCCCGAGGGACAGCATCATCGTTGATGGCGTGCGAGCCATGGCCTGGGCCTCCCGGGCGCTCCGGCGCCTCCCTCACGTCTCCGGCACGTGGGTCGGGGACATCATGTCAGCGGTGTCCGACGGCGGTCAACCGCCGGGCCACCGGGCTCCGGGGGTGGCCCCGCCCGTCAGAATCCAGCAATCTGGACAACTGAGTCATCGGACCCATCGAACGCCGGCGCCGCCCACCGTAGGATGGAGTGGCGGCACGAGCGGACTCGAACAACGTGGCCGCCACAGCCTGAGGAGGCTCACCATGCGCACCTGGCTCGCGGTCGCCGCCCTGACCTGCGTTTCCCTGCCGCTGACCGCAGCGGCCCCGGAGGCCGGCACCGTGTACACGAACCCCCTTCTTCAGGAGTGGACGACCCCCTTCGGGGTCCCTCCCTTCGACGAGATCGAGAACGAGCACTTCCGGCCGGCCTTCGACGCCGGCCTCGCCGAGGCGAGGCAGGAGATCGAGGCCATCGCCGGAAGCGCGGAGCCCCCGACGTTCGAGAACACCGTCGAGGCCCTCGAGCTCAGCGGGGAGCTCCTCGGCAAGGTGGACCGCGTCTTCTCGAACCTCAACTCCGCGGAGACCAACGAGGTGCTCCAGGCCGTGGCCAAGGAGGTGCGGCCCCTCCAGGCCGCCCTCAACGACGACATCTACCTGAACGAAGCCCTCTTCCAGCGCGTGCGAACGCTCATCGAGAGCCGGGACACGCTCTCCCTCGATGCCGAGGCGACCCGCCTGCTCGAGGAGACCTTCAAGGAGTTCGTGCGCAGTGGCGCGACCCTGGCTCCGGAGGAGAAGACGCGGCTCCGGGAGATCAACCAGGAGCTTTCGGTCCTGACCACCCGCTTCGGCGAGAACCTTCTGGCCGAGACCAACGCTTTCAAGCTCGTCGTCGACGACCCCAAGGACCTCGCCGGGCTCCCCGACCGGCTCGTGGCCGGCGCTGCCGAGGCGGCGAGCGAGGCTGGCCTCGAGGAGACGTGGGTCTTCACGCTCCACCGGCCGAGCATCGAGCCCTTCCTGGACAACGCCGACAATCGCGACCTCCGCCGCCAGATCCTCGACGCCTACCTGGCCCGGGGCGCGAACGGAAACGAGCACGACAACCGGGAGGTCCTGGAGACGATCGCCACCCTGCGAGCCGAGCGGGCCCGCCTGCTCGGTTACGCGAGCCACGCCGACTACGTCCTCGAGGACCGCATGGCCGGCACCCCGGCGCGGGTGCGCGAGTTCCTCGACCGCATCTGGAGGCCTTCGCTGGCCATCTCGAAGAAGGAGGCGCAAGCCCTCCAGGAAGCGATCGCCGGCGACGGAGGCGACTTCGATCTCGCGGCCCACGACTGGCGGTACTACACCGACCGCGTCCGACGGGCACGCTACGCCCTGGACGACAGCGAGGTCCGGTCCTACTTCGCCCTCGAGAACGTGCTCCAGGGGGCCTTCACCGTGGCCCATCGCCTGTACGGGATCACCTTCACCGAGCTCCACGACCTCCCGGTCTATCACCCCGACGTCCGCACCTTCGAGGTGAAGGACGAGGACGGCTCCCACCTGGGCATCTTCTACGCCGACTACTACCCGCGCCCGGGCAAGCGGGGCGGGGCCTGGTCCAGCCGCTTCCGGTCCCAGCGCATGAAGGACGGCAAGGACATCCGTCCCGTGGTGGTGAACGTCGGCAACTTCTCCAGGCCCACCGGCGACGTCCCCGCCCTGCTGAGCCTGGACGAGGTGGAGACCCTCTTCCACGAGCTCGGCCACGGCCTGAACTCGCTGTTCTCCCGCATCCGCTACTCCGGGCTCTCGACGATTCAGTGGGACGCGGTCGAGCTCGCGTCCCAGATCATGGAGAACTGGGTGCTGGAGCCCGAGGTCCTCAAGCTCTACGCACGCCATTGGAAGACGGGCGAGGCCATGCCCGACGCGCTCGTGCAGAAGCTGCGCGACGCCCGGCTCTTCAACCAGGGCTACGCCACCGTCGAGTACCTGGCGGCGTGCTACCTCGACATGGACTGGCACACCCTCGAGAAGGCTCCCGATCTCGACGCGGTGGCCTTCGAGGACCGGGCCATGAAGACCATCGGCCTCATCCCGCAGATCCCACCCCGCTACCGCAGCCCCTACTTCGCCCACGTCTTCGCCGGAGGCTACGCGTCGGGATACTACGGCTACATCTGGGCGGAGGTCCTGGACGCCGACGCCTTCGCGGCGTTCCAGAAGAACGGGCTCTTCGATCGGAAGACAGCGCAGTCCTTCCGGAGGAACATCCTGGAGCGGGGCGGAACCGCGGATGCGATGGATCTGTGGAAGGCCTTCCGCGGCCGCGAGCCCGACGTCGAGCCGCTCCTCGAGCGCCGGGGACTCAAGTAGGGGGCGACCCTGCGCGTGTTCGAGCCGGCCCTGCCCGCGCGCCTGGCGAGGGCTCGAGAGTAGGCCCGGTCCGCCGGCTTCCGCGAGGCTAGACCGTGTAGTCCGGAGCCTCCAGGTTGCGCCGGTCGACCTCCCGGACACCCTGGACCTCGCTGGAGACGCGGAGGATGGAGTCCACGAGGCCCGCAGGCCGCACGCGACCCTTGAGGGACACGACCCCGTCGTCGGCTTCCACCTTGACCTCCACCGACGCCGTCTCCTCGTTGGACGCCAGGGCCGCCCTCACCCGGCTCGCCAGGACGAGGTCGTCCATCGCCTTGCGGCTCGCCTCCGTCGACTGGAACTCCGGCTGCTGAACGGCCGCTGACACCACCTCCGCCGCGGTGTCGACGGTCATGGCCTCCAGGTTGATGACGAGGTCGTAGAGCATCGGGTCGAGCCAGTCCTTGCCGTACAGGAACCGAGTCCAGTCCCGGCGTTGCCGATCCGCGTTCTCGATGTAGCGGATCGCCTCGCTCCGGCCCAGATGCTGGCGCTCCATGACCATTCGGATCCGAAAGGACATGGAGGCAATGAGCCGGATGCGGAGCACGTGTGGGACAACACAGATCAGCAGATGACCTGCGTTCCCGTGATAGACGACCCCGTCCTTCTGGGCCCTCTCGCACAGCGCCGCCTGGACGAGCGTGAGGTAGCGCCGTCGCTCGTGCTTGAAGCGATCCCAGAACGTCGGTGGCTTCAGGAGCGCCTCCTGCAGGCTCTCCTCAGAGGCGCCGAAGCGTGCGGCCTCGCGGATCACGTCCTCGCGGCTCACGATCTCGTAGCCCAGCTTCTCGCCGAGCTTCTGCGCCAGGAGAAGCCCGCCGCTCGCCGAGCCGCGGGATATCGTCACGACCGCCATGTGTCACCCCTCCCTGTCCCCGTCGGTCGACGGGGCGTGAGACGTGCGCCGCCCCCGCCCCGCCCGGTCAGTCGGTCAAGACTCCAGCGTACGCGCGATCAGCTCCCGGAGCTGGCTGATCCGAAAGGGCTTCGCGATGAAGTCGACCGCTCCGCCCTTCATCGACTCCTTGGCCTGCTCCGCGGTGGCATACCCGGTGATGACGATCACCCGCGTGCTCGGTGTCTGCTCCTTCACGAAGCGGAGGACGTCGAGACCGGAGGGCCCGCTCATCTTGAGGTCGGTGATCAGGACGTCGTATCGAGCGCGCGCCAGCTGGTCGATGGCCGCCTGGCTGTCGGTCTGCGTCTCCACGTCGTAGCCGCACTTCTCGAGCGCGGGCTTGAGGCGATCCCCGACGATGGGCTCGTCGTCGAGGATCAGGATCTTCGGCTTCTCGCTGCTCACCGCATCAACCCTCGGTGGCGAGGAGGCCCACGCCGCGTCGTGCCCGCTTCGCCGCCCTCTTGACCTTCCTGGTCAGGTCCTTGAGCTCGAAGGGCTTGCACACGAAGTCGTAGGCCCCGACCGTCTCCGCCTCGCGCGCCGCCTCCATCGATCCGTAGCCGGTGATGATGATCACCTGCGTCGGGTGGCCCCGCTGCCGGATGCTGTGGAGAACGTCGAGACCAGTCGCCCCCGCCATCTTCAGGTCCGTGACGACCACGTGGAAACGCCCCTCCTCGAGCGCGGCGAGGGCCTCCCCACTGTCCGTGAAGGTCGTCACCTGAAGGTCGTGCTTCTCCAGGTGTTCCCTCAGGCGGTTGCAGACGATCGGCTCGTCGTCGACCACCATGACCCGTGTTTCGTCCATTCGACCTCCTCCGTTCTGTGTCACGACCCTGCGGTCGGCACCGGGGGGGACACGTCGTCGAGCCTCGCAGGCTCGCTCGCCACGAACTCCCGCGCCCGCGCGCGCACCGCGCCCTCGTCACGCATCAGCACGTCGATCTGCCGCGAGTACCCGATCAGTCGCCCGATCATCTCGAGGCGGTGGGCCATCGGGTCCCACCCCAGGTCGCGCAGCCGGCCGACAACCAGGTCACCCTTCGTCTCCACCGCGAAGTCGTACTCCTCCAGAATCGACGCGAGCATCCGGGCCCGCCGGGAGCGTCGGGTGATCTCGGTGACGCCTCCGTGGAAGCGAAAGTAGATGTAGTTCTCGCTCGGCGACGCCGACAGATGACAGTCCACGAGGTTGAAGTGGTAGCCGAGCATCAGGTGCAGGTTGAGGTAGTCGCTGGTGATGACGGCCAGGTTCGGACGCACCTGGCTCGCGTCCGGTGTGGCCAGAGACGTGAACCTCGTGGCGCTCCCGATGAGGCTCCCCATGTCCATGTCGACCGGCTCGGTCCTCCAGCTCCCGGGCGCCGCGAGACCCCTCAGGAGGGCCGAGAGCGGAGCGGACCGCACCTCCTCGGCCGAGAGGCGGGATCGGTCGCCCTCCGCGAGTCCACCACCGAGGTCGATCAGGTCCAGGTCCAGGGGTATGGGGAGATCGAGCCGGCGGACGAACCGCCGTCGGTCCTGGCCCCTCAGCCCCGGCATCTCGACCAGCTCCCGTACCGCCATCTCGTGGGCGAAGCGGACTACGTCGTGGTAGGTGGCGCAGGAGCGGGCCCGGAAGCCCTCGGCGTCCGGATCGTGGAGGTTCAAGGGGGCGATTCCGCGAAGCAGCCGACGCAGCAGCCGAAACTCCTCGTACTCGACCTCGTGGGGAGGGTTCGAGAGGTGGAAGCGTAGGAGCTCGTCCACCACTCCCGGGTAGATGACGTTCTCCTCGGCGTCGACGGTGACCTCCATGCCCTCGGCGAGGACGTCGGTGGCCCCGCGCACGTCCAGGAGCGTCGGCACCCTGAGCTCGCGTGCCACTGCCGCCAGGTGGCCGGTCGAGGCGCCCACGTTCGTGACCACTGCGCTCGCGCGACCCAGCACGGAGGAGTACCGAGGGGACGCGCTCTGGGCCACCAGCACCCCCCCCTGGGGAAAGCCGCTCAGGTCGTCGGGGGTGCGGATGACGACCACCGGGCCCGCGCCCACGCCGCGGCAGGCGATGACGCCCGCGTCCCGGAACAGGACGGGGTGCCCGTCGAGCAGGCGGGACAGCTCGCGGGTCGCCGCGCGCTCCTGGGTGGGCGAGAGCTGGATGCGCAGGCCGCGTGCCTGGAGGATCACCACCCGGCCGGCGTCGTCCACCGCCCACTCCACCTCCTGGTGCTGCCCACCGTGCCGCTCGATTCGCCGCGCCATCAGGGCCAGCTCGACCAGCTCGTCGTCATACACACTGGCGACCGTCCGTTCTGACGCCGCCACCGGGGCCTGCTCCGTGCCGCCACCGCTGCGCGCCACGAGGCGGAGCTCCTTGTCGGCCACGTGACGGCTCAGGATGCGCGGGCAGGGCTCCCGCGAGAGCTCGAAGCGGTCGACCGGGCTCGCTCCCTGCACGACGCTGGGGCCGAGGCCGAGCGTCGACGAGACGACCATGACGTCCCGCTGCGGCGCCGCGGGGTCCACCGTGTGGACGACGCCGCTGGCGCGGGCCGGCACCATGGTCACGAACCCGACCGGCATCAGCGCATCGGCGACACCCAGGCCGCGCTCGGTGCGGTACCGAAGGGCCTGACTGGAGAAGAGGCTGGCCACGACCTCCCGCCAGGCCTCGACCGCCTCGGAGGCCGAGACGTTGAGGAGCGTTTCGTGCTGCCCGGCGAAGCTGTGCTCGGCGTCTTCCCCGAGGGCGCTGCTGCGGACAGCGAATCTCGACCCGGCCCGGTCCGCCCTCCTGATCTCCTGCCGTATCGCCCGCGCGACCTCGCGATCCGGGGACACCTGGCGCACCATCCCCTGAAGGTGCTCCGCCACCTCCTCGACGCTGTCCCCGTCGCGGGCCAGCCTCTCCGCCTGGAGCGAGATCTCCCTGTTCAACCCGCTCGCCCGGAAATGACGGTGGCACGCCCCGGCCGTGACCACGAATCCGGGGGGGATCGGGAGGTCGAGCCTCCTCCCCAGCTCCCCGAGGGTCGCCATCTTCCCGCCCACGGCATCGACGAGATCGAGATCGACCTGAGCCAGGGGGAGCACCAGCTCCGACTCCGCCACTTCCCCCGGGGTGAGGACGCTGCGCACACGCTCGTGGATCCGCTCGAAGGCGTCGACCAGCTCGGGGTGCCGTCCGTCGGTCATCGCGTTGAGGTCGAACACGACCCCGCTCACGGTCCTTTCGAGATCGCCGGTCAGCGCCTCCAGGTAGCTCCGATCGAACAGGTGGTCGCCGCCCAGCTTCTCGCCGGCGTCGGCGATCAGCTCCAGCACGCGGTTGTTGCCCTCGAGCAGGTGCTGGAAGCGCTCGTAGCGCCGGCGCAGCGTGTCGAGGTCTTCTCCCCGCCTGCGCCCGAACCAGCGTCGCCACCAGCCTCCCATGGTCGGCGAGACCTCAGGTCCTCTTCCGGGTCGAGCCGAACAGCAGGCCCACCAGAAGGCCAGCCCCGACGGCGACAACGACGGCGAAGACGCCGTAGGCGAGGCCGTGCGTCTCGGCCAGGGAGGACACGAACGCGACGAAGCCCGCCTCTTCGACCTCGAGGGTGTGCTCGGACCGGGTCACCAGCTCTCCGTCGCGGAACGCAAACAGCCACACCGAGTAGGTGCTTGCCGGGGCCCGGGCCGGGATGTGCAGCACGGTCCGAAAGGGAGAGTCTCCAGTCGTCGATTCCCCGCGACCGTCGTCGCTCGCCACCGTCACGGAGAACAGGCCCTCGGATTCCTTCAGTACGATCAGCTCCTGAAGGAGATCGTCACGCGTCTCCCCGCCGAGCGCCGCGCCCAGCGCCGGGTAGCCGATGCCCAGGTCCTCGAGGACGTGCGCGGGGGCGAGGTCCTCCACCGCCGTCGTCGTCCGAAGCAGGTAGAGGCTCGGGACGCCTTCGAACCGCACCTCGCCGGCAGGGGCCCAGAACAGTCCCCACCGCCGCGCCTGCTCGCGCAGGGTCAGGTCCGACGCCGGACCGGTCACGAGAACCGCCAGGTCGACACCCGGCTCCCTCTGGGTCGACACCGCCAGGTCGACACCGCTGTACAGGAGGCCGATCTCGGCTCGCGCGGGCTCCACGGTCGCCACCGGTGCCCCCGGCCGGGCGCGGGCGCTGGAGGGCAGAGCGAGGCCCGCCGCGCACGCCAGGACCCCGAGCATCGACGCCGCCTTCGCAGACATCAGTGGCCTCCCGCGTAGGAGAGGAGGGTGGTCGGTCGCATCACGAGACCCAGGACCATGACGACCATCACGGCCAGGATGATCACGGACATCATGATCTTGAGCTGGTCCGCCTTGAGCCTCTTGCTGATGCGGGCACCCACCTGGGCCCCCGAGGTGGAGCCCACCAGCAGAGTGAGCGCGAGCAGGAAGTCCACGGTGTGGTTGTAGAAGGCCTGGAGCACGGTCACGTTGACGCACGTGAAGAGGATCTGGAAGAGGCTCGTGCCGACCACGACGTGCATGGGCATCCGAAGGAGGTACACCATCACCGGCACCATGATGAAGCCGCCGCCCACCCCCATGATGGCGGACAGCACTCCGACCAGGGCCCCGAGCGCCAGGGGCATGGCCACCGAGATCCGCACCCCCGAGCGCTCGAACTCCATCTTGTAGGGCAGGGCCTGGACCACGCGGGCGTAGAGGGAGGGGCGCCGCGCCCCCTCCTCCTTCCGCCCCGGGCACAGGCCGGCGCGGGCCGGGCGAAGGGCGCGCACGCTGTCGAAGAACATGTAGGCGCCGATGCCGGCCAGCATGACCACGTAGGTGAGCCGGATCGCGAAGTCAGCCTGGCCGGTGGCACGCAGGACCTTGATGAGCTGCACCCCGCCGGTTCCCCCCACCAGGCCCCCGAGGAGCAGGAGGATGCCCATCCTGTAGTCCACGTTCCCCGAGCGCGAATGGGCGAAGCTCCCGGAGGACGCGGCGGCGACGATCTGGTTGGAGTCCGAGGCGGCGGCCACCGTGGACGGGATCCCGATCATGATCAGGAGCGGGGTCAGCAGGAAGCCGCCCCCCACCCCGAAGAGGCCCGAGAGCAGTCCGACGACGCCGCCGAGCCCGAGTAGGAGAATGAGGCTGACGCTGTTGCCGGCTATGGGAAGGTAGATCTGCAGGAGGTCCATCAGTGCTCCCTCGGCTGTGTGTCCTGCGCCGCCGGCAGCGTCACCGTGAACGTCGTTCCCCGACCCGGCTGGCTCTCGACCTCGAGCCGCCCGCCGTGCTTCTCGACGATACTGTAGCTGACCGAGAGTCCCAGGCCTGTCCCCTCGCCCGCCTCCTTCGTCGTGAAGAAAGGCTCGAAGACCTGGTCGAGGTGACCGGGGGCGATGCCCGATCCCGTGTCCTGCACCGCGATCCGAACCGAGCCGTCCAGAAGCCTGGCCGTGATCCGGAGGGAGCCGCCTTTCGGCATCGCCTCCATGGCGTTCAGGAACAGGTTGAGGAAGACCTGCTGCAGGTTGCGGGGATTGCCATTGACGTGAGGGAGATCGGGGGCCACGTCCACGGTGGCCTCGACACCGGCCAGGGCCAGCTCGTTGCGCACCAGCCTCAGGCTCGTCTCGAGCAAGCGGGAAACCTCGACGGCGGTGAAGACCGGCTGGTCCTTCCGGGTGAAATCGAGGAGGTTCCTCACGGTGGCGCTGGCGCGCTGGACCTGGGTGAAGATGTCCTCGAGGAGAGTCTTCTTCCGCTCGTCGTCCATCTCGTCGAAATCGTCGAGGAGGGTTTCCACGGTCAGGCTGATGTTGTTGAGCGGGTTGTTCAGCTCGTGGGCGACTCCCGACGTCAGGGTTCCGACCGCCGCCATCTTTCGCGATTGCAGCAGCTGCTCCTGCCGGATCGTCAGCTCGTCGAGCATCCGGTTGATCGCCACCGCCAGCGTGGAGAACTCGTCGCGGTACCGGCGCGCGGGGACGATCGGGGAGAAGTCCCCGTCCGCGATGCGTCCGACGTAGCGAACGAATCGTCCGATGGGCCGGATCACCTGTCGGGCGAGCTGGTCGGCGAGAAAGACCATCAGGAGCACCATCACGACCAGGAGGGCGATGGCGCCCAGTGAGGCCGTTCGGAGCATGTCGTCCATCGAATGGCGCTCTTTCGCGAGCAGGTCGGAGGCGATGGCCAGGATCTCCGTCCCGGAGCGACGCAGCGCGGTCTCGGCCTCTCGTCTCACGTCGTCGTCGATCTGCGGCCGGTCGGCCGCGACCTGGCCGGCCAGATCCTGGAGAAGCCCCTCGTACCGCTCCAGGCTCACTCGCCATTGCCGGGACTCCTCGGCCCCGATCGCGCGCTCGACCGCCCGTTCATTCGTCCGCAGGAGCCGATCGGCCCGGTGGATGTGGTCCAGGGCGTCGTAGGGAGTCGTGCCGTACAGGAAGAAGTTCTTCTCGTAGCGACGGGCTTCCTGGAGCTGGTAGGCGCACTCGTCCATCGCCTCGAGGAACTGCGTCCTCCCCCGCACGTGGGACAGCATCAGGGTCGCCCCAACCGTGATGCCCCCGATGAACAGCGTGCAGATTCCGAAAACCACCGCGATCCGAACGCCGAGGGTGAGGCGAGGTCTCTGCTCGAGGCGCTGTTGCACCTCTTCCCGCAGGAGCTGGTCGTTGCGCGTCAGCTCCAGGCTACGGTCGTCCTGAGGTTCTGGCATGGTGCTTGGTGTCCGTTCCTGTCCGATCGTCCGCAGCCAGACGCCAGAACACTACGACCCGCCTTCGCGACCGTCAAGGGGTTTTCCTCGTTCTGGACCGTCAGCTTCCCGCCCGGACGGGGCGCTCCGTCGGCTGGCCGGTCGACTGGTTGAGGGGCCATTCCGTCCGAGCTCGGCGCGCACCCGGCCGGGGAGGCGGCGCGGAGACTGATGGACGCCGTCCGCGCCTGGCCGCCCACGTCCACGCAGCAGCAGGACGACATCACCCTGCTCGTGATCGACCTGGACCTGAGGGTCGGCCCGCAGGCGCGGGGGCGCGGGCCCGGGCCGGGCCAGGGGCCCCCGGCCAGGACACCCTTGCCCCCACCGGCCGGCTTCCTGCTAGAATGACCGTTCGGTCAGTGAACTGACCGCTGGTTCAGGATGCCCGTGAACGAGACCAAACGCGCCCTGGTCGAGCACTACCGACGCGACACGATTCTCGCGGCGGCCCGCCATGTGATCGCCCGCCAGGGCCGGGGCGGGGCCTCGATGCAGGCCATCGCCGACGAGGCGGGCGTCGCCAAGGGCACCCTCTACCTCTACTTCCGCGACCGGGACGACCTCCTCCAGCACACCGGGGGCCTCGTCTTCGACGAGCTGCTCGCCCGACTGACCACCGTCCTGGAGGAGGCCCGTCCCCTCTCCGAGAGCCTCCGGGCCCTCGTGCGGACCAACCTCGAGTTCTTCGACGAGAACCAGGAATTCCTCCGGGTCTACATGGCGCTGCGTCACGCGGGGGACCCGGCTGCCTCGCGTCGGCGGCGCCGGAAGGCGAAGCAGTACACCCGCCATCTCGAGATGCTGAGCCGGTACCTGGCCGAGGCGACGGCGCGAGGAGAGATGAAGGCGCTCGACCCCGAGCGGGTCGCGCTCTTCTTCTCCGAAGGGGTCGCCGCCATCCTCCTGCACCGACTGGAGGGGACCGCCCCGGCCCGCGCCGAGGAAGCCGACTGGATCGTGGACATGCTGCTGAACGGCCTTTGCTCCCGGAGGGATTCTTGACTCCAACCATCCTCCTCGCCTGCCTCGCCCTCGCCACCCCCGCCGCGACGGGGTCACCCCCCGGTGCTCAGGACCAGGACAGCGCGACCCTCACGGCGTCCCGGGAAGACCCGTCGAGCATGCCCGACTCCGACGAGGTGGTGTCCCTCGGGTTCGAGGAGGCCCTTCAGCGCGCCCTCATGGCCAACGCGAGCGTCGGTCAGGCCCGCGCCGAGGTCGGCGCCGCGAGCGCCCAGAAGCGCGGGGCCCTCTCCGCGATCCTCCCCCGGGTCCAGGCCTCGGGAGGGCTCATCCGGAACTCCGAGGAGGCCGCCTTCGGCGTGCCCCCGAACCAGCGCGTGATCCTGCCCCTGAACGACTGGAACGTGCGGCTCCTGGTCTCCCAGCCGATCTTCGCCGGCCTGCGGGAGATCCGGGCCTACGACCAGGCCAAGGAGGGAGTCCGGGCCGCCGAGGAGGGCGTGCGCGCCACCCAGGACCGCATTCTCCTCCGGGTCGCGGGCGAGTACATCACCGTCGTGGGGGGCGACGCCCTCGTCGAGGTCGGGCGACAGACCCTCGCCCTGGCCCAGGAGCGTCTCCGCCAGGCGCAGGACTTCTTCGACGCCGGCGAGTCCACCCGGGTCGACGTCGTGCGCGCCCAATCGGCGGTCGCCGCCGCCGAGCGCACCATCGCCCTGGCCGAGCGCGACCGGGGCGTGGCGGCCGGGCAGCTGCGGGTCGACCTGGACGTCGAGGGGGACATCGTCGTCGCCGAGCCCCGTCTCGAGCTCCCGCCCCGGCCGGACGAGGCCCTGCTGATCCAGCGCGCCGAGGAGACTCGCGCCGACCTGCAGCAGGCGCGGAGCCGCCTCCGGATCGCGGAGCTCGAGGTCTCCCGGCAGAGGGGGGCCTATCTCCCCACCGTCACCGCGGACGCCGGCTACACGTGGCAGAAGACGACCTTCCCGTCGGACCGGTACGGCTACGCCGCGCTGCGCATGACGGTCCCCATCTGGACGTCGGGGGAGGTCGGGGCCCGCGTCAACCTCGCCCGCGAGCGCGAGCGCCAGGCGCGGCTCGCCTACGAGGAGGCTCTCCGTACGGTCCGGGAGGATGTGCGACGGGCGCTCCTGAACCTGGCGACCGCGAAGACGAGCCTCCAGCTCTCGCGGGAGCAGCTCCAGGCCGCGGAGGCGGAGTACGAGCAGGTCTCGGACCTGTACCGCAACCAGGAGGCCACCTCACTCGACATTCAGTCTTCGGAGGCAACGCTGGCCGACGCCCGGCGGGCGGTGGTCGTGAGCGACCTCGCCCGCCTGCTCGCCGAGCTCGAGGTCTACTTCGCGGCCGGGGACCTGACGTCCGCCGTGCTCAAGGAGGCAACGCCGTGACGCTGCGCTCGAACGTCTTTCTCTTCGCTGCCGTGAACCTGGGCATCCTGGCCGCGGCCGGGTGCTCCCGTGCCGGCTCGGACACCGAGGCGGTGGCGACGCCTGCTCCCCCGCTGCCCGAGGACGTGCAGGCCGTGGCCGAGACGGTGGCGTCCGGTGCCGAGGCCACTCCCGCCCCCGGCGAGAGCCAGACCGACGCCCTCGTGGCGGGGGGACGCCTCGGCGTCACCGGGGAGTTTGTCCCGCCCATCCGCTCGGACCTCGTCCCCCGCACCGGCGGCCGCGTGGCCCGCGTCCTCGTGGACGAGGGCCAGCGGGTCCGGCGCGGGCAGCCCCTCCTGGAGCTCGAGACCGACTATCTGAAGCTGGACGTGGCCCGGGCGGGGGCCGAGCGGGCCCGGGCGGCGGCCGCGGCCGACGAGGCGCGCCGCGACTTCGAGCGCAAGACCGACCTGGCCGGGAGGGGCTCCGTCTCCCAGGCCGTCTTCCTCCGCTCCAAGGCCGGAGCGGAGCAGGCGGAGGCGGCCCTCGCCGCCGGCCAGGCCGCCCTGGAGCTGGCGCAGCAGCGCCTCGACGACGCCGTCCTCACCTCGCCCGTCGACGGCGTGGTGGCGTCGCGGCGGACCGACGTGGGAGAGCGCCTGGGCGAAGGCACCGTGGCCTTCGTGGTGGAGCAGACGGCGCCCCTGAAGCTGCGCTTCCGCGTCCCCGAGCGCTACCTGGCGACGGTCGAGGTGGGGCTGCCGGTGGCGGCCCGCGTCGACCCCTATCCCGAAGAGACCTTCGACGGGAAGGTGAGCCTGGTGGGAGGATCGGTGGACCCGTCCTCCCGCACCTTCCTGGCCGAGGCCGAGTTCCCGAACCGGGACGGTCGACTGCGCCCCGGGCTCTTCGCCCGGGTCGAGCTGCGGCTCGGGGAGGAGTAACACCGTGCAGAAGCTGGCCGAGATCTGCGTCCGCCGTCCCGTCTTCACATGGGTGCTGGTCCTCTCCCTGGTGGTCCTGGGCCTCTTCGCCTACCCCCGCCTCGGAGTGGACCGCTTCCCCAACATCGACTTCCCCTACGTCACGGTGAGCACCGTCCTCGTGGGAGCCGCCCCCGAGGAGATCGAGACCGAGATCACGGACAAGGTCGAGGAGGCGGTCAACACCATCTCCGGCATCGACCAGCTCATCTCCGTCTCGGCCGAGGGCGTCTCCCAGGTCGTCGTCAGCTTCGAGCTGGAGAAGGATGCCGACGTGGCCGCCCAGGAGGTCCGCGACCGCGTGAACACCATACTGCGCGACCTGCCCCGCGACGCCGACCCTCCGGTCATCGCGAAGATCGACCCCGACGCCATTCCCGTCCTCTCGGTGGCGGTGTCCGCCCCCCTCCCCATCCGCGAGGTGACCGAGTTCGCGGACAAGACGCTGCGCCGCCGGATCGAGTCCGTCTTCGGAGTGGGCCAGGTCCAGCTCATCGGCGGCCGCAAGCGACAGATCAACGTCGTCGCCGACCCGGTGCGCCTCGCCGCGGTGCAGGTCACGGCGGCCGAGGTGTCCCAGGCCCTCGCCACCCAGAACGTTCAGCTCCCGGGAGGCCGGGTCGAGCAGGGGCTGCGGGACATGACCCTGCGCACCTACGGCCGCGTGGAGAGGGTGCAGGACTTCGGCGACATCATCATCGGGACCCGTAACGGCCACGCCGTCCGCCTCTCCGAGGTCGCGCAGGTCGAGGACGGGATGGAGGAGCCGGAGACGGTGGCCTCGGTGAACGGCGAGCCAGCCGTCATCCTCCAGGTCCGCAAGCAGTCGGGCACCAACACCATCGAGGTGGTGGAGCGGCTCAAGGAGCGACTGGCCGAGCTCCGTCCCCAGCTTCCCGCCGGCTACGAGCTGGAGATCGTCCGCGACCAGTCTGAGTACATCGTGACCGCGGTGGACACGGTCCAGGAGCATCTGGTCCTGGGCGCGCTCTTCGCCGCCTGCGTGGTGTGGTTCTTCCTGCGCCGGTTCCGGCCCACGATCATCGCCGCCCTCGCCATCCCGAGCTCGATCATCGCCACCTTCGCCGCCATCTACTTCATGGGATTCACCCTCAACGTGATCACCCTCCTGGCCCTCACCCTTGTGGTCGGGATCGTCATCGACGACGCGGTCATCGTTCTCGAGAACATCTTCCGCTTCATGGAGGAGAAGGAGTTGACTCCTCGGGAAGCCGCGGTGGAGGGGACGCGGGAGATCGGCCTCGCCGTTCTCGCGACATCGGCCTCCCTGGTCGCCGTCTTCCTGCCCGTGGCCTTCATGGGCGGGATCGTGGGCCGGTTCATGAACTCCTTCGGCGTGACCATCGCCTTCGCCATCGGCGTCTCGCTCCTCGTGGCCTTCACCCTCACGCCCATGCTGTCCTCGCGTTGGCTGCGCCCGCGGGAGCTCGAGAGCGACAAGACCTCGCGGGAGGTCGGATTCTACGCGGTGGTGGAGCGCTCCTACCTGCGCCTGCTCGACTGGGCCATGGCCCACCGCTGGGCGGTGGTTCTCGTCGCGGTCGTGGTGGTGGCCTCCACGGTCCCCCTGGGCGCCATCGCCAACAAGAACTTTCTTCCCGTGGACGACGAGTCGCAGTTCGAGGTGGTCGTCCGCGCCCCCGAGGGGTCGAGCCTCGAGTCGACACAGACGATCCTCCAGTCCATCGGTCGCCGCGTGCGAGAGCTCGCGGGAGTGGAGTACACGCTCCTCACGATCGGGGCCGATCCACAGAACACCCACAACCTGGGGACCCTGTACGTGAAGCTGGTGCCGGTGGAGGAGCGGGACTGGGACCAGCAGGAGATCATGGAGGACATCCGCCATGACATCATGCCGGCCTATGCGAGCCTGAATCTCCGGGTCCAGGTCCAGCGGGTCAACACCTTCAGCCAGGGCAACAACGCCGAGATCCAGTTCTGGATCGGCGGGCCGGACCTGGACCAGCTGGACGGCTACTCGCAGGTGCTGCTGGACAAGCTCAAGGCCATGCCCGGGGCCGTGGACGCCGACACCAACTACGTGGTGGGCAAGCCCGAGCTGGGAGTCCACATCGACCGGGCCAAGGCCGGCGACCTGGGCGTACGGGTCCGCGACGTGGCCTCGACCCTGAACGTCCTCGTCGGGGGCTTGAAGGTCTCGGACTACTACGAGGGAGGCGAGCAGTACGAGGTGCACCTGCGGGCCAAGGCGGGGTCTCGGCGGGACGCCGAGGGAATCGCCCAGGCGGAGGTGCCGTCGCTGCGCGGGCCGGTGCCTCTCACCGACATGGTCCGCTTCGAGACGGGGACCGGGCCGTCCCTCATCAACCGCCTCAATCGGCGCCGGCAGGTGCTGCTCTTCTCCAACGTGCTGCCCGGCTTCTCTTCCCAGACCATCATGGACGGCCTGGTGGCGGGGGCCGAGGAGCTCGACATGGGGCCCGCGTACTCCTACGGGTTCACCGGGCGCTCGCGGGAGCAGGGACGGGCGTTCGTCAACTTCATGATCGCCTTCCTCGCTTCGATCCTCTTCATGTACCTGGTCCTGGCCGCCCAGTTCGAGAGCTGGATCCACCCGGTGACCATCCTCCTGGCCCTGCCCCTCACCATCCCCTTCGCACTGCTGTCCATCGTGGTGCTCGACCAGTCCATCAACATCTACTCCTCGCTGGGGATTCTGGTCCTCTTCGGCATCGTCAAGAAGAACGGTATCCTGCAGATCGACCACATGAACGGCCTGCGGGCCCAGGGCATGCCCCGGGACGAGGCGATCCGCCACGCCAACCGCGACCGCCTGCGGCCCATCCTCATGACCACTCTCTCGTTCGTCGCGGGCATGCTGCCCCTCACGGTCTCGAGCGGCACCGGCGCTGGCACGAACCGGGCCATCGGCAGCGTCATCATCGGCGGTCAGACCCTGGCGCTGCTTCTGACCCTCATCGGGACGCCGGTCGCCTACAGCATCTTCGACGACTGGGCCCGGAGCCCGATCTGGCAGAAGCTGGCCCGCCTCCTGCCCAGCCGGGCGGGCACCAACGGGCGGAACGGGGTGCCCGCGGCCTGAGCCCTGCCGGCGCCCGACCCGGGCGCCAGTCACGCGTCCGCCCGGGCGTCCCTGCTTTCCGAGACGACTCTCTGGGACAGGGGACCTGTAGAGTTTCCCGTCGGACCCGGTCCGACACCCTCCCGAGCCAGCCTCGTCCCCGCGCCGACGGATCTCAATCGAATCGGTCCGGACCGATTCGGCAGCGCCGGCCGACACCAACGACGTGAAGGACGGGCTCCTCGAGATGGGCGAGGACATGCGCTTCCACTACATCTCGTCCTACACGCCCAGGAACCGGACAGACGACGGCCGGTTCCGGGAGGTGTCGGTCGAGGTGCGGCGACGAGGATTGGAGGTCCGGACGCGGCACGGGTACTTCGCCATGCCACCCACGGTCCTCCGTCCGCTTCCCGATCCGAAGGCGAAGGCCCTCGCCGCGCTGGAGCTCACCCCGCCACCGAGCCACTTCCCCCTGTTTGCGGCTGCGCTCAGCTTTCCAACCGACGGGCCCGAGGGGCTCGTCCCCGTGTTCCTCGAGGTCCCCGGCGACCGGTTCGAGCTCGCGGTCGGCTCAGACGGCTCTCTGCGGGGAGACGTCACCTTCGTGGCCCGCATTCGCGACGAGGAGGGACGGTTGTTCGCCCGCCTCGGCCAGCGCTTCCGACCCAACGCCCCCTTGCCGACGGGCAAGGACGTCCAGACGGGGGGACTGTTGTGCCATCCCCTGGTTCGCCTGCCGGCGGGGCGGTTCGTGCTGGAGGCCGCCGCCTACGACGCCGTGGCCGACAAAACCAGCGTCCGGGTACAGCCCTTCCGGGGGCCCGAGAAGGAGGCAGCGGCGCGGCTGAGCAGCCTGGTCGTGGCGAAGGCGATCCGGAGGCTCGACCCCCTTCCGGAGGAGGAGCCCGACCCCCTGGTCTTCGGCGATTCGCTCCTCCAGCCCAATCTCGGCGAAACCGTGCACAAGTCCGAGACGCCCTCCCTCGCCTTCTTCTTCGTAGCCCAGGGACGCGAACGACTCCCCGAGGAGGCGGTCGTCGAGGTCTGGGGCGAGGGGACCAGGGTCGGGCGGAGCGCCATGAAGCTCGAGCCACCGGACCCGGAGGGCACCGTGCGGCAGGGCGGCTCCGTGTCGCTGGCCTCGCTCCGCCCCGGCCTCTACACGCTCAAGGTGGAGGTGGCTTCGGGTGAGGGTCCGGCTCGGGCCGAGGCGTCCTTCAGTCTCGCCGAGTAGACCCTCGCGACGTCCAGGGGAACGGCTCACCCGAGGTTGAGGAGCCTGTCTCGCCTCCGTTGGGGCGGACACGCGAGGACGCGGGTCCGCAGACATGCCGGGTGCCGCAAGCCTGAGTACGACGTCGTTCTGCACCGGGTCAACTGGGCCCTGATGGACGAGGACATGGAGGAATCCGACTCGGGCGCGATGGCGTGCTGCCCCTGGCGCCGCGCAACGCTTTCCCCGATCTCCGGCCGAGGCTGCATGCCCTGCTGACCGAAGCCGCCCGACAGTGACGAACTGCCTCGATGGTCTCGCGGGAGGACGCCCCGGGGGGAATGGACGTCCTTCTCCTCACCTGGACGCATCAACCGGATCTTGGTATGATCAGTGACTCTTTCATCTCGCCCAATTGCACCATCTGACGCGTCGCATGGCGGTGCAGAGTGGCGTCACTCCTTGGAGCGGGCTCCCAGGTTCGGCTCGGCGGAAGGCCCCACGCCGGACCTGTCGAGACGGAACGTGTCGCCGACCGGACCCTCTCGAAGAGCGCGCCGAGAAAAGGGCGAGCACCCGGATCCGGATCTCGCGAAGAGGAGGTGCCCATGGCCGTCGTCCCCATCCATTCCCCGATTGCTCATTCCGCAACGCCGGTCAAGCTGAAGATCTACACCCGGAGGGACATCGATCGCATCCCCGAGCTCCAGGGACTGACCCACGAGCAGCGCCACCTCATGAAGGCCGTCTCCGCCGTTTTGCCGTTTCGCGTCAACGACTACGTCCTCGAGAACCTCATCGACTGGAGCAACATCCCCGACGATCCCATGTTCCAGCTCACCTTCCCCCAACCGGGCATGCTGCAGGACGGCCACCTCGAGCGGATGCTGGACCTGGTGAAGCGGAACGTGTCCCACGGCGAGATCCAGGCCGCGGCCCGAGAGATCCAGAGCGGGCTCAACCCCCACCCGGCCGGTCAGCTGGAGCTGAACGTCCCGACCCTCGACGCGCGTCCGCTCGAGGGGATGCAGCACAAGTACCGGGAGACGGTGCTCTTCTTCCCCGCGGCGGGCCAGACCTGCCACGCCTACTGCACCTACTGCTTCCGGTGGGCGCAGTTCGTCGGAATCGACGAGCTTCGGTTCGCGGCGAGACAGGCCGACGCCCTTTTCCGCTACGTCCAGGAGCATCCGGAGGTGAGGAGCGTGCTCTTCACGGGCGGCGACCCTCTCGTCATGAAGACGAAGGTGCTGCGCAAGTACATCGAGCGCCTCCTCGACCCCTCGCTCGAGCACCTGGAGAGCATTCGGATCGGAACCAAGGCTCCGGCGTACTGGCCCCATCGATTCGTCGCCGACGAGGACTCGGACGACCTCCTCCGGTTGTTCGACGAGGTCGTCGAGTCGGGAAGGAACCTGGCCCTGATGGCCCACTTCAGCCATCCCCGCGAGCTCGAGACCCCGGTGGCCCGGGAGGCCATTCGTCGTGTGCGCAGCGCGGGAGGGGTGGTGCGCTGTCAGGCGCCCCTCATTGCCCACGTCAACGACTCGGCCGACGTGTGGGCCGAGATGTGGAGGAGCCAGGTCAGGCTGGGAGCGGTCCCCTACTACATGTTCGTGGAGCGGGACACGGGCGCGAGGGAGTACTTCGCCGTCTCCCTCGCGCGAGCGCTCGACGTCTTCAACGGCGCCTATCGCCAGGTGTCCGGTCTGGAGCGGACCGTCCGCGGACCGTCCATGTCGGCGACCCCGGGCAAGGTGCTGGTCGACGGCGTCGCCGAGGTGCACGGCGAGAAGGTGTTCGCTCTCAAGTTCCTCCAGGGGCGGGACCCGGCCTGGGCGGGGCAGGTCTTCTTCGCGAGATACGATCCGCACGCCAGCTGGCTCGACCACCTGAAGCCCGCCTTCGGACAGGACGAGTTCTTCTTCGAGGAGGAGCTGCGGGCGATCAGGGCCCGTCACCGCCGCCAGCTCGACTGATCCCGCCGGGCTCGAGGCGGTCCGCAGCGAGCAGCAGGACGAGGCAGAGACCTGTCGCGAGCATGGGCGGGAGGGCTACCACAGGGGGAGATGAGAATCGCCGCCGGAGCCGCGGATCGCGCCCGCCGCGCGCCCTCGCGGTGGGTGGTGATATCGTCTCGCGTGTCGCTCCACCAAACAGGCCTCCGGAGTTCATTGGAGAGGGGAACGCCATGAAGCCGAGGACCCTCAACCGGAGAGACTTCTGCGGCACGGCCGCCGCTGCGGCCCTGCTCGCGCCACGCGCCGCGAGGGCCCGGAGGTTCACGACGAAGGGGGGCGTGCTCCTCTTCTCCGGCTGGGCCACGAAGAACATCGGCGACATCGGACACACCCCGGGCACCCTGCGCTACCTGGAGGACTACTGTCCCGGGGTCCCGGTGACCCTGTGGCTCGACAAGGGCAACAACCGCGTGATCCGCATGCTGCAGGCGCGGTTCCCCCGGGTGCCCATCGTACGGGGACGGCTCGACGACTCGGGAAAGGCGGACAACCCGGCTTTGCAGAAGGCCTTCGACCGCTGCCAGGTCTTCCTCCACAACTCCGGGATGCACTTCAACGACCGCTGGCCGCCTCCCGAGAACCTCCTGACGGCGTGCGCCGCCCGCGGGAAGCCCGTGGGGCTCTACGGCCAGTCCTTCGACGGCTTCGCCCCCGCAGACCGGGCGCGTCTCGTGGAGCGCCTTTCCCGGACGGCCTTCATCTACACCCGCGACGTGGAGTCCCTCTACTACCTGAGGGACATCGGGGTGCGCTCCCCGATCCTGGAGTTCGGTCCTGACGGGTGCTTCGGCATCGACGTCCGCGACGACGCCACGGCCGACCGCTTCCTTGCCGCCCACGATCTCGAGCCGAGGCGGTTCATCACGGTGACCCTCCGCACCGACACCTGGGTCGACGGGGTCCGAGGGCCCTACCCCGAGATCATGGAGGCCTGGGCCTCCCAGCTCCGTCGAGTCATCACCCAATGGGTGAAGACCACCGGCCTCCGCGTCCTCCTTGCTCCAGAGGTCGAGAAGGAGATCGAATCGGCGCAAGCGCTTCTCTACGAGCGCCTTCCCGCCGACATCCGCTCTCACGTGGTCCAGCGGGAGACGTTCTGGAACGTAGACGAAGCCGCCTCCGTCTACGCCCGGGCCCACACCGTGGTGGCCCTGGAGCCCCACTCCTGCATCATCGCCCTGGCGTTCGGCACCCCGGCCATCCACTTCTTCAACGAGGGCCACGGGCGAAAGGCCTGGATGTTCCGGGACATCGGCCTCCCCGAGTGGCTCGTCACCATCGACCGGGACAATGCCGAGCTGGTTTCGACGATCCTCACAACCATCCGCAGGGACTATCCCCGCGCCCAGGAGAAGGTGGACCGGGCCATGGCCTTCGTGCACCGCCGCTCGGCCGAGATGATGGCCACCGTCCGC
Source organism: Acidobacteriota bacterium (assembly GCA_022340585.1). GTDB lineage: Bacteria > Acidobacteriota > Vicinamibacteria > Fen-336 > Fen-336 > JAJDNS01. Next base: position 45,386 of record JAJDNS010000126.1, read on the forward strand.
GCCCTGCTGTAGCGCGCGACCCCGTGCGACAGGGTCGGCTCCCCACAGCTCCTGAGGATGGCCTCCTCCCCTGGAGGGACATAGACTCCGCGGAGTTCGAGGTCGCCTTCGATTCATGCATGCTCGTCGCCGCTCTGCGGGATGCTTCGGCGGCGAGTCGTGTTTGAAAGCAGCAGTGGGTGGGCTGGCCGCCGATCCTTCCACGCAACGTCTGCCCCTCAAGAAGCTCCCAGGCGATGAACCACAGCCGGTGGTGCTCGTCGATCTCGTGGACAGTGCAGATGCCGGAGTGGTTGAGGGCCGAGGCGGCCCGGGCCTCCCTCTGGAAGCGCTCGAGGGCCTGTTGCTTCCCGGCGAGGCCCTCGGGCAGGAACTTCAGGGCCACCGAGCGACCGAGGCGCGGGTCCTCGGCCCGGTAGACGATACCCATCCCCCCGTCGCCGAACGTCCCGACGACGCGGTAGTGCGAGCTCGTGGGACCGATCATGGTCCGCTCCTGGCTCGTCCGAGGCTCCGGCCGACACACCCGGATCGTCTGCGCTTTGCCGCGACGCTTGCCACAACGAACGATCGGGGCACGGCGGCCCGCACCAGCGGGGGGGCCGACTCAGTAGCCCTTGCGGTGCCGGACCTCCACGCCCGGCACCCCCACCTTCACCTCGATGCGCCGCAGCTCCTTCTCGCCGGGGGAGCTCCCCGGCGGCTCGTAGCCGATGAGGTAGTAGGCGCTCACGTCCTCGGCGACTCGCTCGAGCCCCGCCTGCAGGTCGTTCGTGTTGCGCACGATGAAGCCCCCGCTCTCGCTGGCGATGACCTCCGCGCCCTGGGACTCGGCGAAGACATCGACCTGGCCCTGGGCCAGGCTCGAGAGAGGATCGGCGGCCCCCTGCTCGGCCCCGCCTCTCGGCTCACCCAGGCGGCGGGCGTCGAGGAAGGACACCGTCCCGTTGGCCCGCTGGGCGATGCGCGCTATGGCGTAGAACTCGGGCAGGGCCGGGTCGTAGACGAAGCCACTGGAGATCAAGGCGAAGGCTTTTCGCCCTCGCCAGCGCGACGACCACTCGAGGGCCCGAGCGACGACGGCGAGCGCCGCGCGGCTGCGCTCCTCGGTCTCGGCGTTCACGCGCAGGGCCAGGCGTTGAGCCTCTCGCTCAGCCCGCATCTGCATGTCTCCCCCCCTCCGGGGAGCGAAGACGGTGCCATCCCTGAGCAGGCGCTGGGCGACTGCGGACTTCGTGTCCAGATCTCCCTTGACGATACGGAGGGCTTCCCCTTCCGACAGGTTCTCGAAGATCCGGTGGCGCTCGTAGCGCCCCTTCAGGCCACGAATGAAGGCGTCGAGGGACGCACGCCCGTCCGGCAGCTGGGTCCCGGCCATCCCTCCCGTGGCCGTCGAGACGACCGCCACCCGGTCCCCCTCCCGAGCCCCGGAATCCAGGAAGGCGAGGAGGGCTCGCTTGGCCTCCTCCGCCTGGTTGGGTCTCATGTGCAGCTCGTCCATGACGAAGACGAGGAGCCGAGGCAGCACGACGTACTCGGGCGTGGCCGCGGGGGGCACCACACCCGGCGCCCAGACCTCCTCGAGGTGCACGATGGGCTCCTCGACGCCGTCCTCGAGAACGGTGAAGTCCTCCCGGCGAAGCCCCGGCACGGGCACTCCGTCCTTCGTGACCCTGACGTCCACGAGGACGAGCCGGGTCTCCACACCGAACTTGCGCGGCGGCGGTTCCTGGGCTGCGGCGCTGGCCCCAGCGACGGCCCACACGAGCAGCCCCGAGGCCGCGGCCAGGAGGCGCTTCCATTCCGGTCGTCCCATGATCGCCTCTACTCGGGCAGCCGGTACCGCTCCTCGGTCTGCACCTTGAAGCTCCTGTAGTTCTTGTACTCCGCCGTGCAGTTGATGAACTCGCTGTCCCGCTGGACGTGCTCCGAACCGGGCAGGCGGTGCCTCTCCTGGACGGGCCGGGTCGACTCGTAGCTCTCCTTCATCTCGTGGGGTAGCCACATGCCCAGCTCCTCGACCCAGCGGTAGATCACCCAGACCCGCACCCGGCCCTCCTTGGACCTCGAGTCGAACGCGAGCTCGGTCTTCAGGATGGCGCCGTCATTCTCGTCGACGTAGAGGCGGCCACGCGTGAAGACGTCCTGGCTCTGCTCTCGGATGAGGGTGGGGCGCGACACTTCGCGATAGTCGACGACGCCGCACCTCCTCCCCTCGACCTTCTTGCGCCCGCCGTACTCGAATTCGAAGCGGTCGCGGTTGTCGGGGTGCAGGAAGAGCAGCGGGATCGTCGGGATGTTGAAGTTGCGCACGGTACGCCCGAGGTTGTACCGGGAGCTCTCCTGAAGCAGGGCGCGGCACTGCTCGATGGCGGAGCCGCGCGACTCTAGCCACAGCTTCTCGAGTCGCGCTTCGCGGTCTCTCACGGCCTTCCCGTCCACCTCGTAGACGTCGCGGAACAGGATCCACTTGAGGGCGCCCCCGATGGGCGCGAACAGCACGTCCGAGTGCAGCGAGCGCGAGGCGACGGGCATGCTGCCCTGGTCGCGGAGAACGTACTGCATGTAGTCCTCCTCGGCGACGACGGCCGAGAAGCCCTCTTCGTAGCCGACGACGTACGCGCCGGCCTTGTCGAGAAGGGACTGGAGATCCTCTTCCGTCCCGGCGGACATCGGGAGGAGCGCGAGGGGGGCTGCGAGGAAGACTCCCCGGGTGCGGGTCATGATGGCCTCCTTCCTAGTGGGGCTCCCGGGCGACATCACCTCGAGCCCGGAAGCTCGCGAGGGGCGACGCCGTTTCTTCGAGAGGCAGCATACTCCGTCGGCGAGAGACGGGACAACGCTACAAGGGATTGGACGCGGCGCGGCAGCGAGGTGGCCGGGACACACCTGTGCGACGGGCGAAGCGGTGCCCCTGGCGCTGGAGATGTCGCCCGTGGTCGCCGCGAGTTCCCGCGCCTGCACGACATCGCCAAGCCGTCGCCCCCCAACGGGGAGGAGTACCGCTCCGCCACCTGGACCGGCATCAGCGGCGACAGCTATTGCAGGAATGCCCCGGGGCGGACCTCCCGACCTTCTCGAAGGAATGGCTCGACGAGCACATCCGGAGCACGGGACCCCTCGGCGAGCACTACCCCTACCCGTGCTGCATCCACGAGGGGGCACCTACGCCGGTGGTCACGGTGATCCCCAGGGTCCCTGGTGTCGCCCACGTGATCCTGGTCGTGGAGGACGACGGCTCGCCTCGTATCACCTCGTGTCGCCGCGCCATCCTCGAGATCGCGCCCGCCGACCAGTAGAGGGGGGCCCGTCGGACGTCCCTTCCCCGATGTCCCCGCGGCATCCCTCTGCTCTCAGGATCCCCGGATCGTCGACCGCTCTTCTCATGAAAGCTGAACGAAGGCGATTCGTGCCTCGGAATCACCCAGCGCGCGGGTGAGGTGGCCTTTCCCTCCAACGTCCTCCAGGAGGACGACGCCGCCCGGCCCAAACCTCCGGACTTCGCCGTCCGACACCTCGACTTCGAGCTCGCCGGAAAGCACCACAGCGAACTGTCGGCGCGGTGTCGGGTGCCAATCGCCCACCCAACCTGCGGGAACGTCCGCGAGGATGATCCTCTCGGCAGAAAGAGGCTCGGACAGATTCAACGGCGGCGCCGGAGGAGCGAAGTCCACCAGAGAGACCTCGACATCGACGTCCTCGAAGTGGCTCTCTTCCTCGCGATCTTCGAAGATTCGTGTGTAGTCCAGCTCCATCCTCCTGTGACCTGGATCGAGACCCCGCTGACCGGACGACGCTGGAGCACTCGGCCCGCCCTCCCTGGCCTAGTCGCCGTCTCGCGACATCGCGGCCGCGAGGGCCAGGTCCTGCTCCCGCACCGCCGCAACGTCGAACCTGCGGGCGGAGGCGGCCATGCGTGTGAGGGCCGCGCCCACGGCCATTGGGGGCGCGGTCTCGCCCTTCTTCGCGCGGTGAAATCGCACCGGGTTGATCCGCCCCACGACCACGTTGCGCAGGTAGGGCGACTTGAAGCCGCGTGCCTTCAGCTGGTCGACGATCTCCTTGACCCGCTCGTCGATCTCGACGAGGCGGGCCGCCCATCC
>JAJDNS010000092.1 GCA_022340585.1 Acidobacteriota bacterium
TTCGCGAACCTGAACCTTCGGGTCCATGCCCGCGAGAACCTTCGTGATCGCCGCCGTCAGCGACGTCTTCCCGTGATCCACGTGACCAATCGTCCCGATGTTCACGTGCGGCTTCGACCTGTCGAACTTCTCCTTGGCCATGACTTTCCCTGCCTCGCGCTTGATGGAACCTAGGCTTTCGTGACCTTGCCGGTAACTCGCGCCACGATCTCGTCCGACACGTTGCGGGGCGCTTCCGCATACTTTTCGAAGTGCATGGAGTACGTCGCGCGTCCCTGCGTCCGGGAGCGCAGATCGGTGGAGTAGCCGAACATGCTCGACAGCGGCACCATCGCGGTGATGATCTGCGAGCCACCCCTTGCGATCTGCCCCTCCAGGTGCCCGCGGCGGCTGGAGAGGTCACCGGTGACCGCACCGGTGTAGTCGTCGGGGGTCACCACCTCGACCCTCATGATCGGCTCGAGCAGCACCGGAGAGGCCTTCTTCGCCGCCTCCTGGAAGGCCATGGAGCCGGCGATCTTGAAGGCCATCTCCGAGGAGTCCACCTCGTGGAAGCTGCCGTCGAAGAGGCGCACCTTGACATCCACCATGGGGTAGCCGGCCAGGATGCCGCGCTCGAGGGCCTCGCGAATGCCCTCCTCGACGGGCTTGATGTACTCCTTCGGGATGACCCCGCCCTTGATAGCGTTCTCGAAGACGTATCCCTCGCCGGCCGCGGGCTCGATGTCGATCTTGGCGTGCCCGTACTGGCCGCGCCCACCGGTCTGCTTGACGTAGCGGGCCTCGCCCCGGGCCTCCTTCTGGATCGTCTCCTTGTATGCGACCTGAGGCTTGCCCACATTCGCCTCGACCCCGAACTCCCGCTTCAGACGCTCGACGATGATCTCGAGGTGGAGCTCACCCATGCCGGAGATCTTGGTCTGGCCGGTGTCCTTGTCGGTCTCGACCTGGAAGGTCGGATCCTCCTGCATCAGCTTGGCCAGACCGTTGCCGAGCTTCTCCTGGTCGCCCTTCGTCTTGGGTTCGACGGCGAGGGCGATGACCGGGGCCGGGAACTGGATGGACTCGAGGACGACGGGGGCCTGGGGATCGCAGATCGTGTCGCCGGTGACGACGTGCTTCAGCCCCACCGCGGCCGCGATGTCGCCGGCCCAGACCTCCTTGATCTCCTCGCGCTTGTTGGCGTGCATCTTGAGGAGACGTCCGATGCGCTCGCGCTGGCCCTTGACGGTGTTGAGCACGGTGTCGCCCGTCTTCATCGCGCCCGAGTAGACGCGGATGAACGCCAGCTGCCCCACGAAGGGGTCGGTCATGATCTTGAAGACGAGGGCGCTGAACGGTGCGTCGTCGTCCGCCGGCCGCGGCACGAGCTCCCCCGTCTTGGGGTCGTTGGCCATGGTGTCGGGGATGTCGAGGGGCGAGGGGAGATAGTCGACGACCGCGTCGAGGAGCGGTTGAACGCCCTTGTTCTTGAAGGCGGAGCCGCACACGACCGGGAAGAGCTTCATCTTCACGGTGGCGGCCCGAATGGCCGCCTTGATCTCCTCCACCGTCGGTGCTTCGCCGGCCACGTACTTCTCGAAGAGGGTGTCCTCACCGGCCTCGTGGGCGGCCTCCGCCACCTTCTCGATCATGACCTCGCGCCAGTGCTCGGCGTCGGCTCGATGCTCCTCGGGAAGGTCGACCTTCTCGTACTTCGCCCCCAGGGTCTCGTCGAGGTACCGGTACGCCTTCATCTCGACCAGGTCGATGATGCCCTCGTGACCGGCCTCGGCCCCGAGCGGGAGCTGGATGGCCACCGCGGACGATGCACCCAGCCGCGCGTGCATCGTCTCGATGGCGTGGAGGAAGTCGGCCCCCACCCGGTCCATCTTGTTGATGAACGCGAGGCGGGGAACGCGGTACTTGTCGGCCTGGCGCCAGACCGTCTCGGACTGGGGCTGCACACCGGCAACCGCGTCGAAGACCGCCACCGCGCCGTCGAGGACGCGGAGGGACCGCTCGACCTCCGCGGTGAAATCGACGTGGCCCGGAGTGTCGATGATGTTGATGCGGTGGTCGCGCCAGAAGCACGTCGTGGCCGCGGAGGTAATGGTGATGCCCCGCTCCTGCTCCTGCTCCATCCAGTCCATGGTGGCGGTGCCGTCGTGGACCTCGCCGATCTTGTAGTTCACCCCGGTGTAGTAGAGGATCCGCTCGGTCGTCGTCGTCTTGCCCGCGTCGATGTGCGCAGCAATCCCGATATTTCGGGTCAGCTCGAGGGGCACCTTCCTCGCCACGATTCTGTCTCCGGCTCCTTCGCCCTTACCAGCGATAGTGAGCGAAGGCCTTGTTGGCCTCCGCCATCTTGTGGGTGTCTTCCCGCTTCTTGACCGCCCCGCCCCGCAGGTTGGAAGCGTCGAGGAGCTCGGAAGCGAGCTTCTGCACCATGCCCCGCTCAGGGCGCTTGCGAGCGAAGCCGATCAGCCACCGAAGCGCCAGCGAGGTGCGCCGGTTGGTGTTGACCTCGATCGGCACCTGGTAGTTGGAACCCCCGACCCGGCGGCTCTTGACCTCCAGGGAAGGCTTGACGTTGTCGACGGCCTTCTTGAAGACCTTCAAGGGGTCGTCCTGGGTCTTCTGCTGCACGACCCCCAGCGCGTCGTACATGATGCGCTGGGAGGTGGACCTCTTCCCGCCGTACATCATGCTGTTGATGAACTTCGTCACCAGCGTGGAGTTGTACAGCGGATCAGGCTGCAGCTCTCGACGTGCGATGAATCCACGACGCGGCATCTTGTGTCTTCCTCGTTACCAAAAACAACAACAGACGGCGCCTATCGGGGCCGACTCTCGATCGACCCGAGCGGCGTCCGTCTGAGGCCCAACGACCGCCCCGCCTCGGGGATCCTGACCCAACCTCACTGCGCGAGACGGATCCGATCTCCCCGACCGTGTCTTTCCAGCGATCCCGCTGGACGTTTCTTCTCGACTCCCTCCCCCGGACCGCTTCGCGGCGCCGGGTTCCATGCGACGACTCCGCGCCTAGGACTTCGGGCGCTTCGCTCCGTACTTGCTCCGCCCGCGCTTCCGGCCCTCGACGCCCACGGCGTCCAGGGTTCCGCGGATGATGTGGTAGCGGACACCGGGGAGGTCCTTCACGCGGCCGCCCCTGATGAGAACCATCGAGTGCTCCTGCAGGTTGTGTCCCACACCCGGGATGTACGCGGTCACCTCGATGCCGTTGGTGAGCCGGACGCGCGCGACCTTGCGCAGCGCCGAGTTCGGCTTCTTGGGCGTCGAGGTGAAGACGCGGACACAGACCCCCCGCCTCTGCGGAGAGCCCTGGAGGGCGGGGCTGTCGGTCTTCGAGCGCAGTCTGGTTCGACCGACACGGACGAGCTGGCTGACGGTGGGCACTTCGCCTCCGATGGAACCTAAATGTGAGCCGGGGGAGTACGCCGTACGGGCGCCCTCAACCCAGGCAGAGCAACCTTCCAATTCTAGCGGAAAGCTTTTCCGTGTCAACCCCCTGCAGTCCGGGAAGGGGACGGAGACGTGCGGATCTGCCCCGGCTCGGGGACCTCCGAGATGTGCAGGAGGCCGGCCTCCGTCGAGCGAGGGCCGATTCGAGAGACTCGAGAGGCCCTTCGGCCTTGTCCCACGGGAGCGCGGCGAGGGCGCATTGGCCAGGCGATCCGACGATCCGAACCGGGTCGGGGCGGCCTCCGGATCCCGGGCAGGCACCCCAGGACCTGGGGTCCGGCGACCCCGGAACCCCAACCGGGAGGGGTGCGAGGGGAACGACCGCCGGTGGAGACCGCGGCCGATGCGGTGGGGACCCGGCTGCCCTCGAGCCTGAGGGGATGGGGTCACCGGCTTCGGCGAGAGCAGCGCCGGCGCGAAACCGCCACCGTCTGGAGGTGCGAGAGCCGATCAGGACTCGACGCCCTCGGACCCGGGGGGCGTCGAGAGGGTGCCCAGGACTCACGGGCCCTACAGGAGCCCCGCTGGCACCCGCGGGGGAGGTGCTGTCCCTCCAGGCTCAGGGAATCGAGAGAATGTCCTGCAGGAGCGCCGGATCGTCGGGCAGCTGCTTCACCCCGGGGAGCCGGCTCACCAGCTCGCGCCACCGGGAATCCGCGGCGTAGGCCTGGGAGAACAGGGGGCGGGCCATGTCCAGTTTCCCGCCGGTGGCCAGGGCCACCGCGTACCAGAAGGACATCTCGGCGTTGTCGGGCTGGAGCCTTCGCGCCGCGCCGTACTCCCGCTCGGCGCAGGCCCAGTCCTGGATGGCCAGGCAGTCGTCCCCGGCCGTCATGTGGTTGTAGGCCCTCTGGATGGTGATCAGCCGCCGAAGCTCGCCCAGCGGATCGGGATGGTCTTCGATCCGGAGGTCAAACACCCGGTCCGCCCAGGGCCGGCCGGAGGCCTCGGGCCCCACCACGATGAGCGCCGCCGACTGGCGGCCCCGGATATCTCCCCCCTCGGCCTCGGCGGCGTCCAGCGCCGCCAGCATGCGCTCTGCGAGGTCGCCCGTCGCCTGCTCGAAGGCCCGGGCCATGGCCGGCCAGACCGTCTCTCGGTGCATCAGGTTGGCCTGAACGGCGTAGTTGTCTCCCGTCTGCCCCCCCGCCTCGGGGATGCACATGTCGCCGGTGTGGGTCGCCAGGCCCCCCTTCGCGTCGACCATCCCCACCTGCCGGACCTCTTGCTGCGCGTCGGTCACCAGGAGGGCTCGCAGGGCCTCGGGGGCCGACTTCCCGGCCCGCATGAGGTCCAGGCCCAGGGGTCCGTAGGCCGGGTCGACGAAGGACTGGGTGGCCACCGCCCCGACGCCGGCCTCCGCCCAGGAAACCATCGAGCCCACCGAGAACCAGTGGCTCTGGACGGCCACGCCCATCTGGCCCGTCTGGGGGTCGCGGGCCACGATGGAGTAGGTGGCCACGGGGCGGACGGGGGCTGCCTGGAGAAGAAGGGAGAGGATGAGGGTGGTCATGGAGTCCTCCTGGGCACGAGCGGCTGCGGTTGCGGCCGCACCAGCGCCGAAGGGTGCACTCTACCGGTTCCGGTTCGCCCTGTCTCGGGCTTGGCGCTTCTGCTGAGTGAGTCGCCCTGGCGCAACGGCGCCGCTTCCACTGCCTCGGGGCTCCCGGCCCTCTCGTCCCGCTCAAGCCGGGTGCCGTGAGCGCGGTACACCTCGCCCCAACCCCCCGCGACGAGGGGCTCGAGGATCTCGTAGGGGCCGAGTCGGGTTCCCGCCGACAGTCCCATTCTGGCTGCTCTCCCGAGGTTTGGGTACTTGTTGGGCGAGAGTTCGACCGCCGGCGGCGATTTCGCCCTCCAGCCGGACCTGATCTGTCCGGAGCCCGAGCCATACTCCGGCCATGCCCAAGATGATGAATCTCAATGCCCTCTCGGACGCTGACCTCCTTCGGCGCCTGTCCGAGATCCTCCGCCAGTTCCGCCGCGACGAGGCGGACCTCATCGCCCACATCGCCGAGGTCGACGCGCGCGGCGCCTACGCCCGGGAAGCCGTGTCCTCGATGTTCGCCTACTGCGTGGAAGTGCTCCACCTCTCGGAGCCCGAGGCCGGCCTGCGGATCCACGTGGCCCGGACCTGCCGGAAGCACCCCGGCCTCCTGGAGATGCTGCGGGACGGGCGCATTCACCTGAGCGGGATCTCGCTCCTGGCTCCCGTCCTCACTCCCGAGAACCGACCGATCCTCCTGAAGCGGGCCACACACCAGCCCAAGAGCCGGATCGAGGAGATCGTGGCTGAGCTGAAGCCTCGGCCCCGCACACCGGTGATCGTGCGGAGGCTCCAGCATCACTCAGACGATGTCGCGAGGGCCTCCTCCGCCCGGAACGCCGGGACGGCGCCCCCGCCGACTTCGGAGCATCGTCCAGACGATGTGGCCGTCGCTCCCGCCGGGAATCCCGGCGCGGCGACGCCGGCACTGGAGCATCCGGACGGTGAAGTGCGGCCCGCATCCATTCCGAGACGGGCGAAGGACGCCGAGCATCGTCCAGACGATGCTGCCGGGCCCCATTTCCCCCTCACTGTCCCAGCCTCTCACGTCGAGCCCGTCGCTCCCCGGAGCTTTCGGATCCATTTCACAGCCCCTGCGGAGCTACGGGACAAGCTCGAGCGGCTCCAGGCGCTCATGCGCTCCTCAGTGCCGGACGGAGACCTGGGCCAGATCATCGACCGGGCGGTCACGGAGAAGCTCGAAAGGCTGGAAGCGAAGAGGTTCGGGAAGGCGAAGAGGCCCCGGAAGAAGCTCCTCGGAACCGACACCCGTCCGAAATCGCGTCATATCCCCGCGGCGGTGAGACGTGTCGTCGAGAAGCGGGACGGTGGCCGGTGCACGTTCAGAAACGAGACGGGAAGGCGGTGCAGCAAGCGTCACGGCCTCGAGTTCCACCACCGCCAACCCTTTGGCATCGGCGGCGACCACTCGCCCGACAACCTGGTCCTCATGTGCCGAACGCACAATGCTCTGATGGCCGAGCGCGACTACGGAACGGAGGTGATGTGGCGCCGCCGGCGGCCTTCGTCGAGTCCGATGCCCGGCCGAACGCCGTCCGGACCCGTGTCGCACAAGCGGGGGCACGGATGACGACGGGCATCGACGTCGCCCAGCGGTGAGGGACGCGCGATCCCGATGCTGGGATGAGCGCCGCTAGAACCCCAGGCCCTGGGTGGTCAGCCGGATGCGGCACAGCATGTCGTTGGCGGTGATGTAGAGGGTGGAGCCGTCGTCACCGAAGCCGCAGTTGGCGGTGGGCACGCCGGTTCGGAGGGTGCCGAGGTGGGTGCCGTCCGGGGTGAAGACGTGGACGCCGCCAGGCCCGGTCGCGAAGATGTGGCCGTCGCGGTCGACCTTGAGGCCATCCGGGAGACCGGGACTCTGCTCCCCCTGCAGCGGGGTCATATCGAACAGGACCCGCCCTCCGGTCACCGAGCCGTCGGGCTGGACGACGTAGGCCATGAGTACGGCCTCCTCGACGTCTGACTGATTGACGTACAGCGTCTTCCCGTCGGGAGACAGGCCGATGCCGTTGGGGGCTTTCAGGTCCTTCACGATCAGTGAGACCTCTCCGTCGGGCGCGAGACGGTAGACGCCACAGAAGGGGAGCTCCCGTCCGGGATCGTCGAAGGACTTCGGGCGGCCGTAGGGCGGGTCGGTGAAGTAGAGGGCCCCGTCGGCGGCGTAGACCAGGTCGTTGGGGCTGTTGAAGCGCTTTCCCTCGAACCGGTCGGCGAGGGTGGAGAAGGCGTCGCCCTCCTGGCGGGCGACGCGCCGGTCGCCGTGCTGGCAGAGCACGAGGCGGCCTTTCGAGTCGAAGGCCAGGCCGTTCGCGCCAGGTTCCTTTCCCTCAAAGGGGGTCGCGCCGGTGTAGCCGCTGGGCTTCAAGTACACTTGGAGTCCCTCCTTCTCGCTCCAGGAGTGCACGGTGTTGTTGGGGATGTCGGAGAAGAGAACCCGGCCGTGCCTGCGGTCCCAGACCGGCCCCTCGGACCAGAGAAAGCCATCGGCCAGAACTTCGATGGCCGCGTCCGGCGGGACGAGGTGGTCCAGACGGGGGTCGAGTCGGACGATCTCGCCGATTGTCCTGTTGCCGGCGGTCGCGTTGGTTGCGGCCCACGCCCAGACGAGCGCCATCAGGGCGAAGAGCACGCCGACCATGGGTCGTCCGTTCGATCCTGCGTTCCTCATCTCAGAGCCTCCTGCTCTCGACAATGCGCGGGTCAACTCCCGGCCCCCGGCCTGACCGGCCATGGTACCCGGGATGCCGTCCCGGGGCGGAGACCTCGTCGGTGTTCCGGGTGAGAGCAGTCCGGCCCTCCGCCCGCTTTCCGGGGGCAGACCCTCGGCGGCTCATGGGTCTCCACCAAGGCCCTCGGCAGACGAGGGCGGCGTGCCGGCCACGCGATCGCACACGAGCCTCCGCCTCGGCGGGCGCGGTGAGGCTGACCTCGAGAGAGAGCCCCGGCCTCGTTCAGGGGCGGAAGCCTCGGGCCTGCTCGAAGGCCCGCATGCGCTCCTCGAGCAGGTCCCTCTCCATCGACAGACCGGCCTCCAGCAGCGCCCACTCCAGGTCCTCCACCGGGCCGATCGGGCCCAGGGCGGTTCCGTTGTCACCGTAGAGAACGAGTCCCACCCCTTCCCGGATCAGCATGGGGACCACGACCGCCTCCGATGGCCGGAGCCCACCGAGCAGAGTGACGAGCTGATCGTTGGCGGGGGTCTCGGCGACCGGGCCTCGCCACGTCTCGCGGCGCTTCACGGCGTCGGCGATGACCGAGGGCTCGCCCAGGGGGAGTCGCAGGCTCCGGACGCCCTCATCCGGATTGTCGGAGCCCTCGAGGCCGAACTGCCCGGCGCCCTGGATCTCGTCGCCCCGAACGACGAGCAGGAGGCCGCGCACCACGACGGCGCCGGCCCTCCTCAGGAGGCCCACCGTGGTCTCGGCGCGGAGGGCCGGAGAGAAGATGGCATCGGCGATGGAGCGCGCGCTGGGCTCCGTTGCTGGCTCCTCCTCGTCGAGTCGGGTCATCGCCTCGAGGAGGATCTGGTCGGTGGGGACTCCGTCCGCGACCACCAGCTCCTCGGCGTCGACGCCGATCTCCCCCTTCGAGGCCACCGGAGCGACCTCGAAGCGGAAGTATCCGCTGCGCCAGCGGCACAGCTCCTGCACCACCAGGCCGGTCTGGTGCTTGATCACATCCTGCAGCTGTGCCTCGGTGAGGCTCCCCATCTCCACGAGGATGTGGCCCAGCTTGCGGTCGTCGCCGGCCGTGTGCTGTCGCTCGAGTGCGACGCCGACGGTCTCTTCGGGGACGAGACCGCGGCAGACCAGGATGTTGCCGAAGGTCTCCCGAACCGAGCTCGAGGCCGCGTAGACGATCCGGCCCTCCCGCACCACGATGAGCCCGTGCCCATCGTGCCGGGTCAGGCTGATCTTTCCGGTCCGGTTGTTGAGGGCAAGGAAGTGGAGGAGCTCGGCCAGCTCCACCTCTTCGAGACGGCCCGCGAGGCTCACTCGTCCTCCGTGACCGGAGCCGGGACCCGGCCCCCGTGGATGCGCTGGACCGCCTCCTCGGCCTCCGGCCAGGACTCCCTCTCGATGGCCGCCTCGAGGGCCGGGAGGGCCGGGCTGGCCGCCGGGCCCATGGCGCCGAGGGCCTTGACCGCCGCCTGACGAACCGATCGCTCCGGATCACCCAGAGCCGCCGCGAGCGCGGGCGCCGCGTCGCGGGCCGCGGGTCCCATGTTCTCGAGCGCCATGGCGCAGGCCACGCGCAGCTCTGGGTCGCCGTCGGCGAGGGCCGCCGCCAGGGCGGGGACGGCGGAGGACGCCTTGGCTCCCATGCCCCAGAGCGTCGTGGCGGCCAGCACGCGCTCCCGGGGCGCCCCGGTCCGCAGTAGACGCACGAGGGCCGGGGCCGCGGGCTCTCCGAGGGAGATCAGAGCGAGCCGGGCGTCACCGCTCTTCTCCTCATCACCACTGGTCAGGTCGGCAACCAGGGCCGCAGGGTCCGGGGGAGCGCCGCCTCGACCGCAGCCGGCGAGGGCTGCCACGAGGACGAGCGGGAGAAGAAGCAGCGTTGACGCGGGGCGCGGCACGGCGACAAGTGTAACCCCTGATGTCCCCTGAGCCGAAGGGCTCGGGGCATGCACCGGGTCGGCGGTGCGTGCCGGGTGCGGGGGCGGGGCCAGCCTTGAAGGGTCACGTACCCCGGATCGGGCGGACGGGTGGGGTCAGAGCCAGCGGGGCCGGGGGGAGGGCGCGAGAATGTGAAGTTGTGGGGTGAGGACGGAACGGAAGGGCCAGGTCTGACGACAGTGCATCGTGACGGCCATTGCCGCCACGATGCATCATCAAACCTGGCCCGACTGGACTAGAGCTCCACCCCCTCGCGGACGTGCTCGGGCTCGACCAGGTACTCGGCGGCGTACTCGCCCTCGAGGCCTCCCTCGGCGCGCTCGATGACCTCCTCCGGGATGCGGATGCGGCGGTAGAACTCCATCCCGGTGCCGGCCGGGATCAGCCGACCCATGATCACGTTCTCCTTGAGGCCTCGGAGGTGGTCCACCTTGCCGCTGATAGCGGCCTCGGTGAGCACCCGGGTGGTCTCCTGGAAGCTCGCCGCGGAGATGAACGAGTCGGTCGACAGCGAGGCCTTGGTGATACCGAGGAGCAGCGGGTGGCCGGAAGCCGCCGCCTTGCCTTCGGCGGCGAGCCGGGTGTTCTCCCGCATGAACCGGAAACGGTCGACGACCTCGTCGATGAGGAACGGGCTGTCGCCCACCTCGACGACCTTCACCCAGCGCATCATCTGCCGGGTGATGACCTCGATGTGCTTGTCGTTGATGTTGACGCCCTGGAGGCGGTAGACCTCCTGGATCTCGTCGACGAGATACCTCTGGAGCTCCTTCTCTCCGCGCACCCGAAGGATGTCGTGGGGGTCGATCGGGCCGTCCATCAGCGGCTCACCGGCGCGGACACGCTCCTCCTCCTGGACGTTGATGTGGGCCCCCCGCGGCAGCTGGTACTCCCGGGCCTCGCCGTCGTCCCCGGTGACGAAGATCTTGCGGTACTGCTTCTGCACGTCTCCGTACTTGATGGATCCGTCGATCTCGGTGATGACCGCCGGCTCCTTCGGACGCCGGGCCTCGAACAGCTCCACGACTCGGGGCAGACCACCGGTGATGTCCTTCGTCTTGGCGGTCTCGCGGGGGATCTTGGCGAGCACGTCGCCGGCGGCCACCGCCTGCCCGTCCTCCACCATCAGGTGAGCGCCCACTGGGAGCAGGTACTTGCGAATGATCTTCTTCTTGTCGTCCCGAACCTCGACCCGCGGCTGCTTCTTCTCGTCCGGAGACTCGATGATGACGAGGGCCGACATCCCGGTGTTCTCGTCCACCTGCTCGTGGACCGTCCCGCCGTCGATGACGTCCTTGAAGGTCACGTGGCCGTCGGACTCGGTCATGATGGTGAACGAGTAGGGATCCCACTCCACCAGGAGCTGTCCCACCTTGACCTCGTCTCCCTCATTGATCTTCAGCCGGGCGCCGTACACGACGGCATGCCGCTCTCGCTCTCGACCCTTCTGGTCCTGGATGATGAGGGCCCCGGAGCGGTTCATCACCACGAGGTCGCCGGTCTTGTCCTTGACCGTCGTCAGGTTGTGGAACATCACGGTCCCGGCGTGCTTCGACTCGAGCGTGGTCTGCTGGGTGGCGTGGCTCGCGGTCCCCCCGATGTGGAAGGTCCGCATCGTGAGCTGGGTTCCCGGCTCACCGATCGACTGCGCGGCGATCACCCCCACCGCGAGGCCCATCTCCACGAGGCGGCCGGTGGCCAGGTCACGGCCGTAGCACAGCGCGCACACCCCCCGTCCGGCCTCGCACGTCAGCACCGAACGGATTCGCACCTTCTCGATGCCGGCCGCCTGGATCTCTCCGGCGGTCTCCTCGGTTATCTCCTCGTTGGCCTTCACGAGGATGCCGCCCTCGATCGGGTCCTTGACGTTCTCCAGGCTGACTCGGCCGATGATGCGATCGCGAAGGGGCTCGATGACCTCCCCGGATTCGACGATGGGCCGGATGTCGATTCCCTCGACGGTGCCGCAGTCGTGCTCCGAGATGATGACGTCCTGGCTCACGTCCACCAGGCGGCGGGTCAGGTAGCCCGAGTCGGCGGTCTTGAGGGCGGTGTCGGCCAGGCCCTTGCGAGCCCCGTGGGTCGACGTGAAGTACTGGAGGACGGTCAGACCTTCGCGGAAGTTCGAGGTGATGGGGTTCTCGATGATCTCCCCCGACGGCTTCGCCATCAACCCGCGCATGCCCGCGAGCTGGCGGATCTGCTGCTTGGAGCCTCGGGCCCCGGAGTCGGCCATGATGTAGATGGGGTTGAACTCCTCGCCGGCCTTGTCCTGCTCCTCCATCTCGTCGAACATCGCGTCGGCGACCTTCTCCGTGACCGCCGACCAGATCGAGATGACCTTGTTGTAGCGCTCGCCGTTCGTGATTGCACCATCGAGGTACTGCTTCTCGACCTCGATGACCTCCCTCGAGGCGTTGTCGACCATCTTCCCCTTGACCTCGGGGATGATGAGATCGTCGATACCGATGGAGATCCCGGCTTTGGTGGCGTAGAGGAAGCCGAGCTCCTTGATGGTGTCCAGCATCTTGATGGTCTTCTCGAGGTCGAAGCGCAGGTAGCAGTACTGGACGAGCTGCTGCAGCCCCCGCTTGCGCAGGAGGCCGTTGACGTACGGCGTGCCCTCGGGCAGCGCGTCGTTTAGGATCACCCGACCCACGGTGGTGTTGATGACCTGGCCCTTCACCTGCTGGGGCTCGGTGTGCATGACGTCCTGGTCGTCGTAGACGGTGGTCAGGTCGATGAGCTCGCCGCTGTGGAGAAGGCGAATCGGGGTGAGGGTCTCGACCTCACCGTGTTCCTTGGCGATGAGGACGTCCTCCGGGCAGGCAAACGCCCGGCCCTCTCCCTTCGTTCCCTTCTTCTCCTTGGTGAGGTAGTAGCAGCCCAGGACGATGTCCTGGCTGGGGACGGCGATGGGCTGACCGTTGGCCGGCGAGAGGATGTTGTTGGAGGACAGCATCAGGACCGTCGCCTCGATCTGCGCCTCCGGCGACAGCGGCACGTGGACCGCCATCTGGTCACCGTCGAAGTCGGCGTTGAAGGCGGTGCAGACCAGCGGGTGGATCTTGATGGCCTTGCCCTCGACCAGCATGGGCTCGAAGGCCTGGATACCCAGCCGGTGGAGGGTCGGCGCCCGGTTCAGGAGAACCGGGTGCTCCTTGATGACCTCCTCCAGGAAGTCCCAGACCTCGGGCCGCTGCTGCTCCACCATCTCCTTGGCCGCCTTGATGGTGGTGACCAGGCCTTCCTTCTCCAGCTTGTTGTAGATGAAGGGCTTGAACAGCTCCAGGGCCATCTTCTTGGGCAGGCCGCACTGGTGGAGCTTGAGCTCGGGGCCGACCACGATGACCGAGCGTCCCGAGTAGTCGACGCGCTTGCCCAGGAGGTTCTGGCGGAAGCGGCCCTGCTTGCCCTTGAGGGTGTCGGAGAGCGACTTGAGCGGTCGGTTGTTGGCCCCGCGCAAGACGCGACCCCGACGCCCGTTGTCGAACAGCGCGTCGACCGCCTCCTGCAGCATCCGCTTCTCGTTGCGAACGATGACGTCAGGCGCGCGAAGCTCGATGAGCTTCTTGAGGCGATTGTTGCGGTTGATGACGCGACGGTAGAGGTCGTTGAGGTCGGACGTGGCGAAACGCCCGCCGTCGAGGGGGACGAGAGGACGCAGCTCCGGGGGAATCACCGGGGTGGCGTCCAGGATCATCCACTCGGGCTTGTTCCCGCTCTTGCGGAAGGCCTCCACGACCTTGAGCCGCTTGGCGAACTTGACCTTCTTCTGGACCGAGGTCTCGGTCTTCATCTTCTCGCGGAGGTCGACGGCCTCTTCCTCGACGTCCACCCGCTTGAGAAGCTCCTTGATTGCCTCCGCTCCCATCGAGCACCGCAGTCGAGGGTACTTCTCCCGAAGCTGGCGGTAGCGTTCGTCGGAGACGAGCTCGTGGTGCTTGACCTCGGGACAGTCCCCGACGTCGATCACCACGTAGGACTCGAAGTAGAGAATGCGCTCGAGGTCCCGGAGCGAGATGTCGAGGATGTGCCCGATGCGGCTGGGCAGGCCCTTGAAGAACCACACGTGGCTGACCGGACAGGCCAGCTCGATGTGGCCCATGCGCTCGCGCCGCACCTTGGACTGGGTGACCTCGACCCCGCACTTGTCGCAGATCACCCCGCGGTGCTTCATGCGCTTGTACTTGCCGCAGAGGCACTCCCAGTCGGTGATCGGGCCGAAGATCTTCGCACAGAAGAGCCCGTCGCGCTCCGGCTTGAAGGTCCGGTAGTTGATGGTCTCGGGCTTGGTGACCTCACCGTGGGACCAGGACCGGATCTTCTCGGGGCTCGCCAGCCGAATCCGGATCGCGTCGAAGTCCAGCATCGACCGTCCCGGCTCCAGGTTGGGCCTCATCGGAATCATCACGCTCATTACGTTCCCCGCCTTCCGTTAACGAATGGCTCTCAGTGCTTGGTCTTGATCAGCTCGACGTCCAGACAGAGGCTCTGCAACTCCCGGATGAGCACGTTGAACGACTCGGGGATGCCGGGGTTGTAGGCGGTGTCGCCCTTGACGATGGCCTCGTAGATCTTCGCGCGCCCGTAGACGTCGTCCGACTTCGCGGTGAGGAGCTCCTGGAGAATGTGGGCGGCGCCATAGGCCTCCAGCGCCCACACCTCCATCTCCCCGAAACGCTGTCCCCCAAACTGCGCCTTGCCCCCCAGCGGCTGCTGGGTGATCAGCGAGTACGGGCCGATGGAGCGGGCGTGGATCTTGTCGTCCACCAGGTGGGAGAGCTTGAGCATGTAGATGTAGCCCACGGTGACCGCCTGCTCGAAGGGCTCCCCGGTCATCCCGTCCACCAGGGTGATCTTCCCGCTTTCCAGGACGTTGGGCCGGAGGGCGCCGCGCTCGTTCTCCGCCTCGTTGGCCCTGGCGAGGAGTTCCTTGATCTCCTCCTCGGTGGCGCCGTCGAAGACGGGAGTGGCCACCGCCAGGCCGAGCACCTTCGCGGCCCACCCGAGGTGGGTCTCCAGGATCTGGCCGACGTTCATGCGCGACGGCACCCCCAGCGGGTTGAGGACGATCTCCACCGGCGTCCCGTCCGGGAGATACGGCATGTCCTCCTCGGGCAGTATCCGGGCGATGACGCCCTTGTTTCCGTGGCGGCCGGCCATCTTGTCGCCCACCGAGAGCTTGCGCTTCATGGCGACGAAGACCTTGACCAGCTTGATGACGCCAGGGGGCAGCTCGTCGCCCCGCTTCAGACGGCTCTCCTTCTCCACGAACAGCGTCTTGAGGACCTCGATCTGCCGCTCGGTCTTGTCGACGACGTCGTTGAGCTCCTCCTCGACATCCTCGTCCCGGGCCCCCTTGACTCTCAGGCGGAGGATCTCGGAGTGACGCAACCCCTGGAGATCGTCCCGGGTCAGCGCCTGGCCCTTGCTGACCACCTTGTCGCCGCGGTTGTTGACGAGGTCGGCCACCGCGATCTTGCCCTCGAGGAGCTCCTCGACCCGCTTGTCCCGCTCGTCCTGGAGGATGCGGATCTCGTCCTTCAGGTTCTTCTCCATCATGAAGAGCTCGGCGTCCTCGATCTGCCGCGCACGCTCGTCCTTCTCGACGCCCTTGCGCGAGAAGATCTTCACGTCCACGACGATGCCCTCGATGCCAGGCGGGCAGTAGAGCGAGGCGTCGCGGACGTCCCCGGCCTTCTCGCCGAAGATGGCGCGGAGGAGCTTCTCCTCCGGCGTCAGCTGGGTCTCGCCCTTGGGTGTCACCTTGCCGACGAGGATGTCGCCGGGCCGAACGCTGGCCCCGATCCGGATGATGCCACTCTCGTCGAGGTTGGCGAGGAGCCCTTCGGAGACGTTGGGGATGTCCCGGGTGACCTCTTCCGGGCCGAGCTTGGTGTCCCGGGCCTCGATCTCGAACTCTTCGATGTGGATCGAGGTGTACATGTCCTCCCGGACCAGCTTCTCGCTGACCAGGATCGCGTCCTCGAAGTTGTAGCCTCGCCAGGGCATGAACGCCACGAGGACGTTGCGGCCCAGGGCCAGCTCACCCATGTCGGTGCACGGACCGTCGGCCACGATCTGCCCCTTGGCGACGTGGTCCCCGACCTTCACGATCGGCTTCTGGTTGATGCTCGTGTTCTGGTTGGAGCACTTGAACTTGGTCAGGTTGTAGATGTCGGCCCCGATCTCCTTGCCCTTGTCCGGCCCGTCCTGGGCTTCGACACGAATGATGATGCGCCGGGAGTCGACCGAGTCCACGACCCCGGCGCGACGGCAGACCGCGGCCGCCCCAGAGTCCTTCACCGTGATGTGCTCCATCCCGGTGCCCACGAGCGGGGCCTCGGACCGGAGCAGCGGCACCGCCTGACGCTGCATGTTGGAGCCCATGAGCGCGCGGTTGGCGTCGTCGTGCTCGAGGAAGGGGATCAGCGATGCGGCCACCGACACCAGCTGCTTGGGGGAAACGTCGATGTACTCGATGTCCTCGCGGCGGGCGAGCACGGAGTTGCCCGTCTTGCGTGACGAGACACGCTCGTTGACGAGCTGGCCGTGCTCATCCAGCTCGGCGTTCGCCTGGGCGATGGTGTACTTGTCCTCCTCCCAGGCCGACAGGTAGAAGCAGTACGGTTCGACCGTCGCCGTCTTCTTCTTCCGTTCCCGCAGGGCCTCGTTCTCCCGCTCGACCTCTTCGTGTTCGACGATGTCGCCGACCTTGTAGGAGCTGTCGCCGGTTTCCGTCACCTGGAAGTACTCGATGACCCGGCCGTCCCGAACCTTGCGGTAGGGGCTCTCGATGAAGCCGAACTCGTTGATGCGGGCGAAGCAGGAGAGGCTCGAGATGAGCCCGATGTTCGGCCCTTCCGGTGTCTCGATGGGGCAGATGCGCCCGTAGTGCGTGGGGTGGACGTCGCGCACCTCGAAGCCCGCGCGCTCGCGGCTGAGCCCGCCCGGACCAAGAGCGGAGAGCCGCCGCTTGTGGGTGATCTCCGAGAGCGGGTTCGTCTGGTCCATGAACTGGCTGAGCTGGCTGGAGCCGAAGAACTCGCGGATCGATGCCATGACCGGCTTGGCGTTGATGAGGTCGTGGGGCATGGCCGTGGCCATCTCCTGGTAGACGCTCATCTTCTCCTTGATCGCCCGCTCCATCCGGACCAGACCGATGCGGAACTGGTTCTCCAGCAGCTCACCTACACTGCGCACGCGACGGTTGCCGAGGTGGTCGATGTCGTCCACGTCGGAGGGGTTGCGACGAAGCTTGAGGAGGAAGGCGATGACCGCCTCGATGTCGTCCAGGCGCAGGATCTTCTCGGTGAGCGCGGTGGAGAGCCCGAGCTTGGTGTTGAGCTTCAGTCGCCCCACGCGGGAGAAGTCGTACTTCTGCGCGCTCAGGAACATGCCCTCGAAGAGGTTGCGGGAAGACTCCAGGGTCGGCGGATCTCCGGGGCGCATGCGCCGGTAGATCTCGATCAGGGCCTCCTCGGAGGTCTTGATGGTGTCCTTCTTGACGGTGGCGGACATCATCGGCCCGATCTCGTCCAGCTCCGGGAAGATGACCTCGAAGGCGTCGATCTGGCTCTCCTCGGCGAGGATGACGGACAGGACGCGCGGCGAGAGGGGCTCGTTCCCCTCCAGCACCACCTCCCCGGTCCGGGGGTCCACGATGTCGGAGATGGTGAAGGCTCCCTCGAGATCGGCCTCGGTGATCTCGATCTCCTGCAGGTCGAGGCGCTGGATCTCCTGGAGCTGGGATGCCGTCACCTTCTTGGTGGCGCGGACGATCTCCTCGCGCTTCCCGGACGCATTCCTGGGACCGAAGATGCCCTTCGACAGACGGCGCCCCTTCAGGTTGTCGGAGACCTTCAGGAACAGCCGTCCCTCGCGCGCGACGACGCGATCCCACTTGTAGAACTCCCGGAGGATCTCGCTGTCGCTCTTCATCCCCATCGCCCGGAGGAAGACGGACGCGAGGAACTTGCGCTTGCGGTCGATCCGGACGTGGAGGAGGTTTTTGGCGTCGTACTCGAACTCCACCCAGCTGCCGCGGTACGGGATGATCTGGGCGGCGAAGAGGCCCTTCTCGGGCTGGGAGAAGAACACCCCTGGCGAGCGGTGCAGCTGGCTGACGATGACCCGCTCGGTCCCGTTGATGATGAAGGTCCCGTTCTCTGTCATCAGCGGGATGTCGCCGTAGTAGACCTCCTGCTCCTTGATGTCCCGGATGCTTCGGGCGCCAGTCTCCGCATCCTTGTCCCAGACCACGAGGCGGATGGTGACCTTGAGGGGAACGGCGAACGTCATCCCCCGCTCCTGGCACTCGTCCACGTCGTACTTGAGCTTGAGCCCCACCGGCTCGTCGCAGGTCTCGCACGTCGCCGGCCGGTTCTCGTTCAGGTGCCCGCACTTCGGGCAGTGGATCTCGTGATCCCCGTGGGGGTCGGTGATGATCGTCGTCGCGCAGAAGGTGCAGGGCCGTCCGAGCTTGTCGAGGCCGACGAGGCGCCCGCACTTGCACTCCCAGTTGCCAATCTGGTAGTCCACGAACTCGAGGGAGCAGTTCTCCCGGAGGTCAGTGATCGGGAAGACGCTCTTGAAGACCGATTGGAGCCCGGCCTCCTCCCGGTCCTGGGGCAGCACCCGCATCTGCAGGAAGCGCTCGTAGGACTTCTTCTGGATCTCTATCAGATTCGGGATCGGGATCGACGTCCGGATCTTCGAGAAGCCAGTCCGTTCACGGTGGACGTTCTTGGTCGCCGTGTGCATGGTCGTCAGCAGCCCTTCGCTCTGCGGCCTTCAGCCGCGGACATTTCGATGATGCGTCCTCGGTCGGACGCCTTCATCATCAAGCCTGGACCCGTCTTGCCGCGAACGGGCGACGCCCCGGGAAGGCACAGTCGTCCCCCCGAGGCTTGCCCCGTCGCTCTGTTGGGCCGTAGGCCACCCGTTCTCGCGTCCCAGCAAGAACGGCTACTTGATCTCGACCTGGGCGCCGACCTCCTCGAACTTCTTCTTCATCGCCTCGGCCTCCTCCTTGGACAGGTCCTCCTTGATCGCCTTGGGGGCACTGTCGACGAGGTCCTTGGCCTCCTTGAGGCCCAGGCTGGTGAGCTCGCGCACGACCTTGATCACGTTGATCTTCTTGTCGCCCGCAGCGAGAAGGTGGACCGCGAACTCGGTCTGCTCCTCGGCCGCTGCCGCCGCCGGCGCCCCGGCTGCCGCCATCATCACCGGAGCCGCCGCCGCCGCCGAGACGCCCCACTTCTCTTCGAGCGCCTTCACCAGCTCGGCCACCTGCAGCACCGTGAGCTCGCTCAAGTCGTTCGCGATCGCCTGAATGTCAGCCATCTCTTCCTTCTTCCTCTCTCGTCAATACCGACGTACGAAGTTGTCTCAGTTTGAGTAGCAGCTACTCTCTCTCGATCTCTTCCTGGTGCGCCCTCAGCACCTGCGCCATCTGCGTCCCGGGCGCCTGGAGCAGGCGCACGAGCTTGGTGGCGGGTGCCTGGAGCAGGCCCAGGAAGCTCGCCCGCAGCTCGGGCAGGCTCGGCATGGCACTGAGGGCCTTCACGCCCTCGGCGTCCAGCACCTGGTCGCCGGCCACGATCCCGGCCTTGAGCTCCAGCGCCGGGTAGTCCTTCGCGAAATCCACCAGCACCTTGGCCAGTGCCACCGGATCCTCGCCGGTCCAGGCGATCCCGGTCGTTCCCTCGAACTCGGACTCGAGCTTCTCGAGGGAGGTCCCCTTGGCGGCGCGCAGGGCCAGGCGGTTCTTGACCACGCGGTAGGTCGAGTCTGCGGCCTTCACCTTGCGTCTGAACTCGGTGGCGGCGGGCACGCTCAATCCCCGAAAGTCCACGAGGACGACGTGGGGCGCGGCCTCGAGCTCCTCGTGGAGCTTCTCGACCAGCTCTTGCTTCTCGGTGCGATTCATCGATCTAACTCCGCTCGTCCATCGCCGCTCGGCGATGGCCCGCGCTGGACTCGCGAACGTACGCGCGTCCTCGCGCCGGCCTCTTCATCAAGTTCCTCCGCGCCGGGAGTGAGTCCCGTCGCGTCGAAAGGGGCCCTCCACTCCGGGCGCGCAATGTCCTCTTCCTCGTCAAACCCGACCTATGCGTGCCCTTCGACGGATGTGAGATCGACTCGCACCCCGGGACCCATCGTGGACGACAGCGCAATGGACTTGACGTAGCGTCCCTTCGCCGCCGCTGGCTTGGCCCGGATGACGCTGTCGATCAGGCTCTGGGCGTTCTCGACCAGCTTCTCCGGGCCAAAGGACACCTTGCCGATGGGGGCGTGGACGATGGCGGTCCGGTCGACCCGGAACTCGACCTTGCCCGCCTTGATCTCCTGCACCGCCTTGGCCACCTCGAAGGTGACCGTCCCCGTCTTCGGATTGGGCATGAGCCCGCGGGGTCCGAGGACCTTCCCGAGCCTTCCCACCGATTTCATCATCTCCGGTGTCGCCACCACGGCGTCGAAGTCCAGCCAGCCGCCCTGGATCTTCTGGACCATGTCTTCGCCGCCCACGTGGTCGGCGCCCGCCTCCTCGGCCTCCTGGGCCTTCTCGCCGGCGGCGATCACCAGGACGCGCTTGCTCTTGCCGCCGAGCCCGTGGGGCAGGATCACCGTCCCCCGGACCATCTGGTCGGCGTGCTTGGGATTGACCCCCAGGCGCATCGCCACCTCGACCGTCTCGTCGAAATTGGCGAAGGCGTTCCTGGCAACGACGTCGACTGCCTCGGTGAGCGGGTACTGTGAGCGATCTCCGACCGCCTCCTGTGCCTTCCGGTACTTCTTGCCGACTCGACCCATCACACTCCTTTCGCGCCGGGCTCGTCCCGGTGCTCCCACCTCCGCCCCCCTTTCGGGCGACGGGGCTCGCGGGGCTTCCCGAGGTCGGTGGTGGAGCCTCGGGCCCGACCGGCCCCTAGCCGGCGATCTCCACTCCCATGCTGCGGGCGGTGCCCTTCACCGTCTCGACCGCTCCCGTCAGGTCGTTCGCGTTGAGGTCCGGCATCTTCAGCTTGGCGATGGCCTCGACCTGCTTCATGGTGATGCTCCCGACCTTGTTGCGGTTGGGCTCGCCGCTGCCCTTGGCGATCCCCGCCTCGCGCTTGATCAGCACCGCCACCGGCGGGGTCTTGGTGATGAAGGTGTACGAGCGGTCGGCATAGACCGTGATCACCACCGGGATGATGAGGCCCTCGTCCTTTCCGGTCTTGGCATTGAAGGCCTTGCAGAAATCCATGATGGCAATCCCGGCCTGGCCCAGGGCCGGGCCCACCGGGGGCGCCGGCGTGGCCTTGCCCGCGGGAATCTGCAGCTTGATCTGTCCGACGACCTTCTTCATGAAGTCTTGTCTCCTGCTCCGGCCTTGTCCGTAGCCACTTTCCTCACAGCTTCTCGACCTGGAGGAAATCGAGCTCGACCGGCGTCGACCGGCCGAAGATGGTCACCATGACCTTGAGGGTGTTGCGGTCGAGGTTGACCTCCTCCACCACGCCCTGGAAGCTCGAGAAGGGGCCGTCGATGATGCGCACGCTCTCGCCGCGATCGAACGTGTACTTGGGCTTGGGCTTCTCGATGGACTCCTTGACCTGGTTGAAGATCTGGTCCGCCTCCTCCTGGGAGAGCGGAACCGGGCGAGAGCCCGAGCCCACGAACCCGGTCACCTTGGGGGTGTTCTTGACCAGGTGCCACGTGGTGTCGGGGATCTTCTTGCCGTCCGGCCCGTCCTCGGTCTCGATCTCGACGAGGATGTAGCCGGGGAAGAAGCGAGTGGCGGTCTGGACCTTCCGGCCGCCCTTCATCTCCACGACTTCTTCGGTCGGGATCTCGATGCGGCCGATCTGCTCCTCGAGACCGTAGGCCTTCGCCCGCTGCTGCAGGCTCTCCGAGACCTTCTTCTCGAAGCCCGAGTACGTGTGGACGATGTACCACTGCTTGGACGTCGCCGTCTCCACCAAGGGAGCTACCTCTTCAACACCAGGGAAAGAATTCGCGAGAAGACCAGGTCCAGCCCCCAGAGGTAGAAGCCGAAGAAGACCGACGTCGCGATCACCACCAGCGTGGTGGATTGGACCTCCTGGCGCGAGGGCCAGGTGACCTTCTTGAGCTCGCTGCGCACCTCGGTGAGGAACTCACGGGCCTCCCGGAGCTTGCGCGGGACCCACCCGATCACGCCGGGCAAGCCCCCAGCACCTTTCTCGACGTCAGCCACGGCCATCGAACTCGACTCTCCCGGGCCTCGCACCCTGCTCGGTAGAGGCCCCCGCCGCCCTCGCGGGCAGGCTGGCAGGCCAGGAGGGGATCGAACCCCCAACCCCCGGTTTTGGAGACCGGTGCTCTACCAATTGAGCTACTGGCCTGTATCCCTTTCCTACTTCGTTTCCTTGTGCGGAGTGTGCTTGCGGCAGAAGCGACAGTACTTGCTCAGCTCCAGCCGCTCCGTCGTCTTCTTCTTGTTCTTCGTGGTGTGGTAGTTCCGTCGTTTGCACTCCGGACACTGGAGGATGATGTTGTCTCGCATCCTGCTACTCGATGATCTCGGTGACGGTGCCGGCCCCGACGGTACGGCCACCCTCGCGGATCGCGAACCGCAGACCCTGCTCCATCGCGATGGGCGTGATCAGCTCGATCGCCATCTGGGTGTTGTCGCCCGGCATCACCATCTCCACGCCCTCCGGAAGCGTCGCCACCCCCGTCACGTCCGTCGTGCGGAAGTAGAACTGCGGCCGGTAGCCCGTAAAGAAAGGCGTGTGACGGCCACCCTCCTCCTTCGTCAGAACGTAGACCTCGCCCTTGAACTTCGTGTGCGGCGTGATCGAGCCCGGCTTCGCCAGAACCATCCCGCGCTCCACGTCGGCCCGGTCCGTCCCCCGAAGCAGG
>JAJDNS010000093.1 GCA_022340585.1 Acidobacteriota bacterium
TTGCTCCCTGCTCACTTTCAGAAGCATCCCGTGTGGATCAACTGCCACGTAGTTGACTCCGACCAGCCCTGGTACGCAGAGACGGATGAGGAGACGTTCCGACCCTGGGATGGCGTCTTACCCGCCAGTCCATCGGAAGGAGTGCTGCTGGTCCGGGCTACGGCCACCCTTCGTGATGGCTCTCGGCTCCCCGCATTCATTACACCGGGCTTCGAGGGCGATGATCTCGGGACATTGCAGCCACAGCTCTTCGTTGGTGAGCGGCGATTTGCTTTCTGGGGCGGAGTCGTCGGGCATAGCAGCGAAGAAAAGGCCGCGCTGTATGCCGGAGTCGGCAAGGGGCCGGAGGATGTCTTCCCAATCGCCTTCATCGCGGACGGAGGACTTACCACTGGAGTCGGCTCCATCGAGGCACGAGGCTTCTACAGAACCAAGGGGTTCTTCCGTTCAAAGACGGTAGTGGAAGTGTAGATGCCGGATAACAAGGCGTATCTGGACTCCTCCGTCAAGGGGCAGATGACGTCAACTCATTCCGATCTCCAGGTCGTGGGGACGAGGGCGGATTCGAGTGAGGCGTGAGGTGTGGACTGCAGTCGTATCTTCGGCCTCTCTGCTGGGACTGAATCCCGGGCCATGAAGGAGTACGCGCGCAAGGCACCCAATCGATGAACAGCGTCCCCGTGGGACAGCGTCGTTATCGGCTCGTCCTTGCGCCGGTCCGAGCTGTTGAGCCTTCACTTGATCACTCTCGCCGCAGCCCCGAAGGCGGGATTGATATCGGTGATCCTGTCGCCTACGCGGCGACCGGGATGACCTGGAACTCTCTGTGGTCCTTCCAGACGGCCCAGATGATGCGGGCCAGCTTGTTAGCGAGGGCGGTGGCGGCCTTGTTGTGGTTCGTCCTCTTCTCGACCTCGAGGGCCCACTGCCGCAGGCGATCGACCTGAACCATCCTCTTGGCGTGCATCAGGACCGATCGTGCGCCATGAATGAGGAGCATGCGGACGTAGACGTCGCCCATCTTGGAGATGCGTCCCAGGTGGCGCCGTGAGCCGCTGGAGAACTCCCTCGGGGTGATGCCAAGGTAGCTGATGATGAGCCCCAATTCCCGGAGCAGGCCGCGCAGCGCGTTCATCCTGGCCACCGTCTCGACCATCCACTCCGAACGGAGCCGGTGGAGCATAGTCAGAGTGTGCTGCTGGACGGTCTTGACCGGCACCGGGCGAATCTGCTCGTTACGGTAGGCCTCGAGCAGGCCCTTGGCATCGGCCCGGTCAGTCTTGTTGCGGCGTACGTAGGGCTTGACGAGATGGGGCGGAAGGAGGACGACGTCGTGGCCCAGCTGCTGGATCTTCCTCGCCCGGTGATGGGCGGATCCACAGGCCTCCATGATGACGGTCGCCTTCGGTCTCTGCGCGAAGAAGGCGAGGAGCTTGGCTCGTCGTGGGCGGTAGCACTCGGCGACCTTCCCAGGGCGGTGAGAGACGGCGATCTCGAAGATATCCTTTCCCAGATCGACGGCGATGAGCGTATCGTTCATGTGGACTCCTCCTATCCCAGACAGGGCGATTCTGGCACTCTGATGCCGACCGAATCGCGGGAGGAGTCCATTCCATCATTGCAGTAGACAAAGCGCGGATATCATGCAGGTTGCTGTCCAAGATGTCCCTGGCGTCATTGAGTCGCGCTTTGCAGCTGACGCCGGTGTTCGGCAGACTGCCGTTGAAGACGGAGGCTCAACCGGCGTATCCTGACGGTCGAGGTTCCTGTGCGTAGCTTCAACTTCGTCGTCGAGCGTGACCCGGACACCGGCCTCTTTGTTGGTCACGTGCCTGGTTGGCCCGGTGCCCATACCCAGGGCGAGAGCCTCGACGAGCTTCAGCGCAATCTTGAGGAGGTCGTGAGCATGCTCCTTGAAGATGGCGAGCCCAAGCTCGAGTCCGAGTTCGTCGGAGTCCAGACGATCAAGGTTGCGTAGTGGGCAACCTGCCCACGCTCAAGCCGCGTGAGGTTGTCACCCTTCTTGAGCGTCTGGGCTTCGCCGAGGCTCGGCAGAGGGGTTCTCACAAGCAGTTCCGCCATGCAGATGGTCGGGGAACAACCGTCCCTTTCCATGCGGGTCGTGACATCTCACCAACCCTCTTTCTTGATCAATGAACATCGCGGCGGCAACTTCGACAATGTGGAACGTGTCGCCTATGTTCAGCTGCCCGGCGCGGTCGCCTACATCGTCTTTGCCGCTCGGGGAGAAGCCAACTTCGCCCGCCATGTAGCGGCTCTCTCCGAGGCGGTCGAGTCCCTCCGATACCGCCCAGAGTTCATCAACTGGCCCGACGGTGGCTGAGGTAGGAGGGGGCGGCCCAACGATGGGTTGGAGCAGACGGAGCACTGAGGTTGAAGATCCGCCACGATGGGCTTGGCGTCATCAATGTGCGCAGGTGTTCGGGGCGAGCCTGGCATACGGCATGAAGAGGATCGTGGGACTTCTGGACGCCGCACATGTCGAGCGGGCCGGCTAGCGAGGCATGGGTGAGCCCGGTGTGCCTCGCCTCTGAACGTTGCTGTTCGGCAGGCTCGACAGGGAGGATGTCGTGACGATCAAAGAGGTCACAGACCTGTTCGCCTACGGTAGCTGGGCGAACGGCCGGGTGTCCTCGATAGCCGAGAGTCTCACACCTGAGGAGCTCGCAAGTCGCCACCCAGCTCCGTCAGCTCGGCAAAAAATTCCGCCGAGCACGGACCTGGTCTTGTGGCTCGGTGAGGCAGGCTTGCGGGCACCGCTGCCGAACGAGGAAACGCACTGCACGAAGCGCTGGAGAAGGCCGGCATGACGGCCGCCGATCATCTGAGAGGCTGGCTCTCGAACCCGGTGCTGGTGGAGTGGGAGGAGCCCGTGGCCTGGTCCGACCACGCGACCCAGAGATCCTACGAGGCCTATTGCGAGCTGGCTCGGGTCCTCGCCTTCCGGAGCGCGCCCCTGGCCGTGCTGCTCCTGGGCCTCGGCTTCTGGTGGATCGGCCGGATTCCGGGCGGGGCGGGTCCGGTGTCACTCTCCCGGCAGCTACTGATCGCGGTACCGCTGCTGGCGGTCCTGGTCCTCCCTCATCTCGCCCGTGGATTCCTGAAGCCGAGGCCCGGCCGGAGGCGGCGGATTCGGCTCTGTGAGCGCGGCCCTCAGGTCGTGGGCGACGGGGGGGCGGCAAAGACCTCGAGGTGGGCGGAGTTCGACGCGTTCGACTTCGCGCGGTGGCGGGACGTGCCGCTTCTCAAGCTGCGGCTGCGGGGGAGCTGGATCTCCCGACGGCTGGCCGCACGCCGGGTCGTCGGATTCGGCGTCGACTTCCCTGAGGCAGAGGAGCGCCTGCGGCCGCTGCTGCGGCAGCGTGGGCTCCACGAAAAGCCGCTGGAAGACCCCTTCCGGCAGGGGCGCTATCACTCGAGCCGGTGACCCGTTTCGGGACGGTTGAGTGGCTCCAGCGAGATGTCCACTCCGTCGAAGGTCGTGCCCGGCACGTCCACGACGATGAGCTCGCCGTCGCTGCGGTCGACGAAGCGGAGCGTGAGGGTCAGGTCGTCGAACTCGGTGTTGTTGATCTGGAAGACGAGGACGTAGGCTTCGTCCTGACGCGCCGCGATCCTGGTGAAGCCGCCCGCGGCAATGTCGTCGGCGGTGAGCTCCCTACGTGCGACCTCCTGTCCGTCCGCCGCGAGGAAGGTGATCCGCGCCGACGTCCAGTCTGCGGTTCCGCCTCCGGTTTCGGTGATGCGGATGGGCACCTCCAACGCGAAGTTGGCCCCGAGCGCACTGGGGTGGATGACCAGAAGCCCGTCGCCGGTCGCCCCGATGACGGCCGCCGGATCGGGAGTGGGCTGGGTCGGCGGATTGCCGTTGCTCCCTCCATTGCAGGCGGCAAGCATCACGAGCAGACCTGCCGCGAACGTCAAGACGAGCGTCCTCATGAACCCCCCCTCAGCCCCCACGTGGGGGCGGTCCCTTCTGAGACGTCTGTGTTCTCTGGTCTAAGAGTCGGGCGCCAAACCCAGGGCGTCAAGGCGAGAGGCCAGATCCAAGAAGAATCCAAGAACTGAGCTCCGCCCGGGTCCTCAATGGTGTGAGCGCCGAGGGTGGGCAGGCTCGCGGCTGGCCGAGCCCGATCGGCCTTGACCCCCGCCCCGGGGGGGCCTACGCTAGTTCCCGTCTACGGAGCGGGCCGGGCGGTCGCCGCGACCTTCGAAAGAGGTGTCGGGGAGGAAAGTCCGGACTCCACAGGGCAGCGTGCTGGCTAACGGCCAGCGAGGGTGACCTCAGGGAAAGTGCCACAGAAAACACACCGCCGAACCTCCGGGGCGACTCGGGGGTGGTAAGGGTGAAAAGGTGCGGTAAGAGCGCACCGCCGTCGTGGCGACACGGCGGGCAGGGTAAACCCCACGCGGAGCAAGGCCAAATAGGGGGGCGTTCGAGGCTGGCCCGGCTGAAGCCCCCGGGTAGGTTGCTGGACCGCGCGGGTAACCGCGGGGCTAGAGGAATGATCGCCGTTCGCCCCCGGCCGCAAGGTCGAGGGCGGGAACAGAATCCGGCTTACAGGCCCGCTCCGTAGACGCTTCCTCGGCCGGGAGACCGGCCCCCTCGGCGGGTGGCGAGCCCTCGTCGCCGTGCGACGCTCAGCGGCCTCCCGCGGCGGTCGCGCTCGCGGCGGCCTGTGACCTCAGGTGGGCTTCCCAGCCACGCTGCAGCTCCGGGTAGCCCAGACCGAAGGCGGTCTGGAGGGCGTCGCCCGTGGCCTGCCCGCCGGCCAGGGCCGTGACCAGCGCGCGCAGCCCCGCGGGACCGCGGAGGCGCAGGAGGTGGGCCACCACCGAGAGGCTCTCGGCATAGGCGGAGGTGGCCTCGGCCTCCGTGAGGGCCGCGAAAGGAGGCTCCAGGTCCTCCAGCCGCTGGAGCTGTCCCTGGCGGGCGGCGGGGGCGAGGCGGCGGTCCTCTCGAGCCGGATCGCCCCCTTCCAGCCACTGGGCCAGACCCTCCTGCAACCAGGTGGGAGCGGCTCCGCCGACTCTCGCCGCGAGGAACGAGTGCGCGAGCTCGTGCCTCAGCACTCTCTCGAGGCCCGGGGTGACCGTCTTCATCCCCCTCACCGGGACGATGATGGTCCCGTCGTTCACCGCCGCCGCCCACTCCGGGGCCCGGGTGGTGTCGCGGAAGGCCGAGGCGGTCTGGAGCACGACGGTGACCGGGAGGTCGGGGCTGAAGCCCAGCTGCGACTCGTACTCGTCCCAGGTCCCGTCGAGCACGTCGAGGACGGCGAGACCCAGCGGCTCGTCGGCGGTCCCGTCGTAGCCGATGCGGAAGCGCGGACTCAGGAGGTGTGCGCGCCCGGTACCAAGGGCCTCGAGCTTGCCCCGCACGAGGCCCTCCTCGCTGATCTCGAGGGCCTCACGGTAGCGGTGGCGGGCCCCGTCGACGTCGCCGAGGGCGAGCAGGGCGTCACCGAGAAGCTCCAGCGACCGGGGGCGGCGGGGCTGGTGGGTGAGGGCCGTCTCGGCACTGGCCCGGGCGCGCTCCGGATCGCCGAGGGCGAGCTGGGCCGCGGCCAGGGCCTCGAGGCCGGGAACCGAGGTCGGCTCCCGGAAGAGGGCCAGCCGGGCGAAGCGGAGCGCTTCGGTGGCGTCGCCGGTGGCCAGCCGGTCCCGGCTCTTCCGCACGTCGGGATCGACGAGAACCGATTCGGGACCGGACGGCTCCACGCGGGAGACGGCCTGGCGGGGCAGATCGAAGAGACGCCCGTCCTTGCGGTACCGGACGACCTCGCCTTCGTACCACGCCTCGTCGGCGTCGAAGACCCGACCGTCCTCGAGCACGATGGAGTCGGCACCGACACCCCCGGCGAACGCGAGCACGAGCGCGGCGGCCAGGAAGAACCGAAGCGACTGCACGGTCAGGGCAGCAGTTCGGGGAGGGGCTGGATTCGGGGCCGGATGCGGTTCTGCCGGAAGTACGCGGGGAAGCTCCGCGCGGCCGCCTCGGCCGCGGCCCGATCCGGGTAGACACCCCAGCAGATGCGGTGGCAGTCCCGTCCCTTGTAGTTGACGGGCAGGATGAAGAGGTCGTCCCCGCCGACGTTCTGAACCGCCTTGGTGACCGTCTCCGGCGAGCAGGCGACGAGAGCCTGGATGCCGTAGCGACCTGCCGGACCCGCAGCGAGCGACGAGGCAAAGCCCCGGGCGGCCGCGTCGAGAGATCCCTGTCGCAGGAGCGCGCGGGGATCTCCGGTGGGCGCTGCCACCTGGGCGGGAGGCGCAGCGGCCGTCGCGGGCGGCGGCGTCGGCACCGGACTCGGCGCCGGAGGCGCTGTCGCCACCGGAGTGGCGCTGGGCACGGCGGCGGGCGCGGGCGCCCCGGCGGGGGTGGGCACCGCTGCCGGCTCGGCGGCCATGGTGGCCGGAGCCGACAGCGCCGGGGTTGGCGTCACCGCGGGTGCGGTGGCCGGAGGAGGGGCCGGCGGGGCAGCCTCCGGCGACCGGCCGATGAGGAAGTAGTAGCCGGCGGCGGCGACGGCGAGGACCAGAACCACGGCCCCGCCGATCAGGGGAGCCCGAGACGGGGTTGTGCTCCGACCCACCGCCCGTCGCGTGGAGGTGACGCCCGTCTGGAACTGCGGCTCCCACGCGTCGGAACGCGGCCGATCGGGCGGCTTCTCCGAGCCCCCGGCGGCCGAGGGATTGAGCAGGGCATCGAGGGCCGCGAGGTCCTCCTTGGTGGGACGAGACGAGGAGTCGGGGGAGGACGCGGCGGCCGCTGGCTCTCCCGTGAACGGCGCCGCCTCCGGAGCGTAGGCCGGCTGGTCCCCCGGCAGGGTGTCGAATTGCGAGGGCGCCGGGGGCTCGGGCTCGAAGGTGGCTGGCGGTGGCTCCGGCGGCGGCACGGATTCGAACGTGGTCGGTGGGGGCTCGGCCGTGACGACGGGCTCAGGCGGCGCCGCGGGCGTCGGTTCGGGTGGCGGCAGGACCGGCTCGGCCGGCTCCGGGGGCAATACCACGGTCGGCGCCAGCGGTGGACTCGACACCGGCTCCGGGGAAACGGGCAGCGGCTCCTCCGGCGAAGCCGCTTCGGGCTCGACGAAGGCGAAGCCGGTCGGGTCGAGGTTGGGAAGCGGTGCCGCCTCGGGCTCGACAATGGGAATCGGGCTCTCCGCGTCGGGCTCCCCCTCGGGCACGAATTGCACCGTGGCCGACGCCGCGGTTTCCAGGGGCTCCGGAGCCGGGGGCTCGGCGTCGAAGGTGGGGACCACCGGCGGCGCGGGCGCCTCGGAAGGGACGGGAGCCGGCTCTGGCTCCTCGACGGCCGGTGCGTCACCGAGCCCGCTGCGGGCCTCGGCGGCGAGATCGAGCTCGTTGGACTCGGCGCCCTCCCTGGGGCGCACGATTCCCATGAACAGCATCGCGCAGGCGATCTTTGCCGCGTCGAACTCTTCGAGGCGGGTGAGGGCGACGGCGTCCTGGAGCGAACGCTCGCCGTCCAGCTGCTCGAGCAGCGGCCAGACCTCGGCCCGGACGTCGGCCAGCGCGGCCTCGCTGTCGGGAGCGCGCTCGAGAACGATGCCGGTGTCCCCGCCCAGGTGCCTGAGGGCGAAGGATCGCTCGCCGATCCTCTGGACCGCTGCCAGGAGAAGCGGCCCGGTGGACAGCTTCAGGTCGACCGCGCCCTTGGGCAGGACACCGTCCTCGAACTCGAAGGAACCCGACTCCCAGGAGATGACGTCGGAGAGGATCCGCTCCACCTTCACGCGGGCGGCGTCGCCGAGCTCGCGCTGGTTCACGAAGCCGCTCTCGGCCAGGACCTTGGCGAGGGGGTTGCCGGGCCCGACCTTGGCGTTGACCTCGTCGAGCTGCTCGCGGGTGATCTTGCCGCTCTCGATGAGGATGGCCCCGAGCTGATCTCGCGCGTCGTTCGACGAGCCGAACAGGACACGCCCCCCACGGAAGTAGAGGGCCTTCGGGTGCATGGGCCCGGTGACCTTGAGAGAGCCCGTGGCTCTCTTGCGGTGGAGATCGACGAGAAGGTGCGGGAACGAGGTTGGGTCAATGCTCCCGCTGACCGGGAACGCGTCCGCCATCCAGCCTCCGTGGCGCCAGGCCGGACTCTGCATCCGACCGACGCATCATACGTCTTTTCAGCATATTACCATGATCCGGGGGGTTCGTTGACATGCTTTGCCGGCCCTCGCTAGACTCGATGGAGCTCTCGGCTCCCGTGCCGTTCCGGGGACCGGACCGGCCTGCGGCCGGACGCCCTGGCCAAGGACACGGCCGCATGTCGTCGACTGTGTCCTTGGCGGGACCGAACCGGCCTGCGGCCGGACGCCTTGGCCAAGCACACGATTCCGCCAAGGAGATCGTGTCCTTTGGCAGAGTGTTGGCTTCGGAGACTCGGGTGCCCTACATCATCGACGGCAACAACCTGCTCGGCTCGTGGGGCGGCCCTGCGGTGCCTGGAGATGGCCGCGAAGAGGTGCTGCGCCGGGTGGCCGCATTCTGTCGCACCCGTGGGGCGCGGGTCACGCTGGTGTTCGACGGGGCCCCGTTCCGCTCGGAGCTGGGTGCGCAGGAGCTGGGCCGGGTGTCGGTGCGGTTTCCCGAGCGTGGCCAAGACGCCGACACCGTGATCCGCGATCTGGTCGACCAGGCGGCTCGACCCGCCGAGCTCACCGTGGTCAGCTCCGACAAGGCCGTCTACTCGTACGCGCGCACGCGCGGGGCCGCCGCCCTGCGCGCCCACGAGTGGAAAGCCCTCGCCCGGACCCCCGGACACCGTCCCCGCCCCGCGAGCGCGGAGCGGTCGGAGAAGCCGGAGCGCGAGACCGACATCGAGGGCTGGCTCGACCGCTTCACCCGGCGGTGAGCCGCGCGACACTCGTCACGCCCCCTTGACGAGGGACAGCTCGCTGATTCCGCAACCCTTGTGGATCGCGCACGGCCTGCTCGTCAAGTGCGGTTGACGCAGCGCGCGGCGAGCCCCTCTCCCGCCCTTCCCCCAATTCGCTGAGCTGTCGAGCCTTGCCTCGCGGGTCCGAACCTGGCACTGCCATTGCCCTGCTGGGAGGCGTCGTGCGGCGGCCCGGCGCCCGGGCACCGGAGGGAGAGCCGGTGTTCCGGGCGCCGGGAAGCCCCACCGGGAGAGCGGTCGGGGATGGGCCCCGGCTGCGGTGTCCCGGGGCTGCCGCGCGGCGGTTTCAGGCGACATGAAGTCGCCAGAGGAGGAGACGATGTCTGTCCGCCGCATGATCGCAACCAGCCTGGCCGTGGCCATGGCGGCCTTCCTGGCCGCCAGCCCGGCCCTCGCCGCGGCCAAGCCCGCGCCCACCGAGAAGGTCAACCTCAACACCGCCACCGTCGAGCAGCTGACGACGCTGCCGGGAGTCGGCCCCACTCTGGCTGCGCGGATCGTCGAGCACCGGGAGAAGGCGGGCCAGTTCGGCTCGCCGCAGGAGCTCATGAACGTGAAGGGGATCGGCGAGAAGAACTTCCAGAAGATCGAGCAGTGGCTGACCGTGGAGGCGCCTCCCCGGAAGGCCTCGAAGTAGGAGGGCGCGCGGGGTGGCTCGCCGCGCGCGGGCCGCCCCGCCGTTTGCACCATGAGATCCCGAGGAACAATTCGCCCTGCGGCCGGCCGCCCTGGCCAAGGACACGAACCCGTGTCGGAGGTGGTGTCCTTGGCGGGAACAATTCGCCCTGCGGCCGGCCGCCCTGGCCAAGGACACGAACCCGTGTCGGAGGTGGTGTCCTTGGCGGGAACAATCCGCCCTGCGGCCGGCCGCCCTGGCCAAGGACACGGCCGCGTGTCATCGACTGTGTCCTTGGCGGGCTTCACCCTCGTCGAGATGCTCGTCGTCGTGGCCATCCTGGTGGTGGGCGCGGCCGTGAGCATTCCGGTCTTCCGCGGCTACACCGCCGAAGCGCACCTGGTCGGCGCCGGGCAGGCCTTCAGGTCCCAGTTCCGGAAGGCCCGCTCCATGGCGGTGCGCTCGAACACCTACACCGCCATCCGGTTCGAGAGCGGACCCCGAGGTGATGTGTTCGCGATCTATGCCGACGGCAATGGCAACGGGGTGCGCTCCGCGGAGATTCGAAGAGGCATCGACCGGCTGGTCGAGGGGCCGTTTCCCCTCACCGGGGGAGCTCCGAGCGTCCGGGTGGGCTTCCTTCCTGCCGTTCCGGCGGTGCCCCCGGCTCGTGGCATGCTCTCGGGCGACCCGATCCGGTTCGGGCGCGCGAGAATGCTGTCGTTCTCGCCCCTGGGGACGGCCACCCCGGGCACGTTCTACCTCGCCGGAGACGGGGCCCAGGCCGCGGTCCGGGTGACTCCGGGCACTGCCCGCGTCCGTCTGATGATCTGGCGGGGCGACCCGTGGAGGACACGGTGAGGGCACGGACCCTCCGGCCCTTCCAGGTCGAGCGGGTGGAGCCCCCGGACGGGGCGACGGGCACGCTGCGCGACGACCCGGTGCTCCTCCGGCTCTCGGAGCCGATCGACGTCGATCGGTTCGCCGAAGCCACGGTGGAGGTGAGGGAGGCGGAGAACCCGGTGCCCTCGCGGGTCGAGACGCTGGACGGCGGTCGCGTGCTGGTGTGGTGGCCAGGTCGCCTCCTGCGACCCGGCCACGAGCACCAAATCGTGGTGCGTGGCCTGCGCGACCGGCTGGGTCGGGAGGCGCCCGCCGTGGCGAGCCGCTTCACCCCTGGCCCGGTGGCCGCCGTCGAGCTGCGGTCGTGACGCCCGGGGCGGAGCCGCGGCCGCGCGGCCTGTGCTAGATTGGATCGGCGGTTTCGATGGATTCCCGCGTCTACCTCTTCCTCGCTCTCATCCTCTATGCCGTGGGCGCGGTGCACGTGCTGGTGCACGTCCTCACGCGCCGTCGCCTGCTGACCGGGCTGACCGTCACCTCGACGCTCCTGGGCTTCGCCTTCCACACCGCGGCCCTGTCGCAGCGTTGGACGGAGTCGGGGCACTTCCCGGCGGTGGGGCTGCGCGACGGGGCCTCGTTCCTCGCCTGGGCCACCGTTCTCGTCTTCCTCCTGGTGTACGTCACGACCAAGGTCGACGCGCTGGGGCTCTTCGCCTACCCGTTCGCCTTCGTGCTGGTCTTCGTGGCGAACCTGTCACCTCCCTCCAACCGGCCCGACTCCGTCCTGCGGGGCCTCTACCTGCCTGTCCACACCGTGCTCGCCGTCTTCGGATACGGTGCGCTCTTCGTGGCCTTCACGATGGGCGTCCTCTACCTCATTCAGGAGCACGAGCTGCGCTCGCGCTCGCCGCATCGGCTCTACTACGTGATCCCCAGCCTCGAGCGCTGCGACACCATCGGCGGGCGCAGCGTGATCCTCGGCTTCGCCTTCCTCACCCTCGCCATCCTGACCGGGTTCCACTGGAACATGACCCTGAACGGCCGGTACTGGACGGGACACCCGAAGGAGTGGGCAGCGCTCGCCGCCTGGGCCATCTACGTGGTGCTCATCGCCGCTCG
The DNA here is from genome assembly GCA_022340585.1 of Acidobacteriota bacterium. Taxonomy (GTDB): domain Bacteria; phylum Acidobacteriota; class Vicinamibacteria; order Fen-336; family Fen-336; genus JAJDNS01. The sequence continues at coordinate 11,520 of JAJDNS010000093.1, forward strand.
CTTTCGCGCGGGCTGGGGGGGACGACGGGCGGCCTGGCTCGGGATCGCTGGCTTCCTGATCGTCGTCTTCACCTTCGCCTGGGCGACGCTGGTGCCCGGGGTCGCGGTCGCGGCGTCGTGATCGTCGTCGTCGGGCTGAGCCACCACACCGCTCCCCTGGAGATGCGGGAGGCCCTGGCCTTTCCCAGGGAGAGGATGGGCGAGGCGCTGGAGCGGCTCCGCGAGGAGTCCGGGCTGGCCGAGGCCATGATCCTCTCCACCTGCAACCGGGTGGAGATCTACGGCCGCGCCCCGGAGTCGGCGGCGGAGCCGGTGGCCGAGTTCCTCGCTGGGTTCCACGACCGGCGGCGTGACGAACTCGACTCGCACCTGTACCGGCTCGAGGGCGAGGCGGCGGTCCGGCACGCCTTCCGCGTCGCCGCCAGCCTGGACTCCATGGTCCTGGGGGAGCCCCAGATCCTCGGGCAGGTCAAGAAGGCCTACGAGGCGGCGGAGGAGGCGGGGGCCCTCGGCTCCGTCCTCAACACCCTGCGCAACCGCTCCCTGGCCGCGGCCAAGCGCGCCCGGACCGAGACCGCCATCGGGCGCAACGCCGTCTCGGTGTCCCACGTGGCGGTGGAGCTGGCCCGGAAGATCTTCGGCAACCTGAGGGAGAGGTCCGTGCTCCTGGTGGGGGCGGGGAAGATGAGCGAGGTGGCGGCCCGTCAGATGGTGCGCGACGGGGCTCGCGCCACCGTCCTCGGCGGACGCACCTTAGAGCGGGCGGAGCAGCTGGCGGCCGCCCTCGGGGGACGAGCGGCACCGCTGGAGGCCCTGCGCTCGGAGATGTCCCGGGTCGACGTGGTGATCAGCGGTACCGGCGCGCCCGGACTCGTGGTGCGCCGCGAGGACGTCGACGCCGCCCAGGCCGCCCGACGCCACCGCCCGCTGTTTCTCATCGACATCGCCGTGCCCCGTGACATCGAGCCGGAGGCGGGCAAGGTGAACGGCGTCTTCCTCTACGATCTGGACGACCTGCGCTCGGTGGCCGAGGCCAACCTGCGGGAGCGGGGCAAGGAGGCGGCGCAGGCCGAGGCCATCCTCGACCAGGAGATCCGCGCCTTCCTCGACTGGCGCGAGTCGCTCGACGTGGTGCCCCTCCTCGTCGAGCTCCGGAGCCGGGCCGACGAGATCCGCCGGGCCGAGGTCGACAAGGCCCGCCGCCGTCTCGGTCCCCTCACCCCCGAGCAGGAGAAGGCGGTGGAGGCGATGACGAGCGGGATCGTGAACAAGCTCCTGCACCCCCCGACGGTGGAGCTGAAGAAGATGGCCTCCAACCGCCACCACACCGAGTACGTGGGTCTGATCCGCAAGCTCTTCGGTCTGTGAGGACGGGCGCGGAGGTGCCTCAGGCATGAGTCGAATCCGGATCGGCACTCGTGGCAGCCTGCTGGCGCGGTGGCAGGCGGACCACGTGCAGGGACGGCTCGAGGCCCTGGGCCACGAGGTCTCCCAGGTCATCATCACCACCACCGGCGACCGCCTCCTCGACCGCCGGCTGGAGGCGGTGGGGGGGAAGGGCGCCTTCCTCAAGGAGATCGAGGAGGCCATGCAGGCCGGGGAGATCGACCTCGCCGTCCACTCGCTGAAGGACGTGCCCACCGTCACGCCCGAGGGGCTCGAGCTCGTCGCGATGCTGGAGCGGGCCGACCCGCGCGACGCGCTGGTGTCTAAGGGCCCCGGTCTTGACGAGCTGCCTCGGGGGGCAAGGGTGGGGACCACGAGCCTGCGGCGCCAGGCCCAGCTCGGCGCCGCCCGCCCGGACCTCGAGGTGGCCGACCTGCGGGGAAACGTCGACACCCGCCTCCGCCGCCTGCGCGAGGGGAAGTTCGACGCGATCCTCCTGGCCATGGCGGGGCTGGTGCGCCTGGGCCGCGCCGACGAGGTGACGGAGGCGCTCGACCCGGGCGCGTTCGTGCCCGCCCCCGGCCAGGGGACGATCGCCCTGGAGTGCCGGGGCGACGACCAGGCGGTCCGGGAGGCCGTGGCGCCGCTGCACCACGAGCCCACCGCCCGCGCGGTGGCCGCGGAGCGCGCGTTCCTGGCCACGCTGGGCGGGGGGTGCAACGTTCCCCTGGGCGCTCACGCCACGGCTCGGGAGGAGGGGCTCGATCTCGTGGGCTTCGTGGCCCGCGTCGACGGCTCGACCCTGCTCCGCGGAGAGCGGTCAGGCGACGCCCCGGTGGAGCTGGGGCGTGCCCTGGCCCGGGACCTGCTGGACCGCGGGGCGGGGGACCTCCTGGCCCCATGAATGACCGGGGGACGCTCGCGGGAAGGCGCATCGTGGTGACCCGCCGCCCCGAGCAGGCGTCGAGCCTCGTGGGGCTGCTCCGGGACCGGGGAGCGACGGTCCTGGAGGTGCCGGCCACCACCATGGGCCCGCCCCGGGACCGACGGCCTCTCGACGCCGCCCTGCGTGACCTCGGCCGGTTCGACTGGGTGGTCCTGACCAGCGCCAACGCGGTGACGGCGGTGCGTGACCGCCTGGCCTCGCTCTCTCGCCCGGTCCGGCTGGGTGGAGACGGGACCCGGGTCGCCTCGATCGGCCCGGCCACGACGCGGGCGATCCGCGAGGCGTTCCCCGACGACACGGTGGCGCTGGAGCCGGAGAGCGACTACCGGGCCGCGGAGCTCCTGCGGCTCTTCGAGGCGATGGGGTGCGCCGGGACGGCGGTCCTCGTTCCCGCTTCGAGCCGGGCCCGCGAGGAGCTGCCGTCGGGTCTGGTGGCGCTCGGGGCCGAGGTGACGGTGGTCGCGGCCTACGCCACGGTCGAGAACCCCGGCCTCGCCGAGGCCGTCGAGCGCTGCCTTGGGGAGGGCTTCGACGCAGCGGTCTTCGCGGCCCCCTCGGCGGTGGAAGCCTTCGCTTCCGCGGCTTCCACCGGGGCCGCGGGTGTTCCGGCGGTGGTGATCGGGCCCACGACCGAGGCCGCGGCCCGGGCCGCCCGGTTCCGGGTCCTCGCGACCGCCTCGCCCTCCACCGTCGAGGGCCTCGTGGCGGCCCTCGAACAGGCGCTGGGTCGGGCGTGAGGAGGAGGGCCCGACCGGCCGTAAAGTATTGACAGAGGCCCTCTAGCTTACGTAAGATTTGGTGTTTGGCCTTGGTGCGTGAGCCGCTTTGGTCGCGGCGTGGCGCCGAGAACCAAGCTCAATTCCGAACCCTGGAGGTTTCTTCCCACCCATGCCGGACACCGAAAAGACCGAGAAGGTCGTCGCCCCGATTGCGCCCACCACCACAGCCGAGGCGGCGCCCCCTGACAGTGCTCCTGCCCCTGAGCCCACGGCCGCGCCCGAGGCCGAGCCCGCCGAGCCGGCCCTCGACGACGCCGAGGAGTACGAGCGTCTCCTCGACATGTACGACGTCAGCTTCCGCAACTTCGCCGAGGGCGAGGTGGTGCGGGGCCAGGTGCTGCGCGTCTCCGAGAGCGAGGTGGTCGTCGACGTCGGCTACAAGTCCGAGGGGATGATCGCCATCGAGGAGTTCCGTGACGAGAACAACGAGATCTCGGTGAAGGCCGGCGACTCCGTGGACGTTCTCATCGAGAAGACCGAGAACCGCGAGGGCTACGTCGTCCTGTCCAAGGAGAAGGCCGAGAAGATGAAGGTCTGGGACGAGGTCGAGCGCGCCTACCAGGAGCGCCGCGTCGTCACCGGTCGGGTCATCGAGCGGGTGAAGGGCGGCCTCGCCGTCGACATCGGCGTCCGGGCGTTCCTTCCCGGCAGCCAGGTCGACATGCGGCCGGTCCGCAACCTCGACGCGCTGAGGGGCGAGGAGCTCCGCATGCGCGTGATCAAGGTCAACAAGAAGCGCGGGAACATCGTGCTGTCGCGCAAGGCGGTCCTCGAAGAGGAGAACGCCGAGAAGAAGCAGGAGACGCTGGCGACCCTGGAGGAGGGCAAGGTCCTCGACGGGGTGGTCAAGAACATCACCGAGTACGGCGCCTTCGTGGACCTCGGGGGCATCGACGGACTGCTCCACATCACCGACATGTCGTGGGGCCGCATCAACCACCCCAGCGAGGTGCTCAACGTCGCCGACGAGATCAAGGTGGTGGTTCTCAAGTTCGACCGCGAGAGCGAGCGCGTCTCGCTGGGCATGAAGCAGCTCCAGGCCGACCCCTGGACCACGGCCACGATCAAGTACCCGGTCGGGGCGCGGGTGAAGGGTCGCGTGGTCAGCCTCACCGACTACGGCGCCTTCGTCGAGCTCGAGCAGGGCGTCGAGGGCCTGATCCACGTGTCCGAGATGTCGTGGTCGAAGAAGGTGAAGCACCCGTCGAAGATCCTGGCCGTGAACCAGGAGGTCGAGTGCCAGGTCCTGGGCATCGACCAGGAGGCGCACCGCATCAGCCTGGGGCTGAAGCAGGTGGAGTCCAACCCCTGGGAGCAGCTGGCCGAGAAGTACCCCATCGGCGCCAAGATCACCGGCAAGGTCCGGAACCTGACCGAGTTCGGTGCGTTCGTGGAAGTCGAGGAGGGCATCGACGGGCTGATCCACATCTCCGATCTCTCCTGGACGAAGCGGGTGAAGCACCCCTCCGAGGTCCTCAAGAAGGGCGACACGGTGGAGGCGGTGGTCCTCAACATCGACGCCGACAACCAGCGGCTCTCACTGGGCCTCAAGCAGCTCGCCACCGACGTCTGGCAGGACTTCTTCGCCAGCCACCAGGTCGGCGACGTGGTCGAGGGCAAGATCGTGCGCATCACGACCTTTGGCGCCTTCGTCGAGCTGGCGGAGGGAGTCGAGGGCCTGGTCCACATCTCCGAGCTCGACGAGAAGCGAGTCGACAACCCCGAGGAGCAGTTCAAGCCTGGCGACACCTTCCCCATGAAGATCATCAAGGTGCAGGAGGATGACCGGAAGATCGGGCTCTCGATCAAGGCGGTCAAGACCGACGAGTACCAGCAGGACCTCCAGACCTACCGGGAGTCCTCCTCCAGCGACCGGTCCACGATCGGTGACATCCTGAGGGCCCAGCAGGAGGCGGCGGCCGCTCGCGAGAAGGAGGCGGAGGACTAGGCGATGACAAAGGCCGAGCTGGTGGATGAGATCGCACGGAAGGCGAGTCTCACCCGCAAGCACTCCGAGGTCATCGTCGACGCCGTCTTCTCGTCGATCATCGAGGCCCTGCAGACCGGCGACAAGATCGAGCTGCGGGGCTTCGGGAGCTTCCGGGTGCGGCACCGCGCGAGCCGCACCGGACGCAACCCGAAGACCGGAGAGGGCGTCCTCGTTCCCGCCAAGAAGGTCCCGTACTTCAAGCCGGGCAAGGAGCTCCGGGAGCTGATCAACGGGCGCTGAGGCGCGCTCCATGTCCGCCTCGCTCCTGGTCAAGGACGCCGCCACGTCGCGCTTCGTGGCCGGAGGTCTGGCTGAGGTCGAGGCGCTGTTCGGATCGCCCCTGCCCGCTCTGCCCGCCCCGGAGAGGGACGGCGACCAGCGGGTCTTCCTGGTCCACACCCACGCCCGGCTGCGATCGCTCCTGGCTCGCTATCTCGGGGCGCTTCTCGCGCAGATCGGGATCGCGGGGGCCACGCGGGGCCCGAGCGGGGCCAGCGACGTGGCCGAGTACGAGGAGGGGCTGGGCCGTGTGCTCCGCGCGGTGCGAGCGGCCGATCGGTCCCAGGGGCTGCTGAACCTGTTCTGGCTCGCGCACTCGCGCGACGCTGCCGAGCACCTCCGCGGCCTGGAGAAGCAGGTCCCGGACCTCGGCCGGGGCAAGCTGTCGCTCTTCCCCCTCCTCCAGTCTTTCTACCGCCGGATGAACGAGGCCTCCCGCGTGCCCCCGGACGGGGAGCCGGCGGCGGCGGTGGCGGCCGACAACCCGGCCCTCATCCACTCCCTCATCGACGACGGCTTCGCGTTCACCGAGGTGTCGGTGGACACCCTGGATCTCGGGGCCTTCCTCGCCTCGAACAAGCGGTACCGGATCGCGCCCGAGGTGTTCTACGAGATCCAGAGCCTGCTGGTCCGCGACGCGGAGCGGCGCCTGCGCGAGGGAGATCGGGGCCTGCTGGCCCGGGCGTCACGCCACCTGCCGGGGATTCCCCGCGAGCACTACCTCAAGCCGGGCAGCCTGGTGAAGCTCGTCCTGAGCGAGCCGATCCTGACCTATCTCCTGGCCGACCCCTTCGGAGCGGGGGCACGGCTCGCCGCCTCTCCCCGGCTCCGGGCCGAGGCCGAGCGGGGGCGCGGGGGTGAGGCCTTCGGCGCGCTCCTGGACCTGGCTGCCGGGCTGCGCCGCTTCGAGATCGTCTGCCACGCCCGGGACCGGGTGACGCCACTCGGGGCCGCCTCGACCACACGCGACCTCGAGGAGAAGACGAGCCGGGGGCTGCGGGTCTACGAGTTCGGGGAGTCGGCCCAGGTCCTGAACCAGGCGGTCCCGGCCACGATCCTGTTCCTCGACCTGCGGGGCTTCACCCGCACCGCCGAGGGCCAGATCTCGGAGCGCGACCTCACCCGCGAGCTGTACGCGGTGTTCGACGCGTTCGTCCCCATCATCGAGCGGTTCGGGGGAACGGTCGACAAGTACCTCGGGGACGGGATGATGGTGACCTGGGGCGCGGGCCGGGCCGACGAGCTCGACCCCCTGAACGCGGTGCGGGCGGCGGTCCTGTGCCAGAGCTCGCTGCAGCGCAGCCGCGAGACCGGGCGCACCTGGTTCAAGATGGGGATCGCGATCCATCACGGGCGGGTGTACCTGGCCCGGTTCATCGGAGGCGCGGGCTCGGTCCACGCCACGGTGATCGGGCGCAACGTGAACATCGCCGGCCGGCTGTCGTCGGCCGACCGCCGGCGTCTGGTGGTCGACGGCGAGGAGATCGAGGAGCCGGAGGAGCTGAACGAGACCGGAGGGCGCGAGGTGAGGGTGAACGCCGACGGCACCCTGCTCAACGAGGGCATTGCCATCAGCCGCGAGACCCTCGTGGAGCTGGAGACCCACCTCGCCCTGGTGCACACCGACCGGGGCATGGAGTACGAGGACGAGGCGATCGACCGGCGCCTGGTCATCCGCTACGCGGGTGACGCCAAGTTCAAGGGATTGAGGTCGAGCATGCCGGTCTACGCGGTGGACGACGAGGCGCGCGGGTGAGGGGGCTGCGGCGCCTCTGGACTCCCTGGAGGATGAGGTACGTGACCACGGTAGACAAGGTCGCCGGCTGTGTCCTCTGCCAGGCGCGGGACGGTGCCGAGGGGGCCGACCGCCTGATGGTCCACCGGGGGGAGCACAACTTCGTCCTCATGAACCTCTACCCCTACAACAGCGGCCACGTCATGGTCGCCCCCCGCCGACACATCGCCACCCTCGCCGCCGCCACCCCGGACGAGCTCTCCGAGATGATGGCGCTGGCGCAGCGGCTCGAGCACGCGATGAAGGAGGCCTATCACCCGGACGGGATCAACCTCGGGATGAACCTGGGGAGGCCGGCCGGGGCCGGTGTACCGGGCCATCTCCACCTCCACATGGTGCCGCGCTGGAGTGGAGACACCTCGTTCATGACCGTGGTGGGGGAGACGCGGGTGATCCCCGAGGAGCCGGCGGAGAGCTGCGCCCGGCTGCGCCCCTTCTTCACGAAATGAAGGGCCACCGCCTCGGTACCGCCTGTCTCGTCGTGCTTCTCGGGGTGGCGGCCCTCGCGGCGGGCCAGGACGGGCCGGACGTCGTCACTAACCTCACCCTGTTTGCCGGGACCGATCAGGGGCTGTGGCGGTCTGCCGACTGGGGCCAGACGTGGGAGCTGGTCGAGGGGGGCACGGCGGGCGACCGGCTCGACGCGCTCGGGGCGGCACGGGCGATCGAGCCGCGGGGGCCGGAGGTCTGGGTCGCCGGGGACGGGGGCCTGTACGTCTCTCGCGACTTCGGAGTGACGTGGACCTCCCTGTCCCCGACCGGGGGCATCTCGAGCCTCCTTCTCTCCCGGTGGCCCCACGCCGATCCCACGGTGTTCGTGGGCACCGAGGCCGGGCTGCTGCGCTCGCGTGACGGCGGGCGCTCGTTCGCCCCGACCGCGCTCACTGCCGGGCCCGTCCACCGCCTGGAGTGGCCCGGGCCCGCGCTCGTGGTCGCAGCCGGGGCCGGTCTCCTGGTGACGGAGAACGAGGGAGAGACCTTCTCCGGTCCCGGGCCGGGCCTGCCCGAGGGCGGGGCCTTGGCGATGGCGCTGTCGTCGTTCTTCGGGGCGGATCCCGTGCTCTTCGCGGCCCCCACCGCCGGGGGGGTCTACCGCTCGGAGGACGGGGGGAGCACGTGGTCGGCGGCGGGACTGGACGGAGAGGTTGTGCACGACCTCGTGTGGCTGGGTCCTTTCCTGTACGCGGCCGGGGAGAGCGGCTTCTTCCGCTCCGACAACGCCGGCCAGACCTGGACACGGCTGTGCGACTCCCCCGGGAAGCCGAGGAGGCTCATGTTCCCGCTGGCGCCCGCCGCCGGCCTCGAGGCCTTCCTCGCGACTGACCGGGGGCTGTTCCACACGTCCGACGCCGGCCAGCACTGGTCGGCGACGGGCTTCGAGGGGGAGGCGGTCTTCACGGTGGCGACCTTCCCTCCCCCCGCGCCCGAGCTGGGGGGTAAGGAATGAGCGTGCGATTCACGAAGGCCCACGGCCTGGGCAACGACTTCATCCTCGTCGCCGAGAGCGACGCCCCCGAAGACCCGGGCGAGCGCGGCGAGTGGACGCGGAGGCTCTGCCATCGGCACCGGGGCATCGGGGGGGACGGCGTGGTGCTCCACTCCCGGGCTCCCGACGGCATCGGGATGCTGCTCTACAACGCCGACGGGAACGCCAGCGAGATCTCGGGGAACGGCCTCAGGTGCCTGGCTGCCCTGGCCGTCCGGGAGGGCTGGGCGCCGGCGGAGCACACGGTCCACACCGTGGTGGGTCCGCGTCCGGTGGAGGTCGGCTCGATCGGGCCCACGACCTTCCGCATCGTCACCGATCTCGGGGTGCCCGTCCTGGCGTCGTCCCGGGTTCCCATCGACCTCGATCCGCACCAGGAGCCGGTGGTCGAGTACCCCGTGGAGGTGCTGGGGCGCACCGAGCACGTGACCGCGACGTCGATGGGCAACCCCCACTGCGCGGTCTTCCTCGACGAGCCCGCCGACGACGCCCTGCTCACGAGCCTCGGCCCGGCCCTCGAGACCCACCCCCTCTTCCCGGAGCGAACCAACGTCGAGTTCGTCACCGTGGTGAGCCCGAGCGAGATCCGCGTGCGGTTCTGGGAGCGGGGCGTGGGCCCCACCGAGGCCTCGGGCACGGGCTCGGCGAGCGCGGTGGTGGCGGCGATCCTCAACGGGTATACCCACCGCGAGGTCCGGGCGGTGTGCGACGGGGGGATCCTGGAGGTCTCCTGGCCCGAGAATGCGTCCCTGCGGCAGACCGGCGAGGTCGAGATCGTCTACGACGGGGAGTGGCGGGGGTAGCAGGTCCTCCGTGACCTCCGGGAGCAGGAAGGGGGTCAGGTCTCGAATGCTGCATCGCCAGCCCAAACGGCGGAGCGACGCAACATTAGAAGACCTGACCCCCGCTTCGTCTAGTTCAAGGCCGTGGGCACCGCCAGGGAGAACGGGGCGATCTCGGCGTCGAAGCGCTCGCCGCTGGCCGCGACCATCTGGTAGGTGCCGTGCATGGACCCGATGGCAGTGGGGAGGGGGCAGAAGCTCGTGTACTCGAAGTGGGTGCCGGGCTCGAGGGTGGGCTGCTTGCCCACCACACCGGGGCCGTTCACCTGCTCCACGTTGCCGTCGGCGTCGCTGATGATCCACTCCCGGCTGACGAGGCGGACGGTCTCGTCGCCCTCGTTGGAGATGCGCACCCGGTAGGCGAAGAAGTAGTGGTTGTCCCGGGGCGAGCTGCGCTCCGGGACGAAGGAGCTTCGGACCACGACGCGCACGCCGCGGGTGGTGGTGTCGCTCAACTCTTCTCGGGCTCCACGAAGACCAGCAGGAGGGCGGCGGACAGCATGACGAGGTTCCGGGTGATCAGGAACCAGCCCACGCCCCGCATCCACTCCGGGGGCCACGAGGGGGCGGCGCCGGCGGCAGCGACCGAGGTGCAGCCGCAGTTGTCGACGTCGACTCCCCGGGCGAGGACGAAGACCGCGGCGGCGATGAAGACGACGAGCATCGCCGCCACGACGGCGGCAGCGTCGCGCTTCCAGACGCCGACGATCAGCAGAAGGCCGGCGACGAGCTCGACCCCGGGGAGGGTCACCGCGACGACGTTCGAGGCCACCGGGCCAAGGACCTGCCACTGGTAGACGATGCGGGCGAACCCCGCGGGGTCGGCGATCTTGTCGAGGCTTGCGTACACGAAGACGGCGCCGAGGAGCACCCGCAGGAGCAGGTGGAGACGAGGTGCGCGGAGCAGCTCGCTCACGGACGGGCCTCGGTGTCGAGGGGGTAGCCCTCGTCCTCCCAGGCCGGCAGGCCCTCGTCCAGGATGACCGCGGGAAAGCCTCGGGCCCGAAGCTGCCGCGCGACGATGTGGCTCGACTCGCAGCCGTAGCCTGAGCAGTACACGATGAGGTTCAGGTTCTGGCGCAGCCGCGGTTCGAGCTCGGCAAACGCCTGCTCGAACTCCTCCTCCGGGAGGCACAGCGCCCCGGGGATCCGGCTCATGCGCCAGAAGTCGCGCGGCCGGGCGTCGAGAAACAGCGCCCCCTTGTCGAGCCAGGCCCTGGCGTCGCGCGCCGAGACCAGCTGGTCGCCGGCCTGGACGAAAACGCTCTGCGAGAGATCGAAGCCTTTGCCACTCAACGAGTTCCATGAGAAGCCGGCGAGGGCCCCGGCGAGGACGATGAGAGCCATGCGCGGCAGACGGGTAACCATCACCGCAAATTAGCACGCACCCTCCCGATGCATCAAGAAATGGTCACGGCGCTGTGCTAACTTACGGGGGTTTGGGGAGAAGTAACCTCGCGCGCATGGCGCTACTCACGACCGAGGCCCTGGTTCTTCGGGGCTACAAGCTGGGCGAAACGAGCAAGGTGGTCGTTCTCCTCACGAGGGAGAAGGGCAAGGTGCGTGCCGTGGCTCGGGGAGCACGGGGCGGGCGGCCGCGCTACCAGTCGGCCCTCGAGCCTCTGTCCGAGGTCCGGGTCAGCCTCTACGGTCGCCAGGGCGCGGAGCTTCTCCGGCTCGGACAGGCTGAGCTTCTCCACTCCGCGTTCCGGGTCGGGGAGCGCGGGCTCGACGCCGCGCTGTTCCTGTCGAGCTGCGCCGAGCTCCTCGACGCCTTCTCGCCCGAGGGCGAGGCCGAGGACCGGGTCTACCGGCTGGCGCTGGCTGTCGTGAGGGCCGTCGAGGAGGGGGCGGACCCCGCGCTGGTCCTGCGCTATCTCGAGGCGTGGCTGCTGCGGCTTCACGGGCTGTACCCCCCCCTCGACCGCTGCTCGTCGTGCAGCCGGGCATTGCCCGAGGGTCGCCTGGAGTACCACCGGACGGCTCACGGCTTCGTCTGCCCCGCGTGCGGGCCGGCTTCGGGTCCGGTCCTCGCGGCCGAAGCCTGCTCGCTCCTGTCCGAGATCTTCTCCCGGCCTCCCTCCACCCTGGCCGGTCGGGGGGAGCCTCACGTGCGGGCCCTCGAGTCCTTCCATCGGGACCTCGTCAGCGCCCACCTCGAGCGCGACCTCCGCTCGCCCCGCGTGATTCGCGAGGCGACACGGGAGGCCGCGAGTTGACGCTTCAGGAGATCATCTTCTCCCTGCAGCGTTTCTGGTCCGACCGGGGCTGCCTGATCCATCAGCCCTGGGACGTCGAGGTCGGCGCGGGGACCATGCACCCCGAAACCTTCTTCAGGGTCCTGGGGCCCCGGCCGTGGCGGGTGGGCTACGTCCAGCCCTCTCGTCGTCCCGCCGACGGGCGCTACGGCGAGAACCCCAACCGGCTCTACAAGCACCAGCAGTTCCAGGTGATCCTGAAGCCCCCACCGGCGGACATCCAGGACGCCTATCTCGCCAGCCTGACCGCCCTCGGGATCGACCCCGCCGTCCACGACGTGCGCTTCGAGGAGGACAACTGGGAGTCGCCGACGCTGGGAGCGTGGGGGATCGGCTGGCAGGTGCTCCTGGATGGACAGGAGATCACCCAGTTCACCTACTTCCAGCAGGCCGGAGGGATGGACCTGGCCCCGATCTCCGGTGAGATCACCTACGGGCTCGAACGCATCGGGATGTACCTGCAGGACGTCGAGGACGTCTACCAGCTGCGCTGGTCTGACGACACCCTGTACGGCGAGGTGCGGAAGGAGGAGGAGTACCAGCTCTCCCGCTACTCCTTCGAGCTCGCCGACACCGACCTGCACCAGAGGCTGTTCCGCAACGCCCTCGACGAGGGCTGGCGACTCCTCGACGTGCCGGGGGGAAGGGCGTACCTCGCGGCCTACGACTGGTGCCTGAAGAGCTCCCATGCCTTCAACGTCCTCGACGCCCGGGGCGCCATATCGGTGACCGAGCGCGCGGGGATGATCCTGGGCATCCGAAAGCTGGCCTGCGCGATCGCCCGGGCCCACGTCGAGGCCGGAACGCCCGGGGACGAGGAGTCCGCCGAGGTCGTCGCCGCCGGGTCCCGCCCGGCGAGCCCGGAGGCCACTGGTGGCTGAGCTCCTGGTCGAGATCGGCGTGGAGGAGTTGCCGGCCCCGTGGCTTCCCGGGCTGGCCGGCCAGCTGCGCGCGGGCTTCACCCAGGCCGCGGGCAAGGGACACCTGGAGCCGAATGCAGTGGAGACCCGCTGGACGCCGCGCCGGCTGGTCCTGCGGGCCGACGTCGCCGCACGCCAGCCGGACCGGGAGGAGCAGATCTGGGGTCCATCGCTGAAGGTGGCGAAGGACGCGACGGGGAAGTGGACCGGCGCGGCCCAGGGCTTTGCCCGGAAGAACGGGGTCGAGGTGGACGCGCTCCAGCAGGCCCCGCGCAACCCGAGCAAGCCCGAGGAGACCCACCTCCTGTTCGTTCAGAAGACGACCGGAGCCGCCGCCGGAGCGGTGCTGCCCGAGATCCTGGCCGCGACGCTGCGCAGCCTGGCCTTTCCGAAGCGGATGAGCTGGGACGCGTGGCTGGACGACGGGCGGGGAGCGTTTCCCTTCGGCCGACCCATTCGCTGGATGATCGTGATCCTCGATGGCGAGGTCGTGCCCTTCGTGGTCCACGGCATCGAGAACGGTGAGAAGGGCGCTCC
>JAJDNS010000137.1 GCA_022340585.1 Acidobacteriota bacterium
CTCCGCTCCCTCGAAGACGACGACGTCGGCCTCGAGCAGCTTCCTCTCGGACATGATCATCCCGGTGACGAGGAAGATCGGCTGAGACTGGCTGTCCTCGGGCCCGAGGATCAAGGCGTCTCCCCCGAGCGAGGCCGCCTCCTCGACCAGCTTCCGGCGCAGGGCGTCGTACCCGTGGAAGACATCGTCACTCCGGGACTCGAGGTGGGCAATGACGGTGTAGGGGCAGTCGGGTGCCTCTTCGAGCACCTCGATCGCCTCCAGGGGGCTGGGCGGGCGGAGACCCTGATCGAGGCGGTGCACGCTGGCGCTCATGCAGCCCGCGGCGAGGACACCCAACAGGGCGACGACGGGGCGTCCCATGAGTTCCTCCTTACTACTGGAGCATACGACAGCCGAGGCCCCGGTGTTCGGTGGACGGTGGGTCATGAGCCCCAGGGACCGGTCCAAGGGGTTCAAGGCCGGCCCATTGACACCCCGGTCCGCCCGGATAAGCTTGCGCGAACGCCGCGCACCACGGGCCCCTCCCGGGCCCCGGAGGACCCAATGGAGAACGCCATGGATCTGGCGCCGAGCTGGCACCCGATCGACATCACCGTACTTATCATCTACTTCATCGCGATGATCGGCATCGGGGTGGCGGTGGTCCGTCGCGCCTCCCGCGGGCTCGACTCCTACTTCCTGGCCGGAAACGAGCTGCCCTGGTACGTGCTCGGCGTCTCGAACGCCTCCGCGATGTTCGACATCACCGGGACGATGTGGCTCGTCTACAACATCTTCGTCTACGGCGGGAAGGGGATCTGGCTGCCCTGGCTGTGGCCCACCTTCAACCAGATCTTCCTGGCCGTCTACCTGGCGAGCTGGATCCGCCGATCCAACGTGCTCACTGGCGCCGAGTGGATCACCACCCGCTTCGGGGAAGGGCGGGGGGGAGAGCTGAGTCGCATGATCGTCGTCGTCTTCGCCCTGGTGAGCGTCATCGGGTTCATCGCCTACGACTTCCAGGGCATGGGCAAGTTCACCGCCACCTTCCTGCCCTGGGACTGGTCGCCCAACACCTACGGCATCCTCATCATGGCCATCACCGCCATCTACGTGCTCCTGGGCGGGATGATCAGCGTCGTCCTCACCGACGTGGCCCAGTTCGTGATCATGGCTATCTGCTCCCTGGCCATCGCCATCATCGCGATGAAGGACGTGAGCGCCGAGCAGATCGCGGCGGTGGTGCCCGAGGGCTGGGGCAACATCGCCGTCACCTGGAAGATGGGACTCGACTGGTCGGAGCTCATACCCGCCCTCACCAACAACCTGAGCAACGACGGCTACTCGATCTTCGGCCTCTTCTTCATGGCCATGCTGTTCAAGGGGGTCCTGATCTCCATCGCCGGGCCCGCTCCCAACTACGACATGCAGCGGATCCTCGCGGCCAAGAACCCCCGGGAGGCTTCCTACATGAGCGCGGTGGTCTCCGCCGCCCTCATGCCCCGCTGGTGGATGATCGCCGGGATCACCGTTCTCGCCCTCCACTACATGAGCCCGACCTTCGCCGGGATGAGCGCCCCCGACTTCGAGATGGTGCTGCCGTGGGTCATCAAGGAGAAGATCCCGCCGCTGCTCCTGGGCCTCCTCCTGGCCGGGCTCCTCGCCGCCTTCATGTCGACCTTCTCGGCCACGCTGAACGCGGGGGGCGCCTATCTCGTCAACGACCTGTACAAGCGCTACATCAAGAAGGCCGCCTCGCCCCGCCACTACGTCGCCGTGAGCTGGATCGCCCAGATCGTCATCCTGGCCGTGGGCATCGTCTTCGGCATGCAGACCGCCTCGATCAACGACATCACCCAGTGGATCGTGAGCGGCCTCTGGGGCGGCTACACCGCCGCCAACGTCCTCAAGTGGCACTGGTGGCGCCTCAACGGCTTCGGCTACTTCTGGGGGATGCTGGTGGGAATCGGAGCCGCTCTCGTCCTGCCCCAGTTCTTCTCCCACGCCCTGTGGGCGTTCTTCCCGATCCTTCTCCTCTCCGTGGTCGCGTGCATTCTCGGCAGCCTCCTGAGCGAGCCGGAGTCCGACGACGTGCTGAAGAGCTTCTACAAGACGGTCCGTCCCTGGGGCTTCTGGGGCCCGATCCAGAAGAAGGTGCAGGAGGAGGACCCGTCCTTCCAGCCCAACCGCCGATTCGGCCGGGACTCGGCCAACGTCGCCCTGGCCCTCGTCTGGCAGATGACCCTGGTGACGATGCCGCTCTACATGGTCCTCAAGAACTGGAAGGGCATGTGGATCTCGATCCTCCTCTTCGTGGGCCTGAGCTGGATCCTGAAGAAGACCTGGAAGGACCACATCGAGGACTGAGAATCAAATGAGCTCGCTCGCCCGCTTTGCCTGGCTGACCCTCGGCTGGAACGTCGCCGTCATCCTGTGGGGCGCCTTCGTCCGCGCCACCGGGTCCGGCGCCGGGTGCGGGGCCCACTGGCCCCTGTGCAACGGCGAGATACTGCCCCGGGCCCCGATGGTCGAGACGATGGTGGAGTTCACCCACCGCCTCACGAGCGGCGTGGCCCTCGTCCTGGTGTTCGTCCTGGCCGCCTGGGTCTTTCGGGAGCGCCCGAAGGGGCACCCGGCCCGGTGGGCGGCGGCGGCCGCGGTCGTCTTCATCCTCGTGGAGGCCGCGGTCGGAGCCGCCCTCGTCCTCTTCGGCCTCGTGGCCGAGAATGACTCCGTGGCCCGGGCCCTCTTCATGGCCGGGCACCTCGCGAACACCTTCATGCTCCTGGCCGCCCTCGCCCTCACCGCCCATTGGTGCGGCACCGACGCCCCCTTGCGCAAGGACGCGCTCCGGCGCGACGGCTGGGTCTTCGCCCTCGCCCTCGTGATGCTGGTGGGGGTGGGCAAGAGCGGCGCGGTCGCCGCCCTGGGCGACACGCTCTACCCCGCCCAGTCTCTCCTGGCGGGGTTGGCCCAGGACCTCTCGACCACGGCGTCTCTCCTCGTCCGCCTGCGGGTTCTGCACCCCTTCCTCGCCGTGGCCGGGGCCCTCGGCGTCGCCTTTGCCTCGGCTCGGGTGCTGCAGTCGGCGGCCGGGCCCTCGACCCGCCGGTGGGCCTGGGCCGCGGCGCTGCTCGCGATCGTCCAGATCGGCGTGGGCCTCCTGAACCTGGTCCTCCTCGCCCCGGTGTGGATGCAGATCGTCCACCTGCTCCTGGCCGACGCCGTCTGGATTGCCCTCGTGCTCCTCGCGGCACGGGCTCTGGCGCTGGCGCCCCCGGGGGCCGCTCCCGATCAGCCGGTCGCCGCCTGACCGGGACGGACGGCCACGAGCTCCACCGCCGGCTCGCGGGTCCGCCGGGACGACAGGCCTGCCGGTAGTGACTGCGGTCGAGGTCAGAAGATCCTCCCGAGATCGGAAGCCCCCACCCCTCCCTTGCCCACGAGACCGGTGCCCGTACGGGTCGACTTCTCGTCCCACCGCGACCCCTGCCTGCTACCATGTGGCACAGGGAAACGATGATCAGGCCCCTCCAGGCACACTGCAGGGCGACACGCCCCGCCCGCCGGCCTTCGGCATCTCCGGGAGCGAAGGTTCCCACCATCCTGTCGGAAGGAGAACCATGAGAGTCTGTCTGCTCAATCCCGCCAACGACAACGACGCCTTCTTCGGCCGCATGGCTCGTTTCACGAAGGCCGCGGCCCGCTCCCTGGGTGTGGAGCTCGAGGTGATGGAGTGCGGGGACGCGGAGCAGGCGGCGGATACCGAGCAGATGACTCGAATCGCCCAGGAGCTCGTGAGCCGCCCGTTGCGTCCGCACTACGCCATCGTCAGCAACACGCGCTTCACCGCTCTCGCCACCGTCCCCCTTCTCGCCTCGGCCGGCATTCGGACCTTCCTCATCACCGAGGGCCTGTTCTTCGCGGAGCGCCGGGAGCTCGGCGAGCCGGGACAGAAGCACCCGAACTGGATCGGTGAGCTCCTTCCCGACGACGAGCAGGCCGGGGAGCGCCTCGGTTCGGTCCTCGTCGAGGCGGCCCGGGCCCACGGGAAGGTCGCCGCCGACGGGAAGGTCCACGTGGTCGGCCTCAACGGCACCCAGACCATCGCCTCGGTGATGCGCTACAAGGGCCTCAAGGATCTCGCCGCCTCCAGGGACGGTGTCACCCTCAACGAAGTCCTGCCCGCCCTGTGGAGCCACTCCGAGGCCAAGCGCATCACTCGCGACCTCATGCAGCGATTCCCGGAGGCCACCGTCATCTGGGCCGCCAACGACACCATGGCCCTGGGCGCGGCCGAGGTGAGCGAAGAGCTCGGCCGCCACCCCGGGACCGACGTCTTCGTCGGGGGCATCGACTGGGCTCCCTTCGCGTTCGAGAAGATCGAGGAGGGCGTCTTCACCGTTTCCCTCGGGGGTCACTTCATGGACGGGGCCTGGGCGTTGACGATGCTTCACGACCACCACCACGGTCGCCCGTTCGAGGACACCCGGTCGCGGTCGACCTGGGCGGCCGCCACCGCCGAGAACCTGGCAACCTACCGGAGGCTCTACGACGAGACGCGTTGGAGCAGCATCGACTTCACGCGGTTCTCACGGGTCAAGAGACCGGAGCTCGAGGCCTACGACTTCTCCGTGGACTCCGTCCTGAAGCAGCTCTGAGCGTCGGCCCCACTTCGGTGACGGGGCGTCAGGCGCCGGGAATGTCGACGATCACCGTCTCGCCCGACGGGAGCGCGTAGCGCGACAGCCCCAGCGATCGGATGACCCCCAGGCGCTTCAGCTCCGTCGGAGCACCCGACGGCAGACGCAGCTCGCCCTCACAATCCGCCGGGAGCGTGAGCCACACCCGGTGCCCCTCGCCTTCGGACTGCGACTGGAAACCGATGGGGCCGAGACCGGTCTGCACCGTCAGCTCGACCGCCGGCAGGTCCCCGAGCTGCGGGCGCACGATCACCTTGCGGAAACCCGGCTCGCCGGGACGAATGCCGGCAATGTCCATGACGAGCAGGAACAGCGGCGACACCGCGGCGTGGCTCCACTCGTCCGTCGTGTCGGGCCGGGGCTCCCAGGTCTCCGCGATCGTGTTGTTCTGGGCGACGGAGGGCAGGACCGCCCACCGGTAGCGGAGCTCGCGCAGGACCACGTCGATCCGGCCGTGGTGGGCCAGGGCCTGGAGGCGCCAGTGGGCGTTCGCCGGATAGGACAGGCCCAGCTCCGCCGACGGCTCGGCGAGGGCGGCAACCGCGTTCTCCGTCTGCCCCCGCGGGCACTGGCCGAAGAGGAGCGCGGTGGCCAGCGAGCGGTCGTCGAGACGCGCCTCCCTCCCCTCCTCGGTGAACCACGGAAGGTTGGCGACGAACAGGCCGCGGCGCGTGCTCCAGAAGCGCTGGACCGTCGCCGTGAGAAGCGCGTCGGCGGAGGCACCGAAGTTCGCGGCGTCCCGCGTCTCCCCCACCAGCTCGGCGAGGGGAACGAGCGCATACCTCAGCACCCCGGCGGCGAAGAGGTTGAATGCACACTGCTTGTGCCGTTGCTGCTGGAAGGCGTCGTGGTCGATCCAGACCGCGGGGACGCCCCAGCCCTCCACCGGCAGGAGCTTGTCGCTCCCCCGGTGGTCGAGGAGGTACCGGGCAAACCGGGCGAGCTGCGGATACAGGTCCTGGGCGAGGTACTCGTCGCCGGTCTCCTCGTGGTGGCGCCAGACGTCGTGGATGAAGCTGACCCCGTGGTCGAGGAGCGGGCCCCACCGGGTCGCCCCGACCTCGCGCTGGGCAATGCGGTTCAGTCGGTCCCAGGCCGGCCAGCAGTCGAGGAAGTAGCCCTCGGTCGTCTGCCCGAGGGCGAAGGTGCGCTGGAAGCGCCGCGCGAGGTCCCAGTCCCCGCACACGAGGCGGGTGGCGTGGAGCATGTGGCTGCCGTCGCCGCTGTACTGCTGCCGCTCCCGACCCATGCCGTCGACGATCGTCTCCTGGGCGGCGTTGGTCAGGGTGTTGAACGCCGCCTCGAAGAGGCGCTGCAGCGGAGGCTCGTCGCACTGGAAGTGGGGGGGTCGCGGCCAGTCGTAGCTGCGGCGCCTCACCCCCACGTCGCGGACGAGCACGGGTCCCGTCGCCTCGCGGACGTGGATCTGGAGAAAGCGCAACGACTCGTAGTCGAAGGTCTCGAAGCGGTTCACACCTTCGCGGCACACGAAGCGTGACCAGCTGTAGAAGTGGGTGTCGAGCCAGGGGGGGTTGTCCTCGGAGTGGGACTCCTGGACCATGAGCTCGACCACCGTGCCCGCCGGGGCCTCGATGGTGAAGAACGGGAAGCCCACCATCTGCTCGGCGAGCTCGAACAGGGCCCAGACCCCTTCGTCCGGATTCGGCTCGAGCGTCCACGCCCCGTCCCCCGAGGGGAACGCGGCCGCCCTCGCCTCCAGCTCGAACGATCCGGGCACACGAAACTCGAACCAGTCCCGGGGATCTCGCTTCCACCGGATCCGGCCCGACTGGGCCAGGCGCAGCACCGGCCGGGCGGTCTCCCGGACCAGGGGAACCTCACGGGTCACCAGCAGCGCGCCGGCGGGGTCGATCCCGCCATCGGAGAGGTACTCGCGGTAGGAGCCGGCCGCGGCGGGGCGGTTGGCGCTCGCGGGCAGGACCAGCGGCTGGAGCCATCGCTCATCCGGCACGAAGCCGGGCTCGGCCCAGCCCTCGGGACGCAGGCGCGAGTCGAACTCCTCCTGAAGGGCTCTCAGGTACCAGCGTTTGTACTGTCCGGGAGGGTGGGCCCGGTCGAGGAAGACCTTCCACCGCTCGTCGGAAACGACCTGCTGGACGGCCCCGTCCGCCTCTTCGATCCGCAGCGCGAACACGAAGCCCGGCTTTCCCCCGCACCACGTACCCTCGCCGTGCCCGTAGAACAGGACCTCGGCCGCGACCACGTTGAGGCCCGGCTTCAGGTCGGAGGTGAGGTCGACGGGATCCACCTCGAGGAGGCGGGGGTCGCAGGGCGCCGGTCCCCACTGGACCCGCCGGCCGTTCACCCACAGCCGGTAGCGGCTGTCGGCGGAGACCCAGCCCCGGGCCGAGGCGGGCGCCCCCGCAACCTCGACCTCTCTCCGGAACAGGACGAAGCTGCTGGCCAGGGTGCGCTCCGAGGGCATCCAGATCCAGCGCGCGGGAGTCAGGTCGACCGCCGCTCCCGGCTCGGGTACCGGCCACCCCTCCTGGGCGACCGACATCGGTGGAACGCCCCCCGCTGCGGCCTGGGCCACGGACTGCGTGGTCGACGCCGGGGACGCAGCCCCGCCACCCGCCGGACCCCCGGCGACCGGATGGCCCCCCCGCGCGGCGGCCGGCACGGCCACCGAGGCCGCCACCGAGGCGCCGAGGCGCCTCAGGAAGACGCGCCGCCCCGGCCCGCCATCGTGGGCCCGGCTCAAGGCGTCCCCCACGGCTGAAGGGCGCTCTCCGTGGGGTAGGACTCGGGCTTCAGGACGACCTCACGCGGCGGGACCTCGCCGGTGTCGAGCCACCGGGCCACCAGCTCGAGCGCGGGACCGGTGTTCGAACGGAGGACCACGGTGGCGGCCAGCGCCCCCTCGTCCACCTGCTTCTGGCCCCCCCCGGGCAGCCCGTCGCAACCGAGGTAGGGAACGTTCGCCCAGTCCGGGCGGTTCGTGGTGAAGGCCTTCCGCACTCCCAGCGCCATGGAGTCGTTCTGGGCGGCCACGAGATCCGGCTGGAAGGCCTCGGCACTCTTGAGACGAAGCCAGGACATCACCGCCTTGTCGCCGCTGGACGCGGACCAGTCGCCGTTGAGCACTCGCAGCTCGAACCCTTCGCCGAGCACCTCCTGAAACCCCTCGGCGCGTTGGTGGGTGACGGTGGAGTCCACCGGTCCCTGCACGCTCAGCACCCGGCCCCCATCGGGAAGGAGGTCCCGACACTGCCGGCCCTGGATCCGACCGACCTCGACCTGGTCGCTTCCGACCATCGCCACCGCCACCTTCGGGTGGGCGGCCCTGAGCTCGTCGACGTAGCCGGGCCGCAGGTTCACCAGGAGCCACCCCATGCCGGCGCGCAGGGCGTTCCGGGCCACGCGCTCGAACGCCTCACCGACCGCCGGCTCGACGACGATCGCGGCCGGGCGCTCGGCCTCCGGGGAGTGAATCCCCTTGAAGCACTGCTGGATCTGCACCACCGCGTGGCTGCCGGCAAAGACCACCTCCACGTCGAGGCCGAGGCGTTGCCCGGTGTCGCGGGCATCCTCGGCCTGCATGACCTGGAACTCCTGGTCCTCGCTCAGGAGCGAGACCAGCACCTTCTTGCTCAATTCGACCTCCCGACCGGTGAAACACACGTCGTGCGAATCTGCCCGGGCGCGGCACGGGCGAGGGCCAGTCTAAACCCCTGCATTTCCCCAGTCATCTGGAATCGCCCGGCCCCGCCGGGTCCCGAGGGTGAGGGGACCGTCCTCGACCGGGGAGCGGCACCTCTAGGAGTACTGCTCCTCGATCTCGCGGTAGCGGGCGGCGGCCTCCCGCCAGGCCGGTCGGTCCCCCGGATCGAATCGGCGTGGCTGGACCGCCCGGGCCACGACTCTTCGGGCCTCGGCGAGCGACCCCAGCCGGCCGGAGGAGATCGCCTGCAGGAGCAGGTTGCCGATCGCGGTGGCCTCGGCCGGCCCGGCCAGGACCGGGCGCCCCGACGCGTCCGCCGTGGCCTGGTTCAGATAGTCGTTGCGGCAGCCTCCTCCCACGATGTGGATCCCGGGCACCGTCTCGCCGGTGAGCTCCTCGATCGTCCCCACGACGGACGCGTAGCGGAAAGCGAGGGAGTCCAGAATGATCTTCGCCAGGCGCGCCGGCTCGTCGGCGACCTCCTGCCCCCCCTCGGCCAGGGCGCCCTGCACCTCGCGGATCATGCTCCCGGGGTTGAAGAAGCGCGGGTGATCCGGGTAGACGAGTCCGGGCATGTCGTCGACGGAGGCCACCGCAGCCAGGAGCGCTTCGTAGTCGGTCGGGAGGCCGCTCTCGACCCACTCCGCCCGGCACTGCTCGAGGATCCAGAGGCCCATCTGGTTCTTCAGGAAGCGGATGGTCCCGAACACCCCGCCTTCGTTCGTGAAGTTGGCCCGGGCCACGGCGTCGTTGACGAGGGGCGAACCGCGTTCGACGCCGACGAGGGACCACGTGCCGGAGGAGACGTAGGCCCAGCCGGGCTCCAGGGGTGTGCCCGCCACCGCGCTCGCGGTGTCGTGGGAGGCGGGAGCGAGGACCCGGACCGGCCCCAGGCCCAGCTCCTTCTGCAGCGCGGGCTTCAGCTCGCCGAGGTCCGTCCCCGGCACCACGAGCTCCGGCATCAGCTCCCGGGGCAGGCCCAGACGCGAGAACAGGTCGTCGGCCCAGGTCCGTGTCCTCACGTCGAGGAGCTGGGTGGTGGACGCATCGGTGTACTCCCCCGTGGTCGACCCGCACAGGGCATGGTGGCAGAGGTCGGGGATCATCAGCAGGCGTCGCACCCCGGCCGGCAGCCCCTCCCGCACGTGCACGTGGAGCTGGTAGAGGGTGTTCAGGTGCAGGAACTGGATCCCGGTGCGGTGGAAGATCTCCTCCCGCGGCACCTTCCGGAGCACCCGCTCCATCTCTCCCTCGGTCCGACCCCCCCGGTAGCAAACCGGGTCCTCGAGGAGGCTCCCCCCGGCATCGAGGAGACCGTAGTCCACTCCCCAGGAGTCCACGCCGACCGTCGAGATCGGCGTGCCGGCGGCCACGACGTGCGACCGACCGAGGCCGTCCTTGATGCCCTCGAGAATCCGGGCGAACGGCCACCGCAGGTGGCCCTCCGAGGGCTCGGGCTCGTAGTGAAAGCGGTGCACCTCCTCGAGGACCAGCCCGTCGGGGCCCGCGCTCCCGAGGATCGCGCGCCCGCTCCCCGCCCCCAGGTCGATGGCCAGGTGGAGGGCCCCGGGGTTCTCCGCGCGGACAGCGGTCGTCATTGTCCCCCCTCGCTCAAGCGCGTCTCCCTCAGACGATCCCGGACCCGCTTCCGCCCTGGGCCGGTCGCTCCTCGGCCTTCCTCTTTCGGTAGCCGCTGGCTCGATAGACACCGACCGGGTCCAGGGCTCCTCCCGCGCGGTGGCGAGCCATGGCCAGGATCGGGGCCACGTCCGCGGTGAAGGCCTGCTTGAGCGTCTGCAGGGCCATCACCGCGTCGTTCGCCTCCTGAGACTCGTGGAGGGTCACGCGGTCCACGAGGTGGGCCTGAACGTAGGCCCGCACCAGCTCCACCGCGCTGGTCATCAACGACTCGATGGGGTCGGTGACGTTGTGGGACTGGTCGAGCATGTAGGCGGGATCGAAGCCAGGGACCTCCTCGATCTCCGCCTCCACGAGCTCGTTGAAGACGAGGAAGAGCTGGAAGGGCTTGATCGATCCCGCGTCGAGGTCGTCGTCGCCGTACTTGGAGTCGTTGAAGTGGAAGCCCGCCAGCTTCTCCATCTGGATGAGCCGGGCCACGATCATCTCGATGTTCACGTTGGGGGCGTGGTGGCCGAGGTCGACGAGGGACAGGGCTTTCGGCCCCAGCTCCCGGGCGCAGTAGTAGCTGATGCCCCAGTCGTTGAGCAGCGTCGAGTAGAAGGCCGGCTCGTAGAGCTTGTGCTCGATGAAGACCCGCCATCCATCGGGGAGCGCGGCGTAGATCTCCCTCAGGCTCTCGAGGTAGCGGTCCACCGCCCGGCGAAAGTGGACCTGTCCCGGGAAGTTCCCCCCGTCGCCCACCCAGACCGTGTGGGAGCGGGCCCCCAGGGCCTTCCCGATCTCGATGCACTCCAGGTTGTGCTCGATCGCCTGCTTCCGTACCGGAGGGTCGGTGTGGCTCAGGCTTCCGAACTTGTACGACAGCTCCTGGTCCGGCTGGTCCTGAAAGGTGTTCGAGTTCATCGAGTCGAAGAAGAGCCCGCGCTCGCTGGCGTAGCCCTTGAGCTCGTCGCCCTTCTCGGGCTTGTCCCAGGGGATATGGAGTGAGATGCCCGGGGTCACTCGTACCAGACGGTTGATGACGTGGCAGTCGTCGAGCTTCTCGAAGATGTTGCGGGGCTCCCCGGGCCCCGGGAAGCGGGCGAAGCGCGTGCCGCCCGTACCCACTCCCCAGGAGGGGACGGAGACTCGGAAGGCCATCGCTCGTTCGGTCAGCCGCTCGATGTCGATCCCACGCCGGCCGAGCTGCCGCCCGAGGTGGGCGTAGTCCTCTTCGAGCGCCGCGAGCCCGGCTCCGTTCTGCTCAGCGACGAGCTCGTCGGACACGGTGAAGCCCATCGATCCCCCTCTTGTCCGCAACCGCATCGATGATAAACGGTCGGGCGGCAGAGACAACGAGCCGTTTGGCTCAGATGGGCGCCGACCGGGCAGCATGGATCAATCGATCCAGGCGGCCGATGTCGGCCGGTCCCTCCCCGGGTGACCCCCGGGTTTCTGCCCGGGCTCGGATCCGTTATCCTCGTCGGGAAACACCCCTTTGGAAGGAGGCTGCTCGTGGCTCGACCGGTGGTGCACTGGGAGATGTGGTCGGAGCTGTCGCTCTTCGAGGACCCCGACGGCCGAGTCCTGGGTCTCTGGAAGCAGGGCCCGAAGCCGGCGTAGCCCCGGGACACCTATGCGCCACGCGACCGACTCCACCCCCGGGGCCATCCTCCTCGCCCTCGCCCTGTCCGTCGGGCCCGGCGGCGCGACCGTCCGCCCGGGAGGCGAAGCTGCCGGCGGCGTGCCCGAGGGCACAGCGGTCCACCGGGATCTCGCCTACGTCACCGAGGGGCACCCGCGGCAGAGCCTGGACCTCTACGTTCCCGCGTCCGACGCGCCCGTTCCCCTCGTCGTCTACATCCACGGCGGCGCCTTCCGAGCCGGCGACAAGGCCGATCGCCCCCCTCTCGAACACGTGGCGGAGGGCTATGCCCTCGCCGCCATCAACTACCGCCTGAGCCAGCACGCCGTATTCCCCGCCCAGATCGAGGACTGCAAGGCGGCGGTGCGGTGGCTGCGGGCTCACGCCGCCACCTACGGGCTCGACCCGGAGCGGATCGCCGCGGGGGGCGCCTCGGCCGGAGGCCACCTCGCGGCCATGGTGGGCACGACCGGTCACGAGACGGCCTTCGACGTGGGCGAGCATCTCGACGTGTCGAGCCGGGTGGGGGCCGTCCTCGACTACTTCGGGCCCACCGACTTCCTGCAGATGGATGCCCACCGTCTTCCGGACGGGATGATCCACGACACGGCCGACTCACCGGAGTCGCGGCTCGTGGGCGGCCCCATACAGGAGCACCCGGACAGGGTCGCCCAGGCGAACCCGATCACCTACGTGACGGCCGACGCCCCACCGTTCCTCATCGTGCACGGGGATCGGGACCCCCTCGTGCCGCACCACCAGAGCGAGCTTCTGGCGTCGGCGCTCGAGAAGGCCGGCGTGCCGGTGACGTTCTACACGGTCGAGGGCGGCGGCCACGGCGGCTTCGACGACCCGAAGGTGGACGAGCTGACGAGGGCGTTCCTGAAGGAGCACCTGCGCTAGTCGCCCCGAGATCTCGGTCCAGCCAGGGACACGATCGCCATGGCGGGATCGTGTCCCTGGCCAAGGCATCCGGCCGCAGGCCGGCACGCTCCTCAGGACGACAGGGCCGCCTGGAGCATGGCCTTGGTGTAGGCCACGTTGTACACGAGGCCGGTGTAGCCGCCGCCGCCCGGGTAGTAGGGGTGGAACCCCTTCAGCTCGCGGTCGGCATCGAGGGCCCGCTGATGCTCGGGGTACAGGGCCCGCGGGTACCTCTGGCGGACCAGCTCCTTCATCACCGCGAACATGTCGACCTGCCCCTCGTCGAGGAAGACCTCGACGTAGTCGACGTAGGGGGTCTTCACCCGGACGTTGCGGAAGTGCACGTGGTTGATGCGGTCCCGCTCCCCGAAGTACCGGCACACCTCCACCGGGTCCTCCCCCATCTCCCGCGTCACCCCGCAGTCGTAGGTGATGCCGTTGGCCGGGCTGTCGACGATGGTGATCAGCTTCTTCCAGCCGTCGAGGGTGGCCATGATCTGCTGGGAGCCACGGCTCAACGGCACCGGGGGGTCGTTGGGGTGGAGGGCCAGCCGCACGCCGGCCTCCTCGGCCACCGGCACCACCGCCTTCAGGAAGTAGGTGATGTTGGCCCACATCTCCTCGAGGGTGTGGGTCCCCACCTCGGGGAGCGGCGGGAGGTCCTTCCCCATCGAGTAGTCGTACCCGGTCATGCCGGCCCCGCCCCGGCCCGGCACCTCGTGGTAGCCCGTCATCAGCCGGTGGGCGTAGAAGTTGTACTCGATCACCGGGAGTCCGACCTTTCCCGCGGCCCGGATCGACTGGCTGACCTCGTCGATCTCCTCGTCCCGGCCGGGTCGACCGTAGAGGGTGTTCGGGAACCCCCCGATCATCAGGTTGCTGACCTTGAGCCCGTTCTCCTCGAAGCGCCCCCTGAGCTTGCGGAGGCTCCCCTCCGTCCACGGCAGCGGCCCTCCGCCCATGAGGACGTGGTCGATGCCGATCTGCTTGTACTTGCGCATCAGCGTCGGGTCGGCGTTGGCGCCAATGCCCAGGCAGAGCTTCGGCACCCCCTCGCCCTCGGCCGGCGGCCAGTCGCGGGTGCCGGCGGCCGCGCTGGCCAGGGGCGGCGCCAGAGCCAGCGTCCCGGCGGCCTGGATGAAACCCCTTCTGGAGACCCCTGACCTCATGCTTCCACCTCCTTCGCCCGGGTTCGCCGGTGATTAGATCAGGCCCGGGCGCTCACTCAAAGCCCGGCAAGGCTCCGACGAGGTCCTGGCCTCTGCGGAGTGTCCCGGCCGCACCGTGGGCTGGTGGGATCACCGCGACCCGGCACCCCGAGCAAGGAGGTCCCTCAGTGAGAATGGGCCATTCGATGAGTCGCCGAATCCTGGTCGTCGTCGCCGCCGTGGGTCTGGCCGCCTCGTCCCCCGACGGCGAGTTCCAGGCCGACCGCATCCTGAACGGCGATCAGACCGACTGGGGCCTGGTCTTCTCCCAGCCCACGGTGCTCCGCGTGTCGCTGTACACGAGATGATCGGGCGAGAGGCTCGGCCTCGCCGTGGACCCCGACGAACGTCAGGCGCGCAGGGCGCGCCGGACCTTCTGGGCCAGGGCCTCGAGCGAGTAGGGCTTCTGCAGCAGGAGAACTCCCCCCTCGACCACCCCGTGACGGGCGATCACGTCCTCGCCGTACCCTGACGCGTACAGCACGCGCAGGCCCTTCCGGCTCTCCGTCAACCGGATGGCCAGCTCCCGGCCGTCCATCTCGGGCATCACCACGTCGGTGAGGAGAAGATGGAGCGGGCCATCGTGGCCGGCGGCCACGGTGAGGGCCTCGTGGGGGCCGGCGCAGGTCAGGACGCGGTAGCCGAGCGACTCCAGCTGCTCGCCGGTGACCTCCCGCACCGCCGGGTCGTCCTCGACCAGGAGCACCGTCTCCGTTCCCCGCAGGGCCTCCTCGGCACCCGGCGTCGGCGCCGTCTCCGACTCCGCCGGTGCCTCGGGCAGGTAGAGACGAAAGGTGGAGCCCCGGCCGGGAATGGAGTCCACGTCGATCCACCCGCCATTCTGCTCCGCCGCCCCGTAGACCATGGCCAGGCCGAGGCCGGTGCCGGTGCCGGAGGGCTTGGTCGTGAAGAACGGCTCGAAGATCCGGCCCCGCACGTCGTCCGGCATCCCGTGCCCGGTATCGCTCACCGAGAGCACCACGAGGGGCGGCCCGCCCGGCTCCCGGTGCGCCGAGGGGGGCGGCAGATGGGGCGGCGTCGCCCGCTCGACCTCGAGGGTCAGAAGGCCGCCGTCGGGCATCGCGTCGCGGGCGTTCGTCACGAGGTTCAGGACCACCTGCTCCATCTGGCCGTGGTCGACGAGGACCCGGCAGGGCTCGCTCGCCAGCCGGACGCGGAGCCTCACGTCCTCCCCGATCGTCCGGGCGACGAGGGACTCCATCCCGTCGACCACGGTCCGGAGGTCGAGGACCTTCGGCTCGATCACCTGCTGGCGGCTGAAGGCCAGGAGGTGACGGGTGAGGGCGGCAGCGCGCCAGGCGGATTGATCCACCTCGGTCAGCCACCGCCGAACCGGGGACTCCTCGGGCACCCGGCGGAGGGCCAGGGTCAGGTTGCCGGTGATGGCGGTGAGCAGGTTGTTGAAGTCGTGGGCCACGCCGCCGGCGAGGCGGCCCACCGCCTCCATCTTCTGGGCCTGCCGCAGCCGGGCCTCGAGGGACCGCCGCTCCGCCTCGGCGCGGTGACGTCCGCTCGCGTCGCGAAGGATGCTCTGGAAGATCCCGTCGGGCATCCGCTTGGAGTTCATCTCCACCGGGACGACGCTGCCGTCCTTCCGGGTGAGAACCCGCTCCGCCACGACGGTCTCGCCACGGTCGACCGCCGCGTACTCGAACGGGACGCGCTCGAGCTCGGCGGGAGAGAAGAACGATTCGATCGTCCGGCCCAGGATCTCCTCGCGCCCGTAGCCGCTCAGCTCGGAGGCCCGCCGATTCGCCTCGATGATGCCGTCGGTCCGACTGGCCAGCACGATCGCGTCCGCGGCCAGGTCCACGAGACTGCGGTAGCGCAGCTCGGAGGTGCGCAGCGCGGTCTCCTGCCGCCGCAGGCGCTCCATCCCGCGGCGGAGGCGCCCCACCACGATCCCGACGCCGATGCCGGTGATCGCGAGGATCACCAGCGAGTCGAGGATGTCCCCGACGAGGACGTCAGGACCTCCAACGCCGGCGATGATTCCCTGCCCCTCGGCCAGGAGCACTCCCGTGGTCGCGACCACGGTGACCACCAGGCTCACCGCCAGCGTGCCGCGGTCGAGCAGGACGCCGCACAGGATCAACGAGGCGGGCATCATCAGAATCGCCGGGTCGCGGAACCCGCGCCCGGTTGCCAGGGCGAGGCTCGCGGCCAGGACGGGGAGGGTGAGGGCCAGGACCTGGGCGGCTCGCCTCGTATGGCCGCGTCGGTTGAGCCACAGCGCCGCCCCCACGACCAGGACGGCCACGCCGAGGAAGGTCAGGGGCCGGAGTTGCGGCGTGATGCCGAGGACCGGGTCCCGGACCGTGGCCAGGAGCATGCCGACGAGGATGGACCAGCCGACCACGTCCACGCTCCGGCCCAGCCAGGACGCGTCCGAGGTGTCGGAGACGTCGGGGGGCCGTGGCGAGGGGGCGACCCCCACCGGGGCCGACGGGCCCTCCCCCGCGGAAGGGGACTCGAACGTCGTCGGGTCGGTCAGGGGTTGGACGGCCATGTCTGGGCAGATATGCAGAAGGCATGCCAGGACTCAGGCCGCACTCGCTCAGCGACTTATGCGGTTCGGCTGTCCCCCTCGTGGAAGCGTCGTCCAGCGCGTAGACACGGGAAGGTCCTTCGGCTCCGGGCAATCAACCGTTCGGCCCCAAGGACGGGGTCCGATACAATACCGGCCACGCGACAGCGGAGGGCAGCCGTGAGCGTGACGGTCAGATTCAGCGTCAACGGGACCGAGAGGAGTGTCACCACCGCCGGGGACCGACGGCTCCTCGACGTCCTCCGCGAAGACCTGCAGCTCACGGGCACGAAGTACGGCTGCGGCGAGGGCCAGTGCGGGGCCTGCCTCGTCCACGTGGACGGTGAGCCCACCCGGTCGTGCCTGGTCTCCGTGGCCGACGCCGACGGGAGGTCGATCACGACGATCGAGGGCCTCGCGCGAGGCGACACCCTCCACGCCGTTCAGGCGGCCTTCATCGATGAAGGCGCCCTGCAGTGCGGCTACTGCACCAGCGGCATGGTCCTGGCGGCGGTGGCCCTGCTGAGGAAGACGCCCGACCCCACGGACGCGCAGATCGTGTCGGGAATGGACGGCCACCTCTGCCGCTGCAACGGCTATGTGAAGATCGTGAGCGCCGTGCGCCGGGCGGCGGAGACGATGCGGGCGGCGCGCCATGGATGAGACCACGTACGCCGTCGGGCGCCGCACGTTCCTGCAGATCCTGGGTTCCGGACTCGTCATCACCGTGACCGCTCCCGAGACCTGGGCCCAGGGCTCGGCCATGCCGGTGTCGGCCCGGCTCTACCTCAACGAAGACGGGACCATCACGGCGCTGAGTGGGAAGGTGGAGGAAGGCCAGGGCCCCCGAGCCGAGCTGTCCCAGGCCGCGGCCGAGGAGCTCCGCGTTCCGGTGGACGAGGTGCGCCTGGTCATGGCCGACACCGACCTCGTCCCCGACGACGGCATCACCGCCGGCAGCCGGACGACGCCGCGCAACGTGCCCGAGATGCGACAGGCCGCGGCGACCGCGCGGGAGCTGCTCACGGCCCTCGCCGCACGGGAATGGAACGTCGACGCCGCGACGCTCCAGGTGCGTGACGGGAAGATCACCGGCGCGGCGGGCCAGACGATGGCCTACGCCGACCTGGCCCGGGCCGGAGAGACCGTCGCGACCCTCGACCAGGCGATCCGGACCGACGTGGCGCTGACCCGGTTGCCCGACTGGAAGGTCCTGGGACGGTCGGTCCCGCGGCCGAACGTCCGCGCCCTGGTCACCGGGGGCCACCGGTTCCCGTCCGACGTCGTGCGGCCGGGGATGCTCTACGGTCGCGTCCTTCGGCCGCCGGCCTACGGGTCGACCCTCGAGTCGATCGACGTCTCCGCGGCGCAGGCCATGGACGACGTCGTGGTGGTCCGTGAGGGCCCGTTCGTCGGGTTCGCAGCCGCGACCTCGCACCGGGCCACAGAGGCCCTCGAAGCCACGGCGCCAACGGCGTCGTGGAAGACGTCGGAGTCGCCGGTGTCCCACGAGACCCTCCACGAGCACCTCCGCGAGCACGCGCGGAGGGAGCAGGCGCGCACGGACGAGACGGGTTCGGTCTCGAAGGCCCTGGAGAACGCCCACCGGGTCCTGGAGGAGGAGTACCGGGTCGCCTCGGTCCAGCACGCCCCGATGGAGCCCCGAGCGGCGGTCGCGGAGTGGGAAGGGGACCACGTCACCGTCTGGGCCGGCTGCGACGGTCCCTTCCGGGCGCAGAAGGCCCTGGCCGAGGATCTTGGCATTCCCGAGAAGCAGGTGCGGGTCATCATTCCCGACATGGGCGGCGGGTTCGGGGGCAAGCACACCGCCAACGCCGCTCTGGAGGCTGCCCGCCTCGCCCGGGCGGCGGGAAAGCCCGTCTCGGTACGGTGGACGCGCGAGGAGGAGTTCACCTGGGCGTACTGTCGTCCCGCCGCCCTGATCGAGTGCCGCGGAGCCCTGGACGCCAGCGGCTCGCTGGCGGCCTGGTCCTTCACCTCGATCAACCCGGGGGGCGCGGCCATCGAGACGCCGTACGCCATCCCCAACGCAACGGTCTCCTCCGTGCCCTCGGACTCTCCCCTGCCCCAGGGGTCCTACCGTTGCCTGGGGGCCACGGCGAACAACTTCGCCCGCGAGTCCTTCATGGACGAGCTGGCGGCGGCGGCCGGCTCGGACCCGTTGAAGTTCCGGCTGGCGCATCTCCAGAACCCTCGCCTGAGAGCCGTCCTCGAGAAGGCCGCGAAGGAGTTCGACTGGGCCGACCGCCGGGGGAAGGTCACGCCGTCGCGGGGCGTGGGGCTGGCCTGCGGAACGGAGAAGAACTCGGTGGTCGCCGCGTGCGTCGAGGTCGCCGTGGATCCCTCGGGAAACGCGTTCACGGTCACCGAGATCTGCGAGGCCTTCGAGTGCGGCCCCATCCTGAACCCCGCCAACCTCCTCTCGCAGGTGCAGGGGTGCATCGTCATGGGCCTGGGGGGCGCGCTCACCGAGGAGCTTCAGTTCGAGGACGGCAGGATCCTGAACCCGCGGTTCTCCCGGTACCGGGTCCCCCGGTTTCGGGACGTCCCCCTCATCGACGTCCACCTGGTGGAGAACCGGGGCATCCCTCCCGCCGGCGGCGGCGAGACGCCCATCATCGCCGTGGCCCCGGCCATCGGGAACGCCGTCTTCGCGGCCACCGGCCGGCGCCTCCGCTCGATGCCCCTGCGATTGAGCGAGGGCCGACCCGCGGCGGTCAGGCCTCGTCCCACTGCGTGAGGACGTACTCCCGGGCCCTGGCCAGGGCCACCCCCGGGCTGTCGGTCGCACCAGACTCCACCGTGAGCCAACCCGTGTAGCCGAGGTTCTTGAGCACTCTGAACCCGGCCCTGTAGTCGAAGGGGAGAGATCCGGGCTCGGTCCTCTCCTCGCCGTCCGCCATGTGAACGTAGGCGGTGTGGCCTCCGAACTGCTCCAGGGTCCGGGCGATGTCATCCTCCTCCATCTGCATGTGGTAGAAGTCCGAGAGCAGCGCGAAGCCGGGCGTTCCCACTGCTTCGATGATCCTGGCGCCGTGGCCCTGAAGGTTCATGTAGTGGGTCTCCTTGCGCGTGAGTGGCTCCAGAAGGATCTTCACCCCGGTCCTCCGCACATCCGGCGCCAGCTGCCGAAGAGCCTCGATGAGGATTCCGTCCTCGACACCGGCGTCGGCGCCCTGGCCGAACCGACAGGGGCCGAACGTGGGAACCTCGATGACCCCGACCGCCCCGAGGCTCCGAGCCAGCTCCAGGCGCTCCCGATCCAGCTCGATGGCCGCGGTCCGGACCTCGGGGTCGGGGTCCAGCAGCTTGATCGACCCGACGATCGCGCTCACCGAGATGCCCGTGCCGCCGAGCCGTTGGAGTATCTGATCGGCAGGCTGGTCCAGGTACTCCGATCCGAGCTCGATGCCCTCGTATCCCAGTCGCGACAGCAGCTCCGCACGATCCCGCAGGTCTTCGTTCGGGAAGGGACCGCGGACCGCGAGCCCGACACCCTTCCCCCGGGGCGCCGACCACGACCGGTCGACCAGGGAAGGCAGGGTGCACACCGCCAGCGCCCGACGGAGGAATCTCCGTCTTGGATAGCTGGAGCCGGTCATCGTGGGCCTCCCCTCCGTCGCCCGTGGCCGCCGTTTCAACGCTCGCTCCGATCCAGACGGAAGGCGCCCCCCTGGAAGTCACCCCGGAAGCCCTGGTCCATCTCCAGGCCGCGGTTCATCCACCAGGCGCCGCTGGCGACCGGGGGCGTCCCGGTCCGCGCCTTGCCCTCGATGGGCACGAGCGTGTAGTCGGCCGCCGGGTCCAGCCCCTTCAGCTTGAGACGCGGGAACCCGCGTCCCTCCTGTGTGGAATGGATGAACACGAACACCACCGACTGGCTTCTGTCGCGGCTCACCGTCTGAGTGGCCGAGAACGCGCTGCCGTTCCGCGGTGAGATCAGCCGGTACAGGTCGCCCTGCACGATGGTGGCCTGCACCTCGTGATAGGCCCTGATCAGCCGCGCGGCCAGCGCGGTCTCCTCTGCCGTCCACCTCGTGATGTTGGCGCCGATGCCCAGCGAGCCCTGCATGGCGCTCAGCATCCGATAGGCCAACGACGTCGTGCGGCGGTTCAGCCAGTGCGGGGACTCCGTCACCCAGGCCATCATCACCTGCGGCGTGTAGGCGTAGGTGAATCCGTCCTGCTGAGTCAGCCGGTCGAAGGGGTCGGTGTTGTCCGAGGGCCACACCTCGTCCACGTACTCGAGAATGCCCAGATCGACGCGCCCGCCGCCCCCCGAGCAGGACTCGATCTCCACCCCCGGGTGCCGACGCCGCAGCTCCTTCAGAATCCCGTACACGTTGCGCGGGAAGTCGACGTAGACCCGCTTCTGCTCGCGCGGCGGCAGCTGGTCCCATCCCGGCTCGCTCCAGTTGCGGTTGTAGTCCCACTTCAGGAAGGCGATGTCGTTCTCCTTCAGAAGCCCGTCCAGGACCTCGAGCACGTGATCGCGCACGTCGGCCCGGGCCAGATTCAGGACCAGCTGGTTGCGCCCCTCCGACCGTGGACGTCCCGGGAAGTTGAGCACCCAGTCGGGGTGCTCGCGGTACAGGTCCGAGTCGGGGTTCACCATCTCCGGCTCGACCCAGAGCCCGAAGTCCATCCCCAGCGAGTGAACCGCGTCGATGAGCGGCTCGAGCCCGTTGGGAAACTTCTCGGGATTCACGTACCAGTCACCCAGGCCCGCCCGGTCGTTGCGGCGCTGGCCGAACCAGCCGTCGTCCATCACGAAGCGGTCCACTCCCAGCGCCGCCGCCTTCTCCGCGAGCGCCATCTGCCCGGCCTCGGTCACGTCGAAGTACGTGGCCTCCCAGGAGTTGTAGATCACCGGTCGCGGCTTCGGCACCGCGCCGGGGCCGGGCCCCTCGCGCCGGGGCAGGACGTGCTCCAGCTGGTAGCGGTGCAACAGCCGCGAGGCCCCGCCCAGCCCGTGCGCCGAGTACCCGCCGTAGAACACCGGAGTCTCCAGCCTCTCGCCCGGGTGCAGCACGTAGCCGAAGTCGAACGGGTTGAAGCCGCCGGTCACGCGCACCGCGTCCAGCTGGTCCTGCTCCACGGTGATGCGCCACGAGCCGCTCCACGCCAGCGCCCCGAACCACACCTCCCCGTGGTCCTCGTCGGGTGCACCGGCCTGGATGGCGAACCACGGGTTCGCCTGGTGGCCGGTCGACCCCCGGCGGCTCTCGAGCACGCGCGCCCCCGGGCGCACGGTCTCCTGGGTCAGCGTCCACTCTCCGGCCCAGCGACCGGTCAGGTAGCTCAACGTGTAGGGGGCCGGTGGCAGCGCCCAGGCCGCCGCCGCCGCCTGCTCCAGCGTCACCGGCTCTGCCTCGCGGTTCTCGATCGTGGCCGACCGCGCCAGGATGCCGCTCTCCGGGTCGATCGTGTAGTGCAACGTCACCGAGATCTCCCGCTGTATCTCGTCGAGCACCACGTCGAACCCGTCGGCCGTCGCGGTGTGGCTCTCGTAGTGGAGCACCAGGTCGCGATTGCCGTCGGCAAAGGTCACCTTGAGCGCCGGCTCCACGAACAGGCCCGCGCCCCAGCCGGCGTACTCCTGCGGCGTCGTCGTGTACGACGAATCGAACGACGCCATCTCGCGCATCGGCACGGCCGGGGGAACGTGGTCCGTGGCCGCCAGCCTCCCGCCCCAGTAGAGCTGCTGCAGCTCGCCGCGGGGGTTCACCCCGAAGACGTAGGAGGTGTTGCCGCCGTCCAACCGGAAGACCCGGGTCCCCGGGTCGTGGGTGGCCGAGGCCTGGGCCGATGCGTTCGCCGACACGCTCAACAGGGCGACGACGTACGGGACGATCCTCGACATGAGCGGTTCTCCTTCGACGGGCGCCGCGGGGTCCCGGTGCCGGCGACAGTGGCGGGCGACGGGGACATCGCAAGGCCAGGGGGAACGTTTCGCAGGGCGTAGCCTGACGTCAACCGCGGTCCGGCGCAAGGCGTTGGGGCGGGGACCCGGAATCCGAGGGAATGGGGCAGAATGGGGCGGCCGCGGCTCGACGCCGTCGACGCCAACCGGGAGGAAGACATGGGACGACGCCACGTGATGGGAGCCCTCGGTGCAGGGAGGGCCGTCCGAGCACTCCTCACCATCGCCGGCGCCCTCACGCTCACGTGTCCACTCTTCGCCGAGGACTGGCCCCAGTTCCGCGGGCCCACGGGCCAGGGCGTCTCCTCCGAGACGGGGCTGCCCACCCGGTGGAGCACGGACAGCGGCGTGGCCTGGAGCACACCCATCCCGGGCTGGGGCTGGTCGTCTCCCGTCGTTCGCGGCGACCGGGTCTTCCTCACCACGGCCACCGCAGAGGGGCGGTCCTTCCGTCTTCTCTGCCTCGACCGGACAACCGGCACGCTCCGGTGGAACCGGGAGGTCTTCCAGCAGGGCCTCGACAGCCGTCTCCAGGAGGGCAACTCCTACGCCACGCCCACCCCGGTGGCCGACGACGAGCACGTCTTCGTGCTTGCCTTCGACGGGAGCCTGGCCGCGGTGGCCAACGACGGGACCGTGGCCTGGACCAACCGCGACTTCCACTACTACTCCCAGCACGGCATCGCCACCTCCCCACGACTCTTCGGGGACCTCCTCGTCGTGGCCTTCGACCCCAGCAGCCCGGGCGAAGACAAGAAGGTCGGCTGGCAGAAGCCCTGGGACAAATCGTTCGTTCTCGCCCTGGACAAGGCCACCGGCAAGGTGCGGTGGAAGGGCGACCGGGGCTTGAGCCGCATCGGCCACGTCACCCCCATCCTGACCCACGAGGGCGACCGCGAGGTCCTGGTCAGCGGCGCCGGGGACGTGGTCCAGGGCTTCGATCTCGCCACCGGGGAGCGGCTCTGGACGGCCCACAGCCAGGGAGAGGGCGTCGTCCCCTCGGTGGTCGTGGGCGACGGGATGGTCTAC
This sequence comes from Acidobacteriota bacterium, assembly GCA_022340585.1. GTDB lineage: Bacteria > Acidobacteriota > Vicinamibacteria > Fen-336 > Fen-336 > JAJDNS01. The sequence continues at coordinate 23,289 of JAJDNS010000137.1, forward strand.
ACCGCCTCGGGCTTCGAGGAGCCCGCCATCCGCGCGGTGCGGACCGGCGGCCGCGGCGACGTGACGGACACCCACATCGCCTGGGAGCAGACCCGCGCCGTCCCCATGCTCCCGTCCTTCCTGTACGTCGCCCCCCACCTCTTCACCATCAACGAGGGTGGAATCGCCCTGTGCCTCGGCGCGAAGACCGGCGAGATCCTCGGGCGTCGCCGAATCGGCGGGAACCACTCCGCCTCACCGGTCTACGCGGAGGGTCGGATCTACTTCCTCTCCGAGGCATGCGAGACCACGATCGTGGAGGCCACCCCGGAGATGCCTCCCGTGGCGACGAACGCTCTCCCCGGCACCTGCAAGGCGTCACTGGCCCCGTCGGGGGGGCACCTCTTCCTGCGGACGGACTCGACGCTGTACTGCCTGGGCCGGCGCCCATGACGGGCGCCACCCTCACGCCGCCGAGCTGATGGGCGCCCCGAAGCAGCAGGCGTCGGCCCCCGCGCTTCCCGGGCCGACGATCCTGGCGCTCACGGCGCTCCTCGCCGCCGGCGCCTCGTCCATCGCCGCGCCACAAGAGGCCGCGCCGGCGGCGGAGACGGCGGAGTCGAACCCGTTCGGCCGCAAGTACCCGCCGCGGATCTACCAAGCGGCGCACCTGCAGGGCCCGCCGCCGGAGATCGACGGACGGCTCGACGACGAGGCGTGGGGGGAAGGCGTCTGGTCGGGCGGCTACACCCAGCAGATCCCCACCGAAGGGGCCCCGCCCTCCCGGCCCACCGAGCTGAAGATCCTCTACGACGACCGCAGCGTCTACATGGCGATTCGGGTCCACGACGACCCCACGAAGGTGCACCGGTACCCCGGGCGCCGGGACGCCTTCACCGGCGACATCGTGGGCATCTGCTTCGACAGCTACAACGACAAGCGCACCGGGTTCGAGTTCGATCTCACCGCGGGGGGAAGCAAGATCGACCTCATCCTCGGCAACGGCGAGGTGGAGTGGGACACCAGCTGGGACGCGGTCTGGGACGGCAAGGTGGCCCACGACGAGATGGGATGGACGGCCGAGTTCCGCGTCCCCCTGAGCCAGCTGCGCTTCGGCCCCGAGGACGAGCAGGTGTGGGGGTTGCACGCCTGGCGTTGGATCGATCGCCTCCAGGAGGAGGACCAGTGGCAGCTCATCCCCCGCCAGAACACCGGCCGCATGCACCAGCTCGGGGAGCTGCACGGCATCCGGGGCCTTCCGAGCCCGAGGCGCCTGGAGCTTCTCCCCCACGTGCTCGGGAAGACCAGCTCCGGCCCCCTGGTCCCCGACAGCCCGGCCGCGTCCGGCTCCATGGGCCTCGACGCCAAGCTCGGGCTCAGCACCAACTTCACCCTCGACGCGACGCTCAACCCCGACTTCGGCCAGGTCGAGGCCGACCCCTCGGTGGTGAACCTCACCGCCTACGAGACGTTCTACGAGGAGAAGCGTCCCTTCTTCCTGGAGGGCCGGAAGATCCTGAGCCTCGGAGCCCTGGGCTCGGACCAGCTCTTCTACTCGCGCCGCATCGGGCAGGCGCCCTCCCACCACCCGCCCCTCGACGACGGCGAGGCGCTCCGTGCACCGGAGAGCACGACCATCCTGACCGCCCTCAAGGTCACGGGAAAGACCCCGGGCGGGCTCTCCGTCGGGGTGCTGCAGAGCTTCACCCAGAAGGAGACGGCCGAGATCACCGGAGCGCTCGGCGCCCGCGACCTCGTGGTCGAGCCCTTCGGAAGCTACACCGTGGGCCGCCTGCGCAAGGACTGGGACAAGGGCAACACCAGCCTCGGCGGCATGTTGACCTCCACCCACCGCCAGATCTCCGACCCGTCCGTATCCTTCCTCCCCACCCAGGCCACCACCGGGGGCCTGGACTTCACGCGGTACTTCGGGGACCGGGCCTGGGTCCTCGAGGCGAGTGGCTTCTTCAGCCACGTCCAGGGCGACCGGGAGGCCCTCCGCGCCCTCCAGACCAACGCCGTCCACAACTACCAGCGTCCCGACGCCGACCACCTCGGCGTCGACGAGAACGCCACGTCGCTGTTCGGCCACGGTGGCTCGGTCCGCTTCGGCCGGGCCGAGCACGGACGCCTCCGGGTCAGCGACCAGTTCCTCTGGTACTCGCCGGGGCTGGACTTCAACGACGTCGGGTACCTCCGACAGGCCGACTTCATGCACAACGAGATCTCCCTCGGCTGGCACGAGGCGGTACCCCGGGGGATCTTCCGGAGCTACCTGCTCCAGGTTTCCCGTGAGGACCAGTGGGACTTCGGCGGCCTGCCCACGCTCTCGCAGACCACGGTCGACGGCTCCGGCGTGTTCGCCAACAAGTGGCAGGCCTCGGTGTACCTTCGCTACCAGGACGTGGTCGACACCCGGATGCTGCGCGGCGGCCCGGCCCTGAGGTGGCACGACATCCTCACGGCGATGGCTTTCGTCCGGTCCGACCCGTCACGGCGCGTCTCGGCCCGGGTGTTCGGAGAGTACTCCCCGGCCCGCGATGACGACTCGTACTACAAGGAGGTGAATGGTTTTCTCAACCTCCAGCTGTCGAACCGTCTCTCGCTGTCCGGCTCGGCCGCCTACGTACGGCTGCGGGACCACCTGCAGTACGCAGCCACCGCTCCCACCGACGACGGCTCGCGCTGGGTGCTGGCCCGCATCGACCAGGACACCTGGGATTTCACGATCCGCGTGAACTTCTCGCTGACCCCCGACCTGACGGTCCAGTACTACGGAAGCCCCTTCATTGGCACCGGGCGCTACACCGAGTTCAAGCGCGCCACCGACACTCTGGCCCAGGCCAACTCGGACCGCTTCCACCTCTACGGGCCCGCCGAGATCTCCTTCCGTCCCGACGCGAACGCGTACGACGTGACCGAGTCGGACGGCGGTATCACCTACTCCTTCTCCAACCCCGACTTCAGCTTCCGCCAGTTCCGCTCGAACCTCGTCGTCCGGTGGGAGTGGAAGCCCGGGTCGTCGCTCTACGTGGTCTGGTCCCAGGGCCGCACCGACTCGGTCCCGTCCTGGGACTCGTCCCTGGGCTCCAACTGGGACGCGCTGTGGAGGACGCGGCCCGACAACGTCTTCCTGGTCAAGCTCAGCTACTGGTTCTCGCCGTGACGATCCATCGCTGAGCCGGTGGCGCGCCACGACCCTTCATCCTGCTCCTCCATGTCATCGACCGGAGTACTCGGCCCCGTCGATCCCGGGGGGGAGCAGCAGCTCCCTGGGGGCGGGACACGCACGCTCTCCCAGGAGCCACTCGAGCCGCTCGACGAGGCGTTTCTTCGTCACCTCTCCGACGAGCCGGAACACGCGCGTGCCGTCGCGGTCGAAGACCGCGGTGACGGGAAGGAGGGAGCCCAGTCCGAGCCCCTGCATGTCGGTGTCGGAAAGGCCGAACACGACCGGGTAGGAGACGCCCGTCTTCGTGACGAGCGCCTCCGCCGCCGCCCGCTCCTCCGGGGCGTCGGTGGACGCCCCGATGAACCGCACGCCGCGGTCGCCGTAGTCGCTCCCGAGCCCGGCCAGGAGCGGCAGCTCCTTCTTGCACGGCCCGCACCACGCCGCCCAGAAGTTCAGGACGACGATACGGCCGCGCTGGGCGCGGAGCTCCCCCTCCAGGGCGGAGAGCTCCGCGGCTCGAGCGGGCGCGAGAGCGCCCGCGCCGACGAGGGCGATGAAGGGCCAGACGAGGGGTCGCATCGTCGGTCCTCAGAACCGGACCGAGTACCCGGCGGTGACCATGTACTTCGGGACCGTCGCGTCCTCGACGCGGGTGCTGGTCGGCGAATCCCTGATGTTGACGTAGGACCGGATCGCGAGGTTCACGCCGATGAGGTGGCGTCCGAAGACGAAGTTGAGGCCCGGCTCGACGAAGCCGATCACCCCTGGCCGCCGGAAGCCGTCCGAGGCCCCGAAGAGGTCGGAGACCGGCACCCCCTCGACCCGGAAGGCGAGGCTCGGGATGAGCCACTTGTCGATGATGGTCACCGAGCCGCCCATCTGCACGGAGAACTGGTCCGCCGCGGAGTTGTACGTCGTGTTGTTCGGGTTGTTGAGGGAGCCGAAGAAGGTCGGGACCTCGGTCGTGTCTCCCGGCACGAAGAGGTACGTCCCCGTGGCAAAGAGCGTCGCCGGTCCGGCGTTCTGGAACGCGTGGAGCTTGGTGAGCCCGCCCCAGTGGCCGTCGCCGGTCTGGATCGACACGTCCACCGGCACCTGTCGACCGAAGTACTCGTCCGTCCGGTCGGACCTTCCGGTGGGAAGCTTGACACCGAGCGACACACCGATGTTGTGGCCGCCGGCGTGAGGGCCGTTCGGGTCGAGGATCCAGTAGCGACCCTGCACGTTGATGTCTCCGAGGCCCGAGGCCCCGATGGGAACCCACACGCGCTCGCCGCCGCCGGGCGGCTGGCGGCGCACGTCGAAGTCGTTGGAGAACACCGGGACCGAGAGCGAGAGGTTGAGGCGCGTCGAGGGGGCCCAGGTGAGGCTCGCGACCGTGAGCTGCTGCTGATTGCGCGGACCGTTGGCATCGAGCTCGATGAACCTCTCCCGCCCCCGGAAGTGCTCCTCGGACTGATAGCCGCGATAGAACAGAAGGAGCTGCCAGCTCCCCGTTTCGATGTAGGGTCCGACCCCTCCGAAGACCGGCCCACCCTGCTTCTGGCACACGCAGCCCTGGGCGCGGGCCGGGCCGGGCGCCACCAGGACACCGGCGACGGCGACAACGAGAACGCCCATCCACCTGAGCACGTTCGTCACAGACCACCTCCAGCCGGAAGAGTTGCCGGTGAGTATGGAGGAGTCGGTCTGTATGTGTCGACAATTCGTTTTACGCTTTTCGAGCGTAATCCTGGCGGTCACGACACCGGAGCCGCCCCCTTCGAATCAGGGACTTAGGGGCACACACCGCGTCCCGCGAGCGGCTCTCCTAGGCTCTACGTGGCCCGGCCACGCTGGCGGAATCGTGTCCTTGGCCGAGGCATCCGGCCGCAGGTTCGGCCCTCGAGATGGCGGCTCTGAGCTTCAGGACGGCTCGCCGGAGTCCTGCCCCTCGACTTCGCCTCGCAGCTCGCCCAGCTCCTCCTCGCTGAGCCCCGGCGAGAAACGCCGCACGCGCGAGATCACATCCGTCGTTTCGAAGTAGGCTCGGGCGCAGCGGGCGTGGACGAACCCGGAGGGTGCGAACCGCCCCTCCTCCCAGAAGACCAGGGGAATCCGCCACGCGTCGCTGGCGATGGCCTCGCGGCAGGAGCGGCACTTCGCTCGCCCCGAGGGCGAGCGCTCCGCTCCGTTGACCCGGGGCAGGCGCCGGTGCTCGAGACCCTGGCGGGCGCCCGCCTCCAGCCCCGCCCGGTCCTCGAGTGGTTCCGTCCGCTCGCCCAGTGTCTGCAGCAGGGGCTCCGGCCTCTTGAAGGCGGCGCAGTCGAGATGGAACCAATGGGTCATGTCCCCTTCGGCGAAAGGGTTCTCCAGCTTCTCCCCGAACCGAAGCGCGCCCTTCTCGATGCGCTCCCCACAGCCCCGGCACTTCGCCCGTCCGCTTGAGGCGGGCTCGATCACGTGGGCCCTGGGAATCTCCGCTTCGGCTCCCCCGGGATTCTCCTCAGACGGCACTCTCGATCACCTCCGTCCGCTGCCAAGGCATCCGGCCGCAGGCCGGTTCGGTCCTCGGATTGTACTGCCAGGCCGCGGCGCCACCGCACCCCTGTCCTTTAGAACGAGACCCGCATGCCCGCGTTGGCGACAAAGCCGTCGAGGGGCGCCCAGGCGTCCACCGTCCAACGCCCATCCGGCGCGCGCGAGGGCCTCACCAGGGGGTCGAAGCCCGTCTGCCGCACGTTGCCGATGTTCTCGACGTTGACGAACACCCGCGCGCCCCCGAAGCGCTTCTCGCCGAGGAGGCCGAACAGGACGTAGGGACGGCCCCGGCTGCGATATGGGTTCTCCTCCAGGGCCTGGCGACCCGCGTAGTAGACCTCGATGCCGACCCGTCCCTTCTCCTCGCTCTCCCACAAGACGTTGAAGCTGGCCACGTGGTCGGGCGTGAGCGGGACCTCCCACCTCTGACCCGGAGCCCCTGGATCCTCCTCGGTGGAGCTCGTGTACGAGTACGTGGCGATCGCCAGGAAGCGACCCCGACGGTAGCGGGCCAGGAGCTCCAGACCCCAGGTGCGGACGGGCAGGTCGCTGTTGACGACGGCGAAGGTTTCCTCTCCCACTCGTCGTCGCTGCGCCGCGTCGTCGACAACGGATCCGAATACCGTGGCGTTCACGTCGAAGCTGTGGCCGACCCAGCCCAGGTCGAACGAGGCGCTGCGGGCTCTCTCCGCTACGAGGCCGGACAGCGCCTCCAGGCGGCGGAGACCGGACTCCTCCGTCTCCTCGAGAAAGGGCGTGGGAGCGAAGAACCCGGTCCCCGCGCTCACCCGGGCCGTCCAGCCCGTGGCCGGCCGCACGAGGAGCGACACGCGTGGGCTCACGAAGGTGCCGTAGGCGCTGTGGTCGTCGAGCCGCGCGCTCACCCCCAGCAGCGTTCGGTCCCCGAGGTGCATCTCGTCCTGCGCGAAGAGGGAGGGTGTCGTGTGGGTGTAGTCGAAGCGAGGGAGATCCTCGTTGCGGTAGGAGTCGCTCTGGAACGTCGCCCCGACGAGCCAGGTGTGGCGCCCCGCTCCCCCACCGAGAACGACCTCGCCGAAGCCCGTCGTGCGCCGCCCGCGCTCGTGGTCGGTGCCGAAGAGACGGTCCTCGCGCCTCCCGGTGAGAGAGCCGCGCACGCTGAGCAGCAGCCCCGGCGGGAGGACGAACCGCCCGACGATCCCGGCGTCCGCCTGGCGGGTGTCGAGGCCCTGCGGGAACGGCCGCCCGTCGGGAGCCACCGCGCCCGGCTCCGTTCCGCCGCGACGGTCCTCGGCCATGCCGCCCATCGTGGCGAACACGGAGTGGCCCGCCCCGTCGTCCCAGTGGATCCGCGGCCTCAAGCCTCCCCGGGCGTACGACGGGAGGTCGGACCACCCGTCGTCGTCCAGGTCCTGCCGCCTCTGGCCGTGAAAGCCCCCGATCAGGGACCAGGCCCACTCGCCGCGCGGCGGATCCGCCACCCAGGTCGTGGCGTCGACGGCCTCCTGGGTGCTGGCATTGAGGAGGACCTGTCGTTCCCGCTCCCCTGGCTGGCGGGAGACGAGGTTGACGACGCCACCGAGGGCGGAGGGACCGTACAGCGCCGAGGCCGCTCCCTTGATGATCTCCACCTGGTCCAGGTCCAGCGGCGGGACCTGGAGGAGGCTGAGCGAGCCCCCGTCGACACCGTAGAGGGGCAGGCCGTCGGAGAGGAGCAGCGAGTACCGGCCACGCAGCCCCTGGATTCGGACGTTGGCGGCGCCGGTGGAGGGGGCGGTGGCCTGGATGCGGAGGCCCGTCGTCTCCGCGAGGAGCAGAGCCACGCTGCCCGGCGTCATGAGCGCCTTCTCCTCGATCTCCTCGCGGTCCACCACCTCCACGCGGAGGGGGACATCCTGGATGCGCCGGTCGGAGTGCCCGGCGGTGACGGTGATCTCGTCCTCGAGGCGGACGGGCTCGTCCTCCGCCGACTCGCGCGCCGAGGCCTCAGCCGTGGCCTCCTGCGCTCCGGCCACCGGCGCCACGAGCGTGAACCCGCCGGCCGCCACGAGCGCGAGAAGGTCCCAGCGGGGCCGGTTCTTCATCCGAGGTCTCGCCACCTGGGGCGAGAGGCGTCTGAGATGCACGGTTGGGAGCTGCGTTCCCGGCGGGCCGCGATCAAGAGCGCGCTGCGCGCGCGCCGGGCAGGGGGAGAACCCGCAGCGGGCCGGCACCTCGGTCGGGCCCTCACGCGTTCTTCAGGACCGCATCCTGGTACGAGCAGCCGTACCCCTTCGACGGGTCCTTGTAGGCCTCGACCCGACCGTCGGCCGCGACCGTCCTCGTCTTCCCCAGGAGGCGCTCGACCTCGGCCGCGTCCAGGGGTTCGAAGCCCCGCGCGATCCGAACCATGCCGTGCAGCTCTTCCCGGCTCTTCATGGCGCAGATGACGGTGCTCACGGGCAGCGACAGGGCGTAGCGCCGGCAGAGCTCCCAGTCCATGCCGGTCTCGCGGGGCACCGCGCCCTCGGTCCCCCCGCCCCCGAGAGACTTCATCCCGAGGGCGCCGATACCCTTCTCCCGACAGACGGGGAGGACGTTCCTCTCGAAGCTGCGGTACTGGGCGTCGAGGAGGTTGAGCGGCATCTGGACCGTGTCCCACGGGTGGGCGGCGATCATCCGCAGGTGCGTCTGCGGGTCCCGGTGGCCGGAGAAGCCGAGGAAGCGGGTCTTGCCCGCCTTCCTCGCCTCGAGAAGCGCCCGCAGTGCCCCGCGCTCGGGGTCGGTGATCCGCTCGATGTCGTCCGCGTACTGGATGGCGTGAAGCTGGAGGAGATCGACCCGGTCCGTCTTGAGCCGGCGGAGGCTGTCGTCGATGTGGCGCTGCGCCCCGGCGTAGTCCCGAGCGCAGACCTTGGTCATGAGGAACACCCGGTCCCGCCACCCGGGCGCGGCGAGGGCCTTGCCCACCACCTCCTCGGAGCCCCCCTGGTGGTACTCCCAGGCGTTGTCCAGGAAGGTGATGCCGAGGTCGATGGCCTCGCGGAGCCGGGCGATGCACTCGGCCTCGTCGCCCCCGACCGCCGCGTGCCAGCCCCCGTAGCCGACGATGGAGACGGAGACGCCCGTGCGGCCCAGGGACCGGACCGGGATCCCGGCGGGCCCGGGGGCCTGCAGGGCGAGCGTCTCTCCGCGCAGGGCGAGGACGCCCGCGAGGGCGCCCAGGAACTCCCGCCGCGACGCGCCGGGGACGGGTGAATGGCGATGGTCCTGGCTCATGGGGCCTCCTGTCCGTCAGTGTTCGTCTGGGTCGTGCCTCTATCATAAGCGCTCCTCTCCGGGCGTCCCGCGGTGGCGTATCATGCCCCCGGAGGAGGAGCGCTCGGCGGGATGAAGATCGAGAGCCAGAACAACCACCCGGACGTCAACCTCAACCTCAACGTGCGGGGACTCCAGACCTCCCCGACCCTCGCCATCAACGAGCGCTGTCGCCTCCTGCAGGCCGAGGGCCGCCACGTCTACCGCCTCGGCCTCGGGCAGTCCCCGTTCCCGGTCCCCGAGTCCGTCGTCGAGAAACTGAGAGCGCACGCCCACGAGAAGGACTACCTCCCGGTCCGGGGGCTGCCGGCGCTGCGCGAGGCGATCGCCGGCTACCTCCGCCGACGCCAGGGGATCGAGCGCTCGGCCGAGGACATCCTGGTCGGGCCCGGCTCGAAGGAGCTGATGTTCATCCTCCAGCTCGTGTACTACGGGGACCTCGTGATCCCGACCCCGAGCTGGGTGACGTACGCTCCGCAGGCCCACATCATCGGACGGCACATCCGCTGGGTTCCCACGACGGCGGAGGAGGGGTGGCCGCTCCGGCCCACCGAGCTGGACGCCGTCTGCCGCGGTGACCCCGGCCGCCCGCGCCTCGTCATCCTCAACTACCCGTCCAATCCCACGGGGCAGAGCTACAGCGTGGAAGCGCTCAAGGAGCTGGCCGAGGTGGCGCGGCGCTACCGGGTGATCCTCCTCTCCGACGAGATCTACGGCGAGATCGACCACCAGGGACGGCACGTCTCCATCGCCCGCTTCTACCCGGAGGGTACGATCATCAGCAGCGGGCTCAGCAAGTGGTGCGGGGCCGGGGGGTGGCGGCTGGGGACGTTTACCTTCCCCTCCTCCCTGCGCTGGCTCCTCGACGCCATGGCCGTGGTGTGCAGCGAGAGCTTCACCGCGACCAGCGCCCCCATCCAGTACGCGGCGGTGCGGGCCTTCAAGGGTGGGATCGACCTCGAGCAGTACCTCTTCCACTCCCGCCGCATCCTCCGGGCCCTGGGCGGAAGCGTGGCCCGCCGGCTGGAGCAGGCGGGGGTCTTCTGTCCGGTGCCCGAGGGGGCCTTCTACGTGTTCCCCGACTTCGGCAGCCGCGCGGGCCTCGTCGCCGAGCGCGGGTTCACGACGTGCGCCGAGCTCTGCGAGCGAGTCCTCGAGGACACCGGTGTCGCGTTCCTGCCCGGGGAGGCCTTCGGCCGCGACCCGCGTGAGTTCACGGTGCGGATCGCCTACGTCGACTTCGACGGCGCCCGGGCGCTGGTGGCGTCCCGGGCCGTGCCCGACGACCAGGAGCTGGACGAGCCGTTCCTGCGGAGCTACTGCGGGCCGGTCGTGGAGGCCATGGACCGTCTCTGCGGGTGGGTGGGCTGCTAGGAGCTGCAGTCGCCGGGAACCCGACATCAGGGAGCACGCCATGGCCCAGGACAGACCAAAGACCGACACTCCCACCACCGGCGGCCCGCCGCCTCCACCGGAGGAAGATCCGGAAGCTCGGCCGAGCGCCCGCCGCCGGCCTCTGCTGCCGTTCCGGGGACCGCGCCTGCCCCGCCGCTTCAAGAAGGCCGAGCCGGGGTCGCCCGCGGGGCTCGAGGCCCGGGACCTCGCGGCGCTCCCCAGCACCCCGGGGGCTGCCCGCATCACCTGTATCGACTACTCCCCCGACCGCGTGCAGGTCGAGGAGGTGATCGACGTCGGCGACTTCGTCGCCCGGCACCGTCCCGAGTGGTCCGTGGTCCGATGGATCAACGTCGACGGGCTCACGGACCTCGGGGTCATCCAGGCGTTGGCGGAGAAGTACCGCCTTCACCCCCTCGCCGTCGAGGACGTGCTGCACGTGCCCCAGCGGCCCCGGGTTCAGGCCTACGAGGAGGACGGCTCCTACCAGCCCCGTCTCTTCGTGATCGCCCGGGAAATGGAGCTGATCGACGGCTCCCTGCACACGGAGCAGGTCAGTCTCTTCGTGGGCCACCAGACCCTCCTCACCTTCCAGGAGGCCCCGGGCGACGTCTGGGACCCGATTCGCCAGCGGATCCGCACCCCCGGATCCCAGCTACGACGCGCCGACGTGAGCTTCCTTGCCTACGCGCTCATCGACGCCATCGTGGACGAGGCCTTTCCGATCCTCGAGCACTTCGGCGACCAGCTCGAGGACCTGGAGGAGCTCGTCCTGCAGCGCCCGGGCCCGGACGTGGCCCGGGAGATCCACCACATCAAGCGCGAGCTCCTCCTGATGCGTCGCGCGATGTGGCCGATGCGCGAGCTGCTCCAGAGAATGCAGCGCGAGCCCCACGAGTGTTTCTCCGAGATCACCCGCACCTACATCCGCGACGTCTACGACCACGCGATCCAGATCATCGACATCGTGGAGACCTACCGCGAGGTGGCGACCGGCCTCACCGAAACCTACATGACCGCGGCCAGCAACCGCATGAACGAGATCATGAAGGTGCTCACCGTCATGGGCAGCATATTCATTCCCCTCACCTTCCTGGCCGGAGTCTACGGGATGAACTTCCACCACTTCCCGGAGCTCGACTGGCCGTGGGCGTATCCGATCTTCTGGCTGATCTGTCTCGCTCTCGCCGGGGGGATGGTCCTCTGGTTCCGCCGACGCGGCTGGCTCTGACCGCCTCGTTGCCCGTTGTCGCGGCCTCCGCTACGATGCGCGCCATGATCAGACAAGCCACCGTTGCCACCCTGCTCCTGGGGAGCACGCTCCTCGCCGGACCGGCCTCGGCCCAGATGTTTCCGCCCCTCACGGACAGCCAGCGCCTCGTCCAGCTGGAGCCGCCGTCGAAGCGGCCGGTTCACATGGTCCTGGACACCGACACCTTCAACGAGATCGACGACCAGTTCGCCCTGGTCTACGCGCTCATATCCCCCGAGCTCGACGTCCAGGCGGTGTACGCGGCGCCCTTCCTCAACGCCCGCTCGACGGGCCCCGAGGACGGGATGGAGAGGAGCTACGAGGAGATCCTCCGGGTTCTCGACAAGCTCGGGGTCTCGGCGGAGGGCCTGGCCCACCGGGGCAGCCGGCGCTTCATCGCCGATCCCGCGACGCCCGAGGAGAGCCCGGCGACCCGGGACCTGATCGCCCGCGCGAGAAAGCACTCCCCGGGGAATCCGCTGTACGTGGTGGCGGTGGGCGCGATCACGAACGTGGCCAACGCCCTCCTGATCGAGCCGTCGATCCTGCCCAACATCGTGGTCGTGTGGCTGGGTGGGAACGGTCACCAGTGGCCGGACCAGCGCGAGTTCAACTACCGGCAGGACCTGCACGCCTCGCGGACGATCTTCGACAGCGGGGTCCCCTTCGTGCAGCTGCCCTGCACGCCCGTCGTCACGCACTTCGCCACCACCGTGCCCGAGATGGAGGCGCACGTCGCGGGCCACGGGGCGATCGGCGACTACCTCCTGAAGATCTTCGAGGACTACCACGAGGACCATTTCGCCTGGTCCAAGGTCCTCTGGGACATGACCGCGGTGGCGTGGGTCGTCAACCACGAGTGGCTGCCGTCCGTCCTCCGCCACAGTCCCATCGTCACCAACGACTACACCTACAGCTTCGACGAGCGGCGTCACCTCATCCGGGTGGTGTACTTCCTCCACCGGGACCTGATCTTCCGCGACTTCTTCACGAAGCTGCAGAAGCAGGGCGAGCGGTAGACGAAGCCCGCCCGGAGAGAAGGAGAGCCATGCCTCGAGAAGCGGGAGCCGTCGACCGTCGCCGGTTCCTCGTGGGCGCCGCCGGGCTGTCGACGTACGGCCTCTTCGTTCGCGGCCCCGGGGCCGCGGCCGACGAGAGGACCCCGGAGCA
>JAJDNS010000138.1 GCA_022340585.1 Acidobacteriota bacterium
CAGGAACACGCCTCGGCCCCTACGAGATCCTCGAGCCCCTCGGGGCCGGGGGGATGGGTGAGGTCTACCGCGCTCGGGACACCACGCTCCGACGGGACGTGGCGCTCAAGATCCTCCCCGACGACGTCTCCTCCGACGAGGCACGCCTCGCCCGCTTCGAGCGTGAGGCCCGGTTGCTGGCCGCGGTCAACCACCCCGCCATCGCAACGCTTCACGGTCTCGAGGAATCGTCGGGACGACGCTTCCTGGTCATGGAGTGTGTCGAGGGCGAAACCCTGGCCGCGCGCATCGTCCGCCACCGGATCCCGGTCTCCGAGGCTCTGGGGCTGGCCATGCAGGTCGCCGAGGGACTCGAGGCCGCCCACGAGAAGGGCATCGTCCACCGGGATCTGAAGCCGGCCAACATCATGGTGCTGCCCAGCGGACACATCAAGATTCTCGACTTCGGTCTGGCCAAGGTTGCCCCGGAGTCGGTGAGCTCGGAAGCCCCAACCATCAGCCGCCAGGCAACCCAGGTCGGAGCGGTGCTTGGGACGACCGCCTACATGAGCCCCGAGCAGGCCCGGGGACAGGACGTGGATGCGAGGACCGACATCTGGGCCCTGGGGTGCGTCCTGTACGAGGCGCTCACCGGACGCCCCGCATTCAAAGGGGAGACGGTCTCCGACACGATCACGCGGATCCTCTCTCACGAGCCGCAGTGGAACGCGCTCCCCCCGGGCACCCCCCGTCGCGCCCGCGAGCTTCTCCAGCTTTGCCTGGAGAAGCGTCCCGAGAAGCGGCTTCACCACGTCGCCGACGCCCGAATTGAGATGGAACGGATGCTCGAGGCCCCCGAGGAGGCACCCGCCGCCGAGAGGGCGCCCAGTTGGCGACTGGGGCTTGGCCTTGGCGCGGTGGGGGTCGCTCTCGGCGTCGGCCTGGCGGGCCTTCTCCCAGTGGAGAACCAACGCGAGTCGGAACGCGCTCCAGTGAGGCTCAGTCTCTCGCTGCCTGACTCGGAGCGTCTGGCCGGGCTCGACTTCGATGCCCTCGCGATCTCTCCCGACGGCTCGCAACTGGCCTACGTCGCCCACTCGGAGGGGGCCGAGCGACTTCACCTCCGCTCCATGGACACCGCGCACAGCGTGCCGATCACCGGGAGCGAGGGGGCCCGCAATCCGTTCTTCTCACCCGACGGGAGGTGGCTGGCCTTCTTCGCGGGTGGCCAGCTCAAGAAGGTCCAGGTCCCGGGCGGGGCCCCGGTGGCCTTGGCCGAGGTGCCCAGTCCCCGTGGTGCGAGCTGGGGGCCGGGAGACATGATCGTGTTCGCACCGATACCTCTCTCCGGCCTGTCCAGGATCGGCGCCGAAGGCGGGAAGCCCGAACCCCTCACGACGCTTGAGAGCGAGAGTGGCGGCACGGTGGTCAGCCACCGCTGGCCCGATCTGCTGCCCGGAGGCCGCGCCGTCGTCTACGTGCAGTTCACTGGCGACACACAGGAGGTCGTGGCGCAGGACTTGAGCACCGGTGAGCGCCACCTTCTCGCCGAGCGGGGGCGGCACCCGCGCTACGTGCCGTCGGGCCATCTCGTGTTTGCTCGCGGCCCGACGCTCTTCGCCGCGTCATTCGATTTGGAGACGCTCGAGCTGACGGGCCCCCCGATCCCCGTCGTCGAGGGCGTGATGGGCTCCTGGTATGGAGCGTCGCAGTTCACGTTCTCTCGAGACGGCACCCTCTACTACGTGTCCTCGTCATCCGGGCCCGTCGCCACCCAGCTGACGGTGGTCGATCGCAGCGGGCGAGTGGTGCGTGTCCTCGGAGGAGCACCGCAATCTCCCGCGAGTCCACGGCTGTCGCCAGACGGAAAGCGCGTGGCCATGGACGACTTCAACGTCGTCTGGACCTACGATCTCGAGAGCGGTGCCCGCACGCGGCTCACGTTCGGTGCACGTGCCGTGCGTCCCGTGTGGACCCGCGATGGAGAGCGGATCGTCTTCGTCTCGATGAGCGAAGGCCTCTCGGCGAAACGGGCGGACGGAAGCGGCGAAGCGGCGCGGCTCTGGCCTGAAGGCCGGCGGAGGGGCTTTCCGACCGCGACTCACCCGAGCGGTCGGCTGCTTGCCCTCACCGTGCTCGAGGCCACCACCGGGCTCGACATCTGGATGCTGCCCCTCGACGGCGAGGGCGAGCCTCGACCCTTCCTCGCCTCTCGAGCGAACGAATTCGACGCCACCTTCTCGCCTGACGGCCGGTGGGTGGCCTACGTGTCCGACGAGACGGGGCGCAACGAGGTGTACGTCCAGCCCCTGGCCCACTCCGACGGCAAGTGGCAGATCTCGGGCGATGGCGGCTCCGAGCCGGTCTGGTCGCGAGGCGGCCGCGAGCTCCTCTATCGGAACGGGGACCGCTTCATGGTCGTCGACACCGACACCGAAGCGGACTTCAAGAGCGGGAAGCCACGGATGCTCTTCGAAGGGCGCTATGCCACCAACGTGACCGGGACCAGGAACTACGACATCACCCCCGACGGGGAGAACCTCCTTCTCGTTGCCCTCAGCGAAGACGGGGGGGAGGAGGCCGCGCCCCGCCGCATCCATGTCGTCCTCAACTGGTTCGAGGAGCTGAAGCGTCTCGCCCCAACCGAGTGAGTCACTCACGATCGGCCAGACCGCGTCCCCTGCCGGTCGGCGGACTCCTCGGCTTCCGCGAACGCTGTCACCCACCTTGGCACGCTGTCGGCGCGAGCCATGCGCATGTCGAGCCGTGCACAGAACCGCAGCAGGCGGCCGACGGTGGTCAAGGTCCTCCGGCTCGCCGGGACGTCCAGGCCCCGCTGCCACGCGTTCAGCAGGTCGCCGCGCTCGGACACCGCGAAGTGATGCATTCGGAGAACGTCCGCCATGAAGCGGACGCGGAGAATGCGCTGGGGCTCGGGCGCGCCGCCTCCCTTCAGGCGGAAGCCGATGTGGTTCGAGTCGGGCTCCGGGCCGACGTGAGCGTCAACGATGGCGAAGTGGTACGCCTGGCGCGAGTTGAGGTTCATGTACGACGAGGTTACGCACACGTAGCTCGGGGCGCCGAGGGCCCGCTCCCCGACCCCCTCGAAGGCCGCAGTGCGGGCGATCGCCCCGAAGGAGCCCTCGTACTCGCCCCCGTGCTGCTCCATGTCGAAGCGGTCGTCGGACAGCCCCTCCCACACGGCGAGGAAAGGCACGGAGACGACCTGGTCGACCGCGACCTTCCAGGCGGCGTCGAGCCCGGCGGTGAGCCCCCCGCCGAGGTCGATGAGGCGGACGGGGAAGCGTGGCGCTGGCTCGAGCACCTTGACGCCGCCGTGCCTCGCCCGGGCGAGGTCGTCGCCGATATCGAACATCGACTGGATCGCCATCTCGTGGCAGAAGCGGACGACGTCGTGAAGGGATCGGCAGGTCCAGGTCGCCATGAGGACCCCGCCGGAGAGGGTCGTCAGGCGCTCGGCCAGACTCTCCGGCAGGCCGCCCGGGCGGCCTCCGACCTGGAGGGAGACGGTCTGCCCGCGGAGCTGGGGCCAGATCGCGCCGTCGAAGACCTTGCGCTCGGCGACGTCGAGGCTGAGCAGACGTCCGGGCTCGAGGCCCTCGACGGCGCCCTCGAGACCGAAGAGGCTTGGAACGCGGAACTCGCGGAGGACCGAAGCCATGTGGCTCGTCACGCTGCCACGCTCGACGATCACCCCGCACAGGCGGGGCAGTACGCGAACCGCATCCGACGTGGGCCGTGGCAGCACGAGCAGAACGCCCTGAGGGATGTCGTCGAGCTGGTCAGGGGAGGAAACGGTCCAGGCGGGGCCCACCGCCCGTCCGCCCGCCACCGGCTGCCCGCCCTCGAGGAGGACGACGGCATCGTCCGGGGCTCGCGCGGCGGAGGCCCGGGAGGTCTCGGTCCGCAGAGGCCGGGCCTGAAGAAGCACGACGCTGCCGTCTCGCTCGAGCGCCCACTCGATGTCGAGAGCTCCGCCGAAGTAGCGGTCGGCCTCGATCGCCTGTCCGGCGACGGCGGCGATCTGCGCGTCCGTCAGCGAGGGGACCGACCGTTCCGCCTCGGCAAGGGGGACGGCGTCGATGCGGCCCCCCGAGTCGGCGACGAGGCGCGTGAGCTTCGGAGTGACGCGCCGCTCCAGTACGCGGTAGGGCCGGTGGCGGGACACGACCCACTGGTCCGCGTCGGCCGATCCTCCGGAGACGTCCCTTCCGATGCCCCAGGCGGCCGAGATCAGGAGCACCGGCTCCCGGGGGCGGTCCGGCCGGCGGGTGTAGAGCACCCCCGAGGCTAGAGGCTGGACCATGCGCTGGACGAGCACGGCCATCGGAACGTCGACCTCGGCGATGCCGGCCGCCCTTCGGTAGAAGATCGCACGGGGGAGAAAGCGGCTGCTCACGACGTGCTTCCACGCCGCCGGGACCTCATCCGGGGGGACGTTGAGGAGGCTCTCGAACTGTCCGGCGAAGGACAGCTTGCCGTCTTCCCCCACCGCGCTGGAGCGCACCGCCAACCCCGCGCCGTCATGGGTTAGCTCCCTCGCCGCCGCGTGGATGGCCTGCTCGACGGAAGGGGGGATCGGGGTCTCCTCGATGCAGGCCCGGGCTTGACCACTCCGCGAGCCGAGGTCCTTCGGGTCGTCCACCCGGGTCGGGGCCAGGATGGCGCGCAGCCGGTCGGCGAGGCCGGTCGATTCCAGGAACTCGCGATAGGCCCGGATGGTCACGACGTACGACGGCGGGACGCGGAGCCCCAGGTCGCATTCGAGCCGAGCCAGGCTCGACGCCTTTCCCCCGACCTCTCCCTCGTCCTCTGCCCTGATCTTCCCGAGGGCTATGGTGAGGCGGGCATCCTCTCGCGGCGGCGCCTCGAGGAAGGCCGTCACCTCCTTGCGGATGCTGGAGACCACCGTCTCCAGGTCGAAGTACCGATCGTCGGCCAGGCGGTTGAGCGTCCGGACCATGTCCATGGTGCCGTCCAGCAGGGCTCGAATCGCCATACGAACCCGGGCGTGACGGAAGGACGTCCAGGAGGACTCCTCCTCGAGCTCGCTGAGCAATCCGAGGACCTCGTTGTTCAGGGTGAGGAGCGTCTGGAACTCTCCGAACTTGGCACGCTTCCGAGCGATCTCCGGCTCGCCAGGCTGACCGATCTGTATCCGCAGCCCCTGGAGCACCCGGGCCAGCGTGGCCCGGCCGATCACCGCGGACGGGGAGACTTCGCCCTTCCGCCTGGTCTGCCCGAGCAGCCCGATGAGGAGACCGGTGAGGAGCATGACCGCCGCCGACAGCGCCCCGAACAGGGCCGGATGACTCTCGGCGAAGGCGCTCACGTGGGCGGGCATGCCCACCCGGATCAGCTCCACCGTGTGAACGTCGCGGCCGACCAGCTCTCCGCCACTCAGCTCGAGGACCTCCAGCTCCTTCGGCCCGGGCTCCATCGCGAGAGGAAGGCGCACCTTGGCGTCGAACTCCCGGCGCCCCTGTCGGATATCGCTCAGCTCCACCCCGCCCTGGACCACCTGGTAGAGCCCCTCGCGCTGCTTGAGCCGAACGAAGTCCCGGATCAGCAGGTCGGAGTCGGGTCGAGGGGGGTGGATCTGGATCCTGTCCGCCAGCGTCGGAAGCCCGAGCTGGAGCCGCTCGCGTGTCCGCGGTTGGGCGATCGCGGGCAATGCCCCGGAGGTGATCAGGAGGTAGCAGCTGGGGGCCTCCTCGACGGTGACGTGCTCCACCCCGCCCCAGATGATCCACGTGCGCTCCCGGCGATTGAAGACCTCGGGCTCGGTCTGACCGACGAGAAGCACGAGCACGTCTGAATCCGGGTGGACCAGCCCGTGCAGCCGGAGGGTGGCCCCCGAGTAGAACGACCCTGCCTCGACCCGGGAGGGCTCGACGGCCGAGAACCCCTGGACCGACGCCCTCGCGGAAAGGGGCAGCAGCATACCGAAGAGCGCCTCAGCCAGGATCGTCCCGAGCGGCAGGACACGCCGGGCAGCCATTCGCTCCAGGTGCATGGCTCGGAGGCCTCTCAATGCGTCACCACGTGAGAGATGAGCAGCTCAGGCGTTCGGAGGACGGTCCACAGGAACCTGGCTCCGGCCGCGAGCACGATCAGGGCGAGAAGCGCCTTGAGCTCATCCGAGCGGAGCTTCCGTCCGATCCGCGTGCCGACGAGCGCCCCGATGGTCGACCCAACGGCGATGAGGACGGCGAGGACCGGGTCCACCGCCACGTTCTCCGCCGCCTGCAGCACGGTGACCACCACGCACATGCACAGGATCTGGAAGAGGCTCGTGCCGGCCACCATGTGCATCCGCATGCCCAGCACGTAGAGCATCAGGGGGACGAGGATGAACCCTCCCCCCACGCCCATCATCGAGGCGAGAATGCCGACAAAGGCCCCGATGCCCAGGGGAAGAAGGATCGAGACGTCGATCTCCGACTTGCGGAACCGGGTGTGAAAGGGCAGTTGGTCGAACCATTTCGGTTGGATCGGCGGCTGGAAGCGCCGCTCGGCCATGAAGGCCCGGCGCCGCCAGGTCCGGACCGAATCCCAGAGCATGTAGGAGCCTGTCGCGCCGAGCGTCACAACGTAGAGGACCCGGATGACGGTGTTGACCGGACCGATCCGGTTGAGCCAGTGAAGCAGCTCGACGCCCACGGCGCTTCCCGTCGCCCCTCCCACGAACAGGACGAAGCCCAGCTTGAAGTCCACGGTCCCGCCGCGGGAGTGGGCGAGCGTGCCCGCGGTCGCGGCCGCGACATAGCTCGCGCTGCCCGAGGCGGCGGCCACGAGGGGAGGGACACCCATGAACATGAGCAGGGGGATCAGCAGGAACCCCCCGCTCACCCCGAAGAGCCCGGAGAGCAGCCCAATCATCACCCCAGAGCCGACCACGAAGAAGACGTTCATGCTCATCTGGGCGATGGGAAGGAACAGGCTCATCCTTCACCCCGGTCTCCGACTGCCGTCTTCTCGCGGCTCATGGTCGTACAATCCACGACAGTCTAGTCCGCGGCTTCCAGATCCGCCAGCCCAACCCGAGACCCAGTCCATCCGTCGACGTGAGGATCAACCTGGGAATGACGTCCGGCCCCAGCCATCGCCTCGGCCCGGTGTGCCCACGCCGCATCCCACCTTGCCCTACGTTCCCGTCGGTGGAGACTCCGAGCCAGCGCTCCTCTCGGCGCAGGTGGCGAGGATGAGGTCGCGGCGGGTGAGCAGCGCCTCCATCTGCTGCTTCGAGAGGTACTGGCCGACGTTCTTGCGGAGCTCCTCGAGCGTCAGCGAGCTCAGGCCGGACGCCAGGCTGGCATCGAGGTGCGGACAGACGGGCCAGCGGAACGTCTTGGGATCGCCGTCGCGGTCCCAGGTCTGGTAGTCGTCGGCGAGGATATCGGCGACCTCGGTGCTGGTTGGGAACGCCTTCGTGTTGTCCGCGAGCATGATTCGGCGTTCCATGGGCAGCAGCATCTTCCCGGCCTCGTGGCGCTCCCCGCGCCTGAGGCCCACCAGAGCCGCGAAGACGCACGCTCGGCCGATCTGGGGCTCGAGCCCCTTCAGCAGCTCCCAGCGCTCGGACTGGCGGATGGACTCCAGGTCGATCGCGGACTCCAGGAAGATCCAGGCGGCCCCCTCCTGGCCGTCGACCTTGCGAGCGACGGTGACCGGTGCAAGCCGCAGCCCGAGCCGGCGGTCGAGCCAGTACGCCGCGAGCTCGTGCTGGTAGCGGCGGGGGTTGGGCGAGCTCTGACCCTGGTCCACGAAATGGAAGATCGAGCGCAGGTGCAGCCCCTTGCGCTTGAGCTCCAACATGAGGACGTGACGGCCCTCCTCCTGGTCCTCGACGTCCTTCCGGTCGATGACCTTCGCCTTCCGGAGGAACTTCTCCAGCTCGCGGTCGGGAAGCTGCTCGTGACCGGTCACCCACCGCTGTCCCCCCGGGGGCTCCACCGGTGGTGGGGAGACGCTGCGGTCCGAGGGATCGAAGACGGCGACGCGGGCACCCTCGAAGCGCAGCGCGAAGGGCTCCCCACCATAGCCCATGCCGGTGTCGGTGCGGTAGAGGGTCTTGTTGAAGCGAGACGTGATCCGTCCCCAGCCCGTCGGCGTGTGGGCGACGACCATCGCCCGGGCCCCGGTCGATCGCAGAGCCCGACTCAGCGCAACCTGCTCGAGCCGCTCGTTCTCCACCGAGTAGCCGCGAAACCATAGCGGGCCGTCGGTGGCAAACGGTAGTCCCTCCAGCAGACCGAGCAGGCCGTGAGCCGCGTCGCAATCATCCGCCTCACCCTTCTCGGCGACCAGGGGCGCCCCGTCCACCAGGGCCTCGTAATCCGGGACCCCTCGCACGGCGTCCTCGAGGGCCTCAGCGTAGGTCATGAAGCGGCGCACGTCCCGCTGGACCTGACGGTTGATCTCCTCGAGGCCGAGGGCCGCCACCTGCTCGGTCAGGCCGCCGTGGACGAACAGCACCCCGTTCACCTTCACCACCGCTGGCTTCGCCAGCAGCCATGCACCGTACTCGCCGTCCAGTCCGAACGCGCGCATCCGCCCGAAGAAGCCGGGCGGGTAGTGCTCGTCGAACGCCGCCCGAGTCGGAGGCCCGCTTGCGCTCCAGGCGGTCGCCGCGAACTTCCTCCACCCTCGGTTCCGGTCCTCCTCGCGTTCCTCGGCCGCGAACGCGGCAATGCCCTCGGGGGGGACGTAGCGCAGGTCCCGGGTCAGGTTCATCACCTCGTGATTGCCCAGGACAACGTGAACCCTGCCCCCGGCCTTCTCGGCCTCTGACTCGAGCTTCCGGACCAGATCCAGAACGGGCCGCTCCCGGGGCCCGCGGTCGACCAGGTCTCCGCAGAAGACCAGATGGGTGTCGCCGCCGGACCACGTCAGGTCCGCGTCGACCAGATTCATCGCCGTCAGCAGCGAGACCAGCTTGGCGTGGGCACCGTGAACGTCGCCGATGGCGACCACCCGGCTCACTCCCTCCCACTCCCACTGCGCCGTCTCGGCAGAGATCGCGACGAGCGCAACAGCCGCGCTGAGCGCCGCGCTCAACCCGATCTTCAAGGAGCGACCCACGAGCGCACCTCCTCGCGGCCGATGGTAAACCGGTACACCGGGGTGCTGGAAACCCCGTCGGGTTCGGTGCTAGAGTGGCTGGAGTCAACTGCTGTGGAGCCGGTTTCTGGGTTCAGGTCCCACCTCCGGCGCCAGATTCCAGGCCATCCCTATCAAGCAAGCACCCGCCAGCCTCGCGAACCGCGTGCTCGACCTGCTGTCGAGCCACGGGCGTCCTCTTTCCGTCCGGGAGGTGGTCCGTCGTCTGGGCCTCGAAGGAGAGGAGCGCCGCGGGCTGAAGAAGATCCTCCGGGGGCTCATCGCCGACGGCTCGCTGGTGGAGATCCGCGGCGCGCGAGTGGGTCTCCCGGCCCGCATGAACCTCGTGCCCGGACGCCTGCAGTGCAGCCCCGCCGGCTACGGCTTCGTGGTGCCCGAGGAAAGGCGCGAGGGGCAGGGCGACGTCTTCATCCCCGCCGGGGGCCTGCGCGCGGCGCTTCACGGCGACCGGGTGGTGGCCCGGGTGGAGCGCGAGACCGCGAAGGGGCCGGAGGGGCGCATCATCCGCATCCTCGAGCGGGCGCAGCAGCGCGTCGTGGGTCGTTACGAGAGCGACGGCCGCTTCGGCGGGCACGTGGTCCCCTTCGACCGCCGGGTCCTCCAGGAGTTCTTCATCCCCGCGGGAGAGGACGGAGGAGCAGAGTCCGGCCAGATGGTGACGGTGGAGGTCACGCGGCCCGCATCGGAGAAGCGCAACCCCATGGGCACCGTGGTCGCCGTCCTCGGACGTCTGACCGATCCCGGGGTGGACCTCAAGGTCGTCATGGCAAAGTACGACCTTCCCGACGCCTTCCCACCCGAGGTCGAGGAGGCGGCGAGACGCGTGGCCCGGGCACCGGGGCCACGGGAGATCGCGGGACGCACGGACTTCCGGGACCGGACGGTGGTGACCATCGACCCCGCGACCGCGAAGGACCACGACGACGCCGTCGATGTCCAGCGTCGTGAGGACGGGGGTTGGCGCCTGGGTGTCCACATCGCCGACGTGGCGCACTACGTCCGCGAGGGAGGTCCCCTCGACGAGGAGGCGTACCTGCGCGGGACCTCGGTGTACTTCCCCGACCGGGTGGTGCCCATGCTCCCGGAGGCGCTCTCGAACGACGTGTGCAGCCTGGTCGAAGGCGACGACCGCCTGACCCAGTCGGTGGTGATCGAGCTGGACCGCGAGGGCCACGTCGAGGGCGCGACCTTCCATGACGGGGTGATCTGCAGCGCGGCCAGCCTCAGCTACCAGGAGGCCCAGGGCATCGTCGACGGCGACGCCGCTCTCCGGAAGCGCTACTCGTCCCTGGTGGCGGACATCGAGGCGATGGACGAGGTGGCCCGCCTCATGCGGGGCCACCGGGTGAAGCGCGGCGCCCTGGATTTCGATCTGCCCGAGCCAAAGCTCATCCTCGACGAGGATGGCGAGATGACGGGCATCGTCGCCCACGAGCGCCTCGACAGCATGAGGGTCATCGAGGAGTTCATGCTCGCGGCCAACGAGGCGGTCGCGGCGAAGCTCCACCGGTCCGGGGCGGGCGCTCTGTACCGGATCCACGAGCGCCCCGACCCCGAGAAGGTCCAGGAGTTTGGGGAGCTCGTGGCCTCCTTCGGCTACCGGCTGCCGCAGAACCCCGAGGGAATCCGCCCCGAGGACTTCCAGCGGATCACCCGGCAGATCCAGGGCAAGCCCGAGGAGAAGCTGGTCTCCTACCTTCTTCTCCGCACGATGAAGCTGGCCCAGTACCACGAGGACAACCTCGGCCACTTCGGCCTCGCCGCCGACAAGTACGCCCACTTCACGAGCCCCATCCGCCGCTACCCCGACCTCGTGGTCCACCGTGCCCTCCGGGCCCTGCGGCAGGGGCAGGACGCGGAGCGGGAGTCCTGGCTGGAGAGGCGGCTGCCGGAGATGGGGCGCCACCTCTCCGAGGCCGAGCAGCGGGCCACCGAGGCGGAGCGCGAGCTCATCGAGTGGAAGAAGGTCCGGTTCATGGCCGAGAAGGTGGGGGAGACCTTCTCCGGGTACGTGACCGGGGTGCAGGCCTTCGGGCTCTTCGTGGAGCTGGAGGAGGTGTACGTCCAGGGCCTCGTCCACGTCTCCTCGATGAACGACGACTACTACCGCTTCGACGAGAAGGCCCACCTCCTGAAGGGCGAGAACACGGGCAAGGTCTACCGGCTGGGCGACCGGGTCGAGGTTCAGGTGGTGCGGGTCGACCTGGACCAGCGGAAGATCGACTTCGCCCTCGTCGACGTGCTGGAGCGGGTGGCGGGGCGAGGGACACCCCGGGGCAGGTCCGGTCCGGGGCGTCGACCGCCCCGACCCCGGGGCCGCCGGTCCCGGTGAGCCGCCCTGTCAGTTCTTGCGGGTGACGGCCCGCCCCAGGTTCTACTAGAATACCCACACTGAGTTGCCCTTTTTCGGCCAGCGAGGGAGAACGACCGTGGCCCCAGGACCCAAGCCGACATCCTCCCGTTCCTCCGAGGCGCGCACCGTCGCGCTGAACCTCACCGCGAAGGAGCTCGTCTTCCTTCAGAAGGTCACGCGCCAGGAATACCACTTCATCACCGACGAGGAGCAGCAGGCCCGCCTCCTCCTGCGCGACAAGCTCGTCGAGGCCGCCTTCGACCAGGAGAGGGGGCGCGTCGTCCTGACCCTGTCCCGCGACGAGCTGCTCTTTCTCATCAAGGTGGCGCGGGAGAACTACTCCTTCATCGCCCGCTCGGAAAAGGAGGCGCGGCTGGCCCTGGCCGCCAAGCTGCACAAGACCGCGGAGTCGGTCTTCGGGGTGTCCACCCGAGAGGGCTGAGCCCACCCTGCGCTCCTTCATCGTCGGGACCGCCGGCCACATCGACCACGGCAAGAGCGCGCTGGTGCGCGCTCTGACCGGCACCGACCCCGACCGCCTCAAGGAGGAGAAGGAGAGGGGCATCACCATCGACCTGGGCTTTGCGCACTGTGAGCTCGGGGAAGGGGTGGTGGCGTCCTTCGTCGACGTCCCTGGTCACGAGCGCTTCGTCCGCAACATGCTGGCCGGGGCGCACGGCATCGACGCCCTGCTGCTCACCGTCGCCGCGGACGAGTCGGTGATGCCCCAGACGCGAGAGCACTTCGACATCGGGCGGCTCCTGGGTGTGCCGCGCGGCCTCGTGGCCATCACCAAGTGCGACGTGGCCGACGAGGACAGCCAGGCGCTCGTGGAGCTCGAGGTCCGCGAGCTCGTCGAGGGGTCGTTCCTGCAGGGCCGGCCCATCCTGCGGGTCTCCGCCCGCACCGGGGAGGGGCTTCCGGCCCTGCGCGAGGCCCTCCTCGACCTGGCCCGGGAGACTCCGGAGCGGCCCTCGGACGGACTGCTCCGGCTGCCCATCGACCGAGTCTTCTCCCTCAAGGGCTTTGGGACGGTGGTGACCGGGACGCTCGTCGGGGGCGAGATGGCGGTCGGTGACGACCTCGAGGTGCTTCCCGGACCGGGGCGGGCCCGTGTCCGGGGTCTGCAGGTGCACGGGGAGCCGGTCGAGCGGGCGCGAGCGGGGACCCGGACCGCGGTCAACCTGGGCGGGATCGAGATCGAGCAGCTTCATCGGGGGAGGGTCCTGGCTGCTCCGGGTACGCTCCGGGCCACCTCCATGCTGGACGTCGAGATCTCGCTGATTCCCTCGGCCCGGCCCCTTGCCGACGGTGCCCGGGTGCGAGTGCATCTGGCCAGCGCCGAGGTGCTGGCCCGGGTCCGACTCCTTGGCCCTGAGCGACTCGAGGGGGGAGGCTCGGCTCTTGCTCAGCTGCGCCTCGAGAGCCCGGCGGTGGCTGGGCGAGGGGACCGCCTGGTTCTTCGGTCCTACTCTCCGGCCGACACCGTGGGCGGGGCCGTCGTCATCGACCCTCTCCCCCCTCGTCGCCGGGCCGCCGACCTCGGAGCGGTGGAGAGCCTGCGCTCGGCCGAGGACCTCGTGGCGGCGGCGGGGGCGATGGCCGAGCAGGCGGACGCCGGGGGAATCGACGCCCCTCACCTCGCGGCCCGGCTCACTGTCCCCCTGGCGCGGCTGCTACCCCGGCTCGGGGATGTCCCCGAGGCCGTGGCGCTGGGAGCCGACCCGCCGGTGCTCGTTTCGCGGATCGTTCTTGCGCGACTCTCCGAGGAGGCCCTCGCGACCCTCGAGGGCCATCACCGGGATCATCCCCTCCAGCCGGGCATGGCGCGGGAGGAGCTCCGCAGCCGGGTCTTCGGGGTGGCCCCGGTGGCGGCCTACGAGTGGGTGCTGGAAGACCTGGCCGGGGCGGGGAGACTCCGGCTCGCTCCGGACGTCATCGCCCTCACCAGCCACCGCGTCGAGCTCTCCGCCGAGCAGGAGGAGGCGCGCCAGGCCCTCGTCGAGGCCGCCCGGGCCTCCGGGCTCGCCGGAGTCGAGGTGCGGACGGTGGCCGAGACGAGCCACAAGGACGCGCAGCTCCTGGAGCGGGTGGCGCGTGTTCTGACCCGGGAGGGCGTGCTCGGGCGGGTGGGGCCCGGTCTGCTCGTGCACCACGAGCAGCTCGAGTCGCTGAGGGGCCAGGTCAGAGAGCGGTGGCCTCCGGGTTCACGGCTGGACGTGGCCGCGTTCAAGGAGATGACCGGATTGTCGCGGAAGTACGTCATCCCGCTCCTGGAGTACCTGGATCGGGAGCGCATCACGCGGCGCTCCGGCAACGACCGGGTGGTGCTGGGCTAGAATGGGGCGCATGGCGGTACCCAAGAACGACGAGAAGCGGCGCGCCGGCGGCGCCATCCGCGTGCCGTTCGTCCGGCGGTGCCGCATCGAGTACGAGGGGGACGCCGCGGACAGCGCGTTCATCGTGAACATCAACGTGCTCGGTGCGTACGTGGCGTTCGATGAGATGCCCCCCCTGGGGCGGGAGGTGGTCTGCCGCTTCCAGGTGCCGGGTCGCGAGAACGAGCTGCGGATCGACGGGGTGGTTGCCTGGACCAATCCCCGCCAGGAGCACCCGGTCCACAGCCTCCCCCCCGGCTTCGGCGTCGCCTTCCGGGGGCTGGGCGACGAGGCGCGTGGCCGCATCGAAGAGGTGGTCTTCGACTACCTCGAGCGCCAGAAGACCTGACGTCTCGACCCGCCGGCGGGCTCGCCGCGCGAAGAATCCCCCCTCTGGCGGGGGCGGTTTCGCGGTGGCTGGGGGCCGGCTGATTGCCGACCGGCGCTCAGTCGTCCGTGCCCTCGCTCGAGCCGGGCCGGGCCAGCTTGAACTTCTCGATGCGGTAGCGAACCTGATCGCGGTTGAGGCCCAGGAGCTCACCGGCGCGCGTCTGGTTCCCTCCCGTCCGCTCGAGGGCCTGCTCGACGAGCGAGCGCTCCAACTCGTGGATGTCGAGCCCGGTCGGGGGCAGCGGAACGTCGACCCGTGCTCCCGTGCGAGCCCCCCCGCCCAGGACCAGGAAGTCCTCGGGCTCGAGGCGGTCTCCTTCCGCGAGAAGCACGGCGCGCTCGACGGCGTTCTTCAGCTCGCGCACGTTCCCCGGCCACGAGTAGGAACCCAGCAGTCGCTGGACCTCGGGAGAGAGGCCGGTGACGTTCTTGCGGAACTCCTGGTTGAAGGAGTCCACGAAGTACCTGGCCAGCACTGGCACGTCGCCGGTCCGCTCGCGCAGGGGCGGCATGACCACGGGCAGGACGTTCAACCGGTAGTAGAGATCCTCGCGGAAGGTGCCCTTCCGCATGGCCTCCTCGAGATCCCGGTTGGTGGCGGCGATCACCCGAACGTCCACCCGGATGTCGTCGGACCCGCCCACGCGCTTGAAGGCCTTCTCCTCGAGGAAGCGGAGGAGCTTCGCCTGGAGGGCCGGGGTCATGTCGCCGATCTCGTCGAGGTAGACCGTGCCCCGGTGAGCGCGCTCGAACAGGCCGCGCTTCTGCTGTCGGGCGTCCGTGAAGGCGCCCTTCTCGTGGCCGAAGAGCTCGCTCTCGAGAAGAGACTCCGGGAGCGCGGTGCACGTGATGTGCATGAAGGGGCCCGCGGCCCGGTCGCTGCTGTAGTGGAGGCTACGGGAGGCCAGGTCCTTGCCCGTCCCGCTCTCCCCGCCGAGCAGCACGGTGGAGGCCGGGGTCCCGGCGATCTTCTTGAGCAGGGCCTTCACGGCCCGCATCGGCGGCGACTCTCCGATGATCCGGTCGAGGGAGAACGGCTCCGACTGGAGAGCCCTGAGCTCCCGCACCTCGCGGCGCAGCCGGGTCGTCTCGAGCGCCCTCTCCACGAGGGCGACCATTTCGTCCATCTCGAAGGGCTTGATGACGTAGTGGAAGGCGCCGGACTTGATGGCCTCCACCGCGTTCTGGACGGTGGAATGGGCGGTCATGAGGACGACCACGGTGTCGGGGTCGGACTCCTTGATGCGACGGAGCAGCTCCAGGCCGTCGGTGTCGGGCAGCCGGAAGTCGAGCAGGACGAGGTCGACGCCCGCGGACACCCCCTCGAGCGCCACGGCGCCGTCCGGCGCCTCGGCGACGGCGTAGCCTTCCTCCTCGAGCCGGGCCCGCAGCGACCACCGGATGAGGTCTTCGTCGTCGACGACGAGCACGCTTGCGGGGTCCACGGGGCGATTCTAGACCCCGTGGGGGTGCCCCGTCTCCGGTGGCCCGTCAGGGGGGCGGCCGTCCCGGGCGGCGCGGGGGGGAGCCGAGGCGAGGGAGTGACAGCGCCCGAGGGCATCGCGGATGGCGTCCACCAGGTCCTCGAGGGAGAACGGCTTGGCAAGGACGCGGACGATGTCTCTTTTCCGGGCCTGGCACTGGAGCTCGGAGGTGACATCCGCCGCCATGAGAAGCACGGCGCACCGTGGGCAGTGGCGCCGCAGGATGTCAGCGAGTGCCAGCCCATCCAGGTGAGGGTGGTCGTGATTCAGGAGGGCCACCGCAGCGCCGGGACAACGCTCGAGGGCTTCCCCGGGGTTGGCCGCCACCTCGACCCGGTAGCCGGATTCTCTCAGTCCCGCCGCGGCCGACCAGCGGAGAAGATCGTCGTCGTCCATGATGAGGACGGCGCCTCGGTCGGGGGTCCGGCGCTTCATGGAGTCGTCACCTCGGAGGTAGACTCATGCACGAAGCGAGCCACCTGGGCTCGCCCCGTGGTCCGAGGCCACACTTGAGGAAGCTCTCCCTGTACGCCGCCCGACCCGCCCTCCTCGCCACGGGCCTCGCGCTGGCCGTTCTCGCCCTCGACCTTCGCGCGCCCCACGGGATAGGCGTCCCTTTCCTCTATGTCGTCGTGGTCGTCGCGGCGCTCTGGTCGCCTCGGGAGCGATTCGCCCTCGCCGTGGCCCTCGGCGTCACCGCGCTCGCGGCCGCCGATCTCCTGCTCTCGCCGGGGACGCACATCGGAGGGGTGTCCTCCGTCCACCACGCGCTGGCCGTGGCGGCAGTCTGGGCCACGGCCATCCTGGTCTACCGACACAAGGTCGTGGAGCGGTCACTTCTGCACGAAGAGGCCGAAGCTCAGGCCTATCTCGACGTGGCCGCGGTGGCGATTCTCGTCCTGGATCGCGAGGGCCGGGTGAGCCTGGTCAACCAGAGGGGCTGCGAGATCCTGGGGCTCGAGGCCCGGGAGATTCTGGGGCAGCCCTGGGTAGACACCTTCGTCTCCGAGAAGCACCGGGATCGGACCCGTCAGGCACTGCGACAGCTTGTCCGTGGCGAGGTGGCCCCCGACCCGAAACGCACGTTCGAGAACCTCATCCGGACGCGGTCGGGCGAGGAGCGTCTGGTCACGTGGCGCCGTACGGTGCTTCGCGATGCCCGTGGGAATGTCGCCGCGACGGTCAGCTCGGGCGAGGACGTCACCGAGCGTCGGGAGGCGGAGCGGAGGCTGCGGGCCCAGGAGTCCCTGGCCAACATGGGCCAGCTGGCGGCGGTGGTGGCGCACGAGGTGCGCAACCCGCTCGCGGGGATCCGAGGGGCCATTCAGATCCTGTCCAAGCGGATGCCCGAGGGAGAGGACCGGGAGGTGATGGCCAAGATCGTCGAGCGCGTGGACACCCTGAATGCCCTGACCGAAGACCTCCTCGTCTACGCGCGCCCGCACGCCCCCGAGCTCGCGTCGGTCCGCCTCGAGGACGTCCTCGGTGTCGCTCGGCGTCTGCTGGCCGGGCATGCCGACCTGGCTGCAGTTTCAGTCGAGGTCAGCGGCGCCGACGTCACGCTCCAGGCCGACGAGAAGATGCTCCAGGACGTCTTCCTCAACCTGCTCCTGAACGCCGCCCAGGCCATGAAGGGCGAGGGAACGGTCCGGGTGGCGGTGCACGCCGGGACCGAGAGCGTACAGGTCGATGTCGAGGACGAAGGCCCTGGGATCGCCCCCGAAGCCCGGGAGCGCCTGTTCGAGCCGTTCTTCACGACCCGTCACCAGGGCACGGGTCTCGGCCTGCCGATCGTGAGGCGCGATGTCGAGGCCCACGGCGGAGACGTGGCTGTCACATTCCCGGAAGGGCGTGGCACCCGGGTCACCGTCTCCCTTCCTCTCCGGCAGCATGAGCCAGGCTGAGCCCGATTCGGGGTTGACGCAGAACCCGCAGACGTCGAAGGTCATCACGATCGCCGCGGGTCACGCGGCGCACGACACCTACAGCGCGTTTCTTCCGCCCCTGCTCCCCGTCTTCATCGAGAGGCTCTCCCTCGCCCGGGCCGAGGCCGGCCTGCTCACCGTCTTTCTCCAGGGGCCGTCGCTGCTCCAGCCGGTCATCGGCCACCTGGGAGACCGCCGCGACCTTCGCCTGGCCGTCGTCCTGAGTCCCGCGGTCACCGCGGTGTGCATGAGCCTGGTGGGTGTGGCGCCCGGCTACGGAGCACTCGTCCTGCTCCTCCTGGCCGCCGGTCTGTCCGCCGCGGTCCTGCACTCCGTGGCCCCGGTGCTGGCGGGGCGCCTCTCGGGGCGTCGTCTGGGATACGCCATGGGCTTCTGGATGGTGGGGGGCGAGCTGGGGCGCACCCTGGGTCCGGTGCTGGTGGTGAGCACGGTGGCCCTGCTGGGCCCGGGGGGGACGCCGTGGCTCATGGTCGGCGGCCTGGCTGCCTCGGCCCTGCTGGCCCTCGGCCTGCGCGGCGTCCGAGTAGAAGGCGGGGGTGAGGGCAGACCGCGGGATCTCTCCCAGACGCTGCGCCCCATGCGACCGCTTCTGATCCCTCTGGTCGGGATCGTGCTCTCCCGGGCGTTCATGATGGCGGCGTCCACGACCTACCTTCCCGTCTTCCTGCGGGAGGACGGCGAGGGGCTCTGGGTCGCTGGCGCATCTCTCTCGGTTCTCGAGGCGGCAGGCGTGCTCGGTGCACTCGTGGGCGGCTCGGTGAGCGACGTGGTGGGCCGAAAGCGGGTACTGGTCGTCTCGTTCCTTGCCACGCCCGTGATGATGTTCGCCCTCTTCAGCGCCAGTGGACCGTGGCGAGTGCCCATTCTGATGGGGTTGGGCTTCACGGGTCTCATGACGACCCCGGTCATCATGGCCTCCGTTCAGGAGTCTTTTCCCGAAGATCGGGCGCTGGCCAACGGCCTCTACATGGCGTTGAGCTTCGCCATCCGGTCGCTGGTGGTCGTCCTGGTGGGCGGTGTGGCCGACTGGATGGGGATGCGATGGACCTTCCTGGCCTGCGCCGTCCTGGCCCTGGGGGGAACGCCGTTCGTCACCTGGATGCCGGGCCGGAGCGGACGAGTCGTGAGACCGTCGCCAGGCGTTGGCAACGACCAGCCCTGACGAGCGGCGTTGCTCGCGAGGCTGCTCCTCGCTGCCCTACCCGAGCCATTCCTCGGAGGGGCGTGCTCCCGGGCCGCCTTGCTGCTCGTAGACCTCGTCGAGGTACCACCGGGGCACCCCTGAGAGGCGCCCCTCGGCGACGGCGGAGCGGACAGCGGGCTCGACGGCGCCGGCCTTGCGCCCGATGTGATCTCGGACGCGGCGAACGAAGGCGGCGACTGCCGCGGCGTCCGGCTCTCCACTGGCGAGTCGTACGGCGTCCTCGGAGAGCTGCTCGAGCTCGTCTCCGAATGCGTCGAGCTGCCCTTCGTCCAGAAGATGCAGGTGCCTGAGGGGGCCGACGACGAACCGCCCCGCCGTCACCTCGTGTGCGAGCAGGCTGTGACGCACAGCCTCGATTGCGGCGGCGAGCTCGTGGGCCGGCGAGGGTGCCGCGGCGAGGGCGTCGACCTGGTCGAGAGACCGAAGCAGGGCCCGATGGTGGCTGTCGATGGCCTCTACCAGAACCTCGGGCATGGTGCGTCCTCCCGTGACGTGATGGTCGCGGGGGGCCGACAGGGCATCATCGTCCGGTCCATCCTCGGCCGATGAGTGAGGTCGGACCCGACTCCACAACCAGTGCCCCTCGATCGTGAAGCCCTGCAAACCGCGGGCCGGCGCGCCACCCCCCACCTGCACCGGCGGCGAGGCCGCCTTCGGGCGCCTCGCTGATCACCGGCCGCCGCCGGCAGCGGGCACCCTGAGCGGCGCCCGCGGCCTTTTCCGCACCCGTTGGGGACTTTCCCGCCTCGTCAGGCGACGCAGGCGGTGTGCGGTCGCGGCTCGAGAACGCGGCTCAGGCGGTCCGGGGTGCCGATGTCCGTCCAGCCGCAGGGCCGGGCGGGGACCACCGCCAGCCGCGTGGCCTCCCGCTCGAGGATGTCCCGGGAGAAGTCGCAGGCTGGAAGAGCCTGATAGAGGGCGTCGAGGTTTTCGGTCCGCCCCCCGCTGGCTGCCAGGCGCTCGCGGAGGAGCTGGATCGTCGGGGCCACGGCGCTCTGGAAGAGGCTCAGCAGGGCGTCTCCGTCGGCCGCGACGATCATGCTGTTGACGAGGGCGCCGGCCGAGGCCAGCCGACGAGCCACGGACGGCTCGGGCTTTTCCACGAAGCCCACCACGTCGCGGACGTCGGTGCTCACGCGCTTCGCGGTGAGGATCCAGCCGAGACCCCCGTCCGCGCGCTCGGGAGTCACCCCCAGCAGCGTGGGCCGACCTCGAGCCTGCGTGGTGTGCTCGACCGCCCGCAGCAGGCACTCGTGGAGCGCGTCCTCGTCGTCGACGTGGTGATCGGACGGGAGAACCAGCAGCCCACACCCCGGTGCCCGCAGCTGGATGTGCAGCAAGCCCAGCAGCAGACCGAGCCCGGTCCCGCGATTCAGGGGTTGCACGATGACGTTCCAGGGGGGCAGGTCCGCCAGCTCCCGCGCCCAGAAAGCCCGGTGCTGGCGAGCCACGACGACCGCCACTCGCTCCCGAGGGACGATGCGCTCGGCACGATCCAGCGTCTTGCGCAGCATGGATGCTTCCCCGTTGAAGGACGCGTACTGCTTGGGCGCGCTTTTCCCATGCGAGTCGGTCGTGAGGTGTCGGATCCGACTTCCCTCGCCGGCGGCGAGCACGAGGACCCAGAGACGGTCAGACATCAGGGAACTCACTCGTTTGGCACCTCCCGAAGATCTGAAGCAACTCCCGTGCCTCGCTGGGGCCTACCACCCCAGCGCCATCAGGGCGGCGCCGACGGCGAATCCCACGACCAGGTTGATCCCCTTGACCTTGAGGAAGTCGGACCTCGAATAGGCCAGCAGAGGGAGGGTGCCGTGTCCGTCCTGCACGATGCAGCTGGCCACGAGGGTGCTGACGGGGAGGAGCCCCTGTTCGAACAGCGTGACGAACAGGAGGTGCGGCCCGGACTCCGGGATCAGTCCGAGGAGTGAGGCCCCCGCCAGGACGAGCCAGTGAGTGGTGGCCGAGGGTGTCGCCTGCGGCCAGAGTCGCGTCGCCCCTTCGGTCAGCACGAGCGCGCCGGCGGTCCACACGAAGATCCGTGGGACGTGCTGGAGCACGACGTGGCGCCACAGGTGCTCCTCGAGGAAGTGGTCAGGGACGGTGAGCACGGCGAAGAGGGCAAAGGCTCCGAGACCGAGCAGGAGGGCGCGGATCCAGACCGAGGCCGGTGCCAGGCCCGAGCCGGTCGCGAGAGCGGCAAGAAACACGAGGGTCGCGAGGGCGAGAGACCCCCGAGCGGCACTCGGCTCGCGCAGCTGATCGAGAACGAGCCTTCCGGGAAAGCACTGGCAGTCGTCCTCCCGGTGCAGCTCGAAGCCGTGGCCGGAGCTGCTTGCCGTGGCCGGGCGCAGGCGATCGGTGGCGACGCCGGTCGCCGCTCCGACGAGAGCGAGGCCTCCCGTCAGCAGGACCGCGGTTCCGGGGAAGAGGGCCAGCATGACGAAAGCCTCGTCGCCGCTCGTGGCGATCATCGCGGCGACGAGCGCTCCAAAAGACACCATCCGGTGCGAGTAGAGGGCCACGACGGCGAACGCCCCGAGGCACCCCGGCGTCGCCCCGAGCAGAACGGCCAGCAGGTACTGGCGCGACCGCGAGGCGGCCAGGCTACGGGCCCAGGCGCCTCGGGTGAGCACGTTGAGGTACTCGACGGCGATCATCATCAGCGCCACGAAGGCCGTGACCCGGAGGGCCTGGGCCGCAGCGTCGGTCAGCATGACTCAACCGACTGTGCAAGAGCAGCGCCAGACGCCGGACGCGTGATCGTTCGCACCGCATGGGTATTCTTGCCCAGCTGTCTCACGGCCGCCCCCCGGACGGGCGGTGATTCCCCGCTCGGTGAGTGCGTTGGGGACGAAGGGGAGCGTCCAGGCTCCGGTGGCACGGAGGTTGCCATCTCGCCCGTTGGCCTTCGGAGTGGTTGGGTTCGAGGCGTTTCTCCAGGTCGCGGCTCGGTTCGTCCAACGCGAGTCCGGGAAGGGACCTCAGTTGACGTTTCAGCGACGGCGTGGTCGGCGGTGGCGCGGAGGGCTCGCCCTGCTGGCCGGTTTCATGCTGGCTCTGGGTGTCACCGCCGCCCAGGTTCCCGGTCCGTGGCACACAGACGACACGCCGCACGCGTGCCCGATCTGCAAGCTCGGGTGCCAGCCCGCTCCCGTGGTGCCGGTCTCGCTCCTCGTCGAGCCCCCGGCGGCGCCACGGATCCTTGCCTCGCCCCGCGAGCGGCCGGTGCGGCTCCTCGGGGCTCAAGACCACAGCCCGTCCCGCGGACCCCCCGCATAGCCCCACAGCCATGTTTCGGGCCGGCTGGGAGCAGCCGGCGGAAGCTGCGAAGAACCTGTGGGCCCCTTTTGGGGCCGGGAGGCCAATCGTGTGGAGAACATTCAGGAGACGATTACGGGTTCTGCCCCTGGGGGCGGCCGCCTCGACCCTCCTCCTCCTGCTGGGCGCCCCCGGTCGCGGTCGGGCCGGGACTGATACCGCCTCCCCGGCACCGATGATCCGCCTCGAGCAGCGGCTCACCGATCTCCAGAGCCAGATCGTGGAGATGGAGAGGCGCCACGCGGAGGAGATGCAAGCGCTGAGAGAGGAGATCCGGGTCCTGCGCGACGCGCAGGAGTCTCCGGTCGTCACTCCGGACGACGAGCTCGCCGACCTCCGCCGGCGGGCCGAGGCAGAGGCGGCCAGGGCGCAAGAGCCGAAAGAGGAGGAGAAGGAGGTGGCCTTCACGGCGAAGGGGCTGAGCCTTCAGGCCCTCAATCCGGAGCTCAGTGTCACGGGGGACATGCTCGCGACCTACCGGCACCAGGAAGGATCCTCGCAGCATTCGAATACCAGGTTCCGCTCGCTCGGGCTCCACCTGGAGAGCTACCTGGATCCCTACACCCGGTTCAAGGCCGCGGTTCCCTTCTA
Organism: Acidobacteriota bacterium; assembly: GCA_022340585.1. GTDB lineage: Bacteria > Acidobacteriota > Vicinamibacteria > Fen-336 > Fen-336 > JAJDNS01. The sequence goes on from JAJDNS010000138.1 coordinate 22,791, forward strand.
CAACGGGGGAGCCGAGCTCGGCGAGGCCTACATGAGCCGCTACGGGCTCCTCGAGGGCTTGAACCTCACCTTCGGAAAGTTCCGTCAGCAGTTTGGAGTGGTCAACCGCTGGCACAAGCATGGCCTCGATCAGACCGACTTCCCCCTGGCCCTGAGGCAGATCTTCGGCGAGGGGGGCCTGAACCAGACCGGCTTCTCCTTCGACTGGGTGCTGCCGCGACTCGGAGACGCCTCCCAGGAGCTCACCACCCAGGTCACCAACGGGGAGAACGCACGGCTGTTCTCCGGCAGCACCCTCAGTACCCCCTCCCTCCTCCTCCACTACAAGAACTACCGCGACCTGACCCGGAGCACCTATCTCGAGCTGGGCCTCTCCGGCATCTTCGGCTGGAAGGACGACTGGGCCATCGGGCAGAACGGGACCGTCGAGACCGTACACGACCGCCAGGCGGCCCGGGTGCTGGGGATGGACCTCAACCTCGTCTGGGAGCCCACCGACCGGATGCGCTACCGCAACGTGACCTGGCGCAGCGAGCTGTACCTGCTCGACCGGGACATCCTGGTCCCGGATGGCTCGGGACGCGACTCCCTCTCCGCCTGGGGGGCGTTCACCTACCTCGAGTCGAAGCTGAACCGGAAGCTGGATCTGGGGATTCGGCTGGACTACTTCAAACCCGATCAGAAGGACTACGTCCTCGCTCCCCACGCCTACCGAGACGATGTCTCCCTGTGGCAGGTGAGCCCCTACCTCACCTATCAGCAGAGCCCGTTCGTCAAGTACCGCCTGGAGTACAGCCACCTCGACCGGCAGGGGAGCGAGCCGGCCGAGGACTCGCTGACGTTCCAGCTCATCTTCGCGGCCGGACCCCACAAGCACGAACGCTACTGACGAGGAGAAGACGCCATGCGATACGCCGCTCCATCGGTCCTGTTCCTTCTCGCCCTCGTCGTGATCGCCCCGACGTCGGCCGCCGACTGCTCGCCGCCGCCCTCCGGTCCCGTTCTCTCCGTCGTGGCCACCCTGCCGGACTACGCGGTCGTCACCCGGGCGATCGGAGGAGGGCGTGTCGCCGTCCAGGCCATCGTCCAGGGCGACCAGGACGCCCACTTCATTCGGCCCAAGCCCTCGTTCGTCGAGATGGTCAACCGGGCGGACATGCTGGTCGCGACGGGGCTGGACCTCGAGCTGTGGCTACCCACGGTGGTGGACCGCTCGGGCAACGTGCGGGTGAGGAGCGGCCGGCCCGGCTACGTGGCCACCTCCCGCGGCATCGACCTGCTGGAGGTGCCCACCAACATCTCCCGGTCGGAGGGGGGCGTCCATGTCTACGGCAACCCCCACGTCACCTGCAGCCCGCTCAACCTGAAGACCGCGGCCCGAAACATCACCACGGGGCTGGTCAAGAACGATCCCGACGGGAAGGGCTGCTACGAGGCGAACCTCGGGGCGCTCCAGGAGGAGATCGACCGGCGACTCTTCGGTCCGGAGCTCCTCGAGATCCTGGGGTCCGAGACCCTCTGCTCCCTGGCCGAGAGGGGAACCCTGATCCCCTTCCTCGAGGAGCAGCAGTTTCGCGGCAAGCCCCTCATCGACTCCCTGGGGGGCTGGATGAAGCGGATGCTCCCGCTGCGCGGGATGGAGATCGTGACCTACCACAAGAACTGGGTGTACTTCGTGACCCTCTTCTCGTTGAAGGAGGTGGGCACGGTGGAGCCCAAGCCGGGCATTCCACCGTCCCCGAGGCACGTCGCCGAGCTCGTCGATCTGATGCGGGTCCGGAAGATCCGGATCATCCTTGCCGCCAACTACTTCGACGAGCAGAAGATCCGCACCGTGGCGAAGAGGGTCGACGCGGTTCCGGTGATCGTTCCCCTCTACGTCGGCGGCGAGGAGGGTGTGGACGACTACTTCCAGCTCGTGGACCTGTGGACGGAGCGCATGGTGGAGGCTGCCGCTGCGGTCGGGAAGGCACCCGCCGGGGCCCTCGAATCGTCGAGGGGGGCTGGATCTTGAGCCTCTCTCGGGCCTTCTCGGGAGCGTGAGGCGTCATGTCGGAAGCGATCCATTTCTTCACTCTCCAGATCACGCTGCTGGCCATCGTGCTCGTGCTCCACACGTACCTGGGGCTTCACGTGATCCGTCGCACCCTGATCTTCTCCGACCTGGTGCTGGATCAGCTCGCGGCCTTCGGGGCCCTGGTGGGAATCGGCCTGGCGATCCGGTACGGGTCGCCGGGGTCCTACCTCATGTCTCTCGCGGCCGTCCTCCTGGGGGCCCTGCTCCTCGCCGTGCTCAAGCCCCGAAATCCCATGATTCCCCGGGAGGCCATCATCGGGATCCTCTACGCCCTGACCCTGGTGGCCTCCCTCCTGATGGGAGACAAGCTGTCCGGGGGAGGGGCGTACGTCACCAAGACGCTGGCCGGGTCGATGCTCTGGGTGTCGTGGCCCATCGTCGGGGTGACGGCGGCGGTCTACCTGGTGCTGCTGGTCTTCCACTACGTCTACCGCCGCCAGTTCATCGGCCTCGCCGAGGGGAGCGGGAGCCCGCGCCATGAGAAGCTCTGGGACTTCTTGTTCTTCACGACCCAGGGGATCATCACCGTGCTCATCGTTCCCATTGCCGGCGTCCTCCTCGCGTACGCCTTCTTGATGATCCCGGCGGCCATCGCGGCCCTGTTCACGAAGAGATGGGGGGTGGGCGTTTTGCTCGGCTGGGGGCTTGGGCTGGTGGCCTGCCTGATCGGGCTGTCTCTGTCCTACTTCCACGATCTGCCCTATGGGCCCACCCTGATCCTCTCCCTCGGGACCTTCTTTGCCGCGGCGCTGGTCGTCCGTGTCGCGCGTCCCGCCAAGGACACGATCGCCACGGGGGAATCGTGTCCTTGGCCAAGGCATCCGGCCGCAGGCCGGTTCGGTCCTCAGGAGTAGAGAGGAGGCGAGGTCCCGTGCTCCACTTCGTCGAGCTGCTCGGTCTTCCCTTCCTCGTCTGCGTCGCCATGACCGCCATATTGGGCTACCTGGGCATCCACGTGCTGAGCCGGGAGATCGTCTTCGTCGACATCGCCCTGGCCCAGATCGTCGCAGTGGGGGCCGTCGGGGCGCATGTGGTCTTCGGTGTCCACGAGAACGCCCCCATGACCTCGGTGGCGTCCCTCGCCCTGGCCCTGGGGGCGGCCGGGTTCTACGCCCTGGCCCGGCGAAAGGTGGTCCAGATCTCCCAGGAGACGGTGATCGGCGTCTCCTACGCCATCGCGGCGGCGGCCGCTCTCTTCCTCATTGGCATCGCACCGGGCGGCCACGTGCACGCCCAGCACATGCTCGCGGGCAGCATCCTGTGGGCGACCTGGACCGACCTCATCATCTGCGGCCTGGTCTTCGGCGCGGTCGGGGTCTGCTTCTCCGTTCTGCGCCATCCGTTCCACAGGATCTCCAGCGACTACGACGGCGCCCTGCGGGAAGGCATGAACGTGGTGGCCTGGGATTTCCTCTTCTACGCGTTGCTCGGGATCGTCATCACCTTCGCCGTCCGGATCGGCGGCGTGGTCGTGGTCTTCGCTTTTCTCATCATTCCCGCCACCCTCTCGGCGCTCTTCACGGCCCGGCTCGGGAAGCGCCTCGTCATCGGCTGGGTCGCGGGCATCCTCGGGGCCCTTCTCGGACTCCTCTTCGCTCACCGCCTCGACTTCTCCGTGGGACCAGCGGTAGCGCTGCTTCTGGGCGTCGAGCTGGCCCTGGCCGGACTGTCGCGCAGGAGTGCCCCGCTCCTGACGAGCGCGGTCGTCGTCGCGGTCGCCGTGGGCTATGTGGCCCTGCTGGTCGCCGCGCCCTCCCCGCACACCGTCCCCCGCGATCTTCCGGAGACCTCAGACCTCCCCCCGACGGAGGCGGCCCTCGCCGAGACCGGGCCGGGCGTGTTGGACCCCCCCGCCGAGCTCCGGCCCGGGACCCTCGAGGGGGGGGCGACTCCGAGTGAGCTGGCCGCGCTCTTCGAGCAGGCGCCCAACACGGAGGCCCGCCGCGACGTGATCCTCCGTGCCCTCGAGCTGGAGCCACGCTGCGGCGTCCAGCTCGCCCTGAGCTACCTCCGGGAGGATCCACCGCTCTTCTTTCGTCAGGGCGTTGTCGATGGCCTGAGCGACCTGGGAGATGAGCCCCTCGATTGGGACGTGACGCAGCCCTTCGCGGCCCCTGTGAACGCAGAGGTCGTGGCGCGATTGGTGGACGAGCATCGCCTCGAGACGCCCCCTCCGCCGTGTCGGTCGTCTCCAGGCGAGGGGCCGAGGCGCAGATGAGACTCCAATGCGTCGTTGACAACTCGGTGGAGCCGTCGTCCGCGTTCTGGGGCGAGCATGGTCTGTCCTTCCTCATCGAGGCCGACGATGGACGACGCCTCCTGTTCGACACCGGGGCCAGCGGCACCGTGCTCCTCCACGATCTCGAGCGTGCGGGCGTCGAGATCGAGACCCTCGCTGCCATCGTGCTCAGTCACTCCCACCACGACCACACCGGTGGTCTTCCGGCGGTTCTGGAGCGACGCAGGGGCCTCCGGGTGCACGCCCACCCCGACCTCGTCCGTCCTCGCTACTCCGAGAAGGATGGTGTGAAGGTGCCCAGGGGACTCCCGTTGAGCCCCGAGGTGCTGAACCGCCGGGCGGACCTGAGTCTCAGTGAATCCTCGGAGCGGGTGCTTCCGGGCATCTGGACGTCCGGGGAAATCAAGGAGCGCTGCGAGCCTGAGGGAAGGAGCCCGAACCACGTCGTGCGCCGCGCCGACGGCTGGGCGCCGGATCCGTATCGGGACGACCTCTCCCTGGTACTGGAGACTGGCGCCGGGCTCTTCGTCGTGTGCGGGTGCTGTCACGCGGGACTGCTCAACACGCTCGCCCACGTGAGACGCCACTTCGGGAAGGACCCGGTGGGGATCGCCGGCGGAACCCATCTCGCTGGCGCCGGTCGTGACCAGCTCGCACGAACAGTCACGAGACTCCGTGAGCGTGGCTCTCCCATGCTGCACCTCAACCACTGCACCGGTCCGGCGGCCTTCGTGGCCCTGTCCCAGGCCTTCGGGGAGCGGGTCCTTCACTGTCCTGCCGGCACGACTCTGGAGCTCTAGCCGAGCCGCGAGCCGGGAGGGCGATGGGAAAGATCCTGCGTGGGGTGTGGAAAAAGACCCGGATGCGGCTTCTCGAGGCCAACGTGGTCGCGGCCTGACGCCGCCAGCCACGGTGCCGGGGGCCAGTTGTCGTGGCGTCGATGACCCGGGTCCACTGGTGCGGGACTTGCTCGGCGTCCCGGCGGGAGGGAACGATGAAGGTCGGCATCATCATCTGCGATCGCTATCGAAGCTGCTCCGGGGGCAAGTGCTTTCGGGCCGCGCGGCTGCGCGAGGGCGCCTTCTCGTGCCACCCCGCCGACGAGCCCCTCGAGATCGTCGGGTTCTCCACCTGCGGAGGCTGTCCGGGCGGAAACGTCGAGTACGTGCCGGAGGAGATGATCAGAAACGGTGCTCAAGCGATCCACCTCGCGACGGGGCTCGTCGTCGGGTATCCCCCGTGCCCTCAGCTGGACTACTTCGTCGACTTCATTCCGAAGCGGTTTGGCGTTCCCGTGGTCGTGGGGACGCACCCGGTTCCGGAGAAGTACCGGCGGATGCATCGGACTCTGGCGTCCTGGTGCCTGGTCGAGGCCCAGACGCGTCTCCTGGCGACCGAGGAGGTTCGGAGGGCCTACGACTGACACGATTCGGCGATAGAGGACAGGCCCGCACACGCGCGCGGGCACGCCCCCAGCGTGGTTCGCCCGAGCCCGAGGGCGTGTTGCCAGTGGCCGCCGCTCTTCGCCGCGGCCCGTTCGGTGCCACAATTAGCGGGCAGGAGGCCGATTGTCTGCAGCTGATTCGGGGACGCGGGTCGGCGCGAGAGCCGGTACCGGCATCGCCGAGGGCGTGGGGCTCGTGGCGGCGCCCGGCGCAGGGCAACCCGTTCACATTCTCGGGGTGGACTACGTTCACACCGTCACCGGCGAGGGCGGCGACCTGTATATCACCGAGGCCGGGCTCTCTCGTGCTCAACACCTCCAGCCGGAGAACTGGTTCGAGCGGCAGTGGTTCCGGACCCACCGAGAGGTCCTCCGGGGAACGGGGGCCGTCTATGTCGTGCCCACCAGGCCGGTGGCAGGAGAGAGCCTGGGGCTGCTCGTCAAGTTCAATCGGGCTGGTGAGCGGGTTCCGGTCGCCACGATGCTGGTCAAGGAGCTTCTCGACTGCGACTTCAACGGTCCCTTCGAGGAGTTCGCCCTCGTCGAAGAGCTGCGCCGCCGCCGCCGTGGGACGCCGGGCCGACGGATCCAGACGCAGGTCCCCCTGGCCATCTACGTCCCGCCCGAGAAGACCCAGCCCTCGCAGAGCGGCAAGTTCCAGTGGCGCATCGACCGGGCGATTGCCCGGCATCCCGGTGTCGCACTCGACATCCTCCGCGACTACATCATGGTGTACAGCTGGCTTCCGGGAGTGGACGCGTCCGAGGCCCACGAGATGGGGCTACTCACGGACCATGCCTTGCGGGCACTGACGGTGCAGGCCACGGCGGAGCTGCGCCAGGCCGGCTTCACCGTGCTCGACATGAAGGACGCACACGTGATCGTCCAGCTCGCGAGCGCGACCGACCTGGAGGTGCGAGACGGCGAGATCGAGTACAGCATCATCGACTACGAGCTGATGGAACGGACGGCAGAGTACCAGGGGGAGGTCCAGGAGGGGCGACGGAAGGCCTACGCTCGACGGCGGCGGCAGGTGTGGCAGGAGGACGAGCGTCCCCCTCGCAGTCGCTCGCTCCCGGCGCACCTCGATGCCACTCGAATCCTGGGCGTGGATTTCATCCACGGCCGAACCGAGAGCACCGGGGGCGCTCTCTGGGTGGTGGGTCGCGACCCGGAGCTCTTCGACCTCTTCCTGCCCGAGCGCTGGCGCACCACTCCCCAGCTCCCGCTCCCACCGTCGCGGGAGACCTACTCCACCGAGAGCAAGGACCACATCCGCCTCGTCTGGAAGGTCTCCAGCGTCGGCGAGCGTCCCGAGGTCGCCACCCGTGGCGCTCAGGGATTTCGACTCCTGGCCTACGGCGTCAACAGCCCTTTCGAGGAGTTCGCACTGGCCAACTGGCTCCATCGCCAGGGCGTGCCCGCCGTGCTTCCGCTGGCGATCTACCGGACCGGCCACCACTCCCTGCTGCCCGACTGGCCCTACGACACCAGCCGCTACGAGAGCCACGAAGACCTTCGAACGGCGGACGGTGCCCCCATTCTCGAGCCGCGCCGCAACTACATCACTCTCTGGGAGCAGTGGCACGGCCCCGATCCCCGGGCGGACGAGGGGGGCGCGCCCCCGCACTCGCCGCTCGACGGCGACCGAGCCGTGGCCGAGGGCTGGGCCACGGCGGATGAGATGTCGAAGCTGGTGCAGGACTTCCGGATGCGGCTGCTGGCCGTGGGGGTGGAGGACTTGAACCTCCTGGCCGCCCACCTGCTGGTGACCCGGGGCGAAGACGGGGCCCTCCGGCGCGATGACCGCGGAGCCCTGGCCGGCCGCCTGTGCAACTTCGAGTTCCTCCGCGGGCTCGGCCCCGAGGATCTCGGGGCGGGGTGAGCTCGGGGCTCAGCGGCCCGGTGTGTCCTTGTCGTCGCCCGCGGCCCTCGCCGCCGGAGGAGTCTTCGCGCCGGCGGCCAGGGAGACGTAGGTTCGAGCCAGGGCATCCTTCCCCGCGCTGAACAGGCTGCTGACGAGCCCCAGGGCGCGCGGCACCTCCGCCGGAGCGATGAGGGACGGGATCCGTCGCCACAGGGCCTCCTCCATGACGTTGGCCGACATCTGCACCTCGAGGAGGTCGTATCCGGCGGAGAAACGCTCTCGACCGACCCGGCTCATGTAGGCGATGATCTGGTCGGCCTCCCCGGCCTCCAGGCAGGAGAGGGCGACTTCGAGGAGCGTCTCGAGACGCCTCTGGACGGTGGGGAGCCCGGCCGCATCGTAGTGCTCGAGACGGGCCTCGGTCATCATCGTCAAGGCCTCGGCAACGAGGGCATCCGCTCTCTCTCGCAGCAGCGCGGCCCACGCAGTGGGAAGCCCCCGGCGCACCGGAAACGGTGGCCCGGCCACGATGGGGCGCTTTCGCGGGTGAGCGTCCTTGGGCGTGGAGGTCATCCTTCTCCCTTGAGCCGCCGACGGGAGCCGGTCCGAAGATACCACGGGGTCGTCCGGGCGCGCTTCCGACCACCGTCCCGCGGGACGCGGGAACCGGGTCGAAACGACCCGCCACCGTAGCGACCAGGCGCTGAAGCCCGGAGCTCAGGCCATCGGATCCTACGGGAGACGGGCTGCCACCAGCGACGGAGACGCCGTCGCGGTCGGGACTTCGCGACGGCGCAGGGTCTCGTGGCAGGTCGAGCAGTCGCCGAGCGTCGGGCGCCCCTGCTTTGCGGCCTCGCTCTCGTGGCAGGCGACGCAGTTCTCGTGCAGGGCCACGCGGTAGCCGGGGGCCCGGCCCAGGGCCAGGGGGCCCTCGACCTGGCGGGAGGGCGCCATGTCCTTCTGGTGGCACTCGAGGCACGGCCGGGCCGTGGCCGCCCCCTTCGGGCCCCCCGCGGAGTGGCAGGAGCCGCAGGCCTGGTTCGCCGGGATCCAGCCCCCCAGGTGGTCTCGCCGCGCGACCGCGGTCAGGTGAGCGTCGTGGTCGAAGATGTCGGTGTCCTGCTCCATGCTTCGATGGCAACGGCTGCATGGGGTGGAGTGGTCCGCCGGCAGCGACAGGTGATGGCAGCGTGCGCACGAATCCCGGCCCCCGAGCCGCCGCTGGTGGTCGGCGTGGGGGAAGACGACGGCGACGCCGGCGCCGTCTCCGTCGATCCGCAGGATCCTGCGCTCGGCGTCCTGGGCCACCGGTGGGCGAACCGTGCCCCGCGCTCCGCCGCCACTCCGGAAGGGCGGGAACAGGAGCACCCAGGCCAGGGGCACCACGATGACCGCGAGGAGCGAAGCGCGGCTCACGCCGCCGGCCAGGGTCATCCTCCACACTCCGGAGAAGCGATCGAAAGCTGGAGTGAACGCCCGGTGGGCGCGGCGCCACTCCTCTGCGCTCTCGGAGAAGATCGGCAGGTTCTCGGCTGCGAAGAAGAATACCATCGCGGCCGCGGCCATCACCCCCAGGCTCACTGCCCATTCGGCGAGGCTCGGGACGTAGACCGTTCCGGCGTCGCGGAAGTAGCCGAAGATGCCCACGTTCAGGCGGTTCCAGGCCAGCCCGAGCGCGGCGCTGGCCGCGGCGGCGCCGACCAGGGCCGGCGACCCATGGGCCGCGCTCGAGGCCATGAGGAGCACGGGTATCGCGGCGCCGAGGAGAATCTCGAAGCCGTAGAACCAGCTCTCCCAGGTCCCGGCGAGCAGAGCCCGCCAGGCCCCGGTGGCCCCCAGGTCGGCGAGCTTGACGAGGAGAGCCACGGCCAGGATGCCGGCGGCCAGGGTGGCCAGCTGCCGGACCATCGGGAACTCCGGTCCCACGCACGGCGACTTGCCGCGCTTCTCGGCGGACACCCGTCCCCCGCAGCCGGTGCCCGCTCCGAAGACCGCCTCGCGGTCGTACCAGTGGGAGTGGAGCAGCTTGGCCAGGACCACGACCATGAGGCCCCCTCCCATCGCCGACAGGATGAAGTGAACGGGCAGCATTGGTGTGTACCACAGGGGGTGCAGGCGCTGGGGGGTGACGAGAAAGAGCGACCCCAGGGAGGTGTGGTGGAGCGACGACAGGGTGATCCCCACCGTGACGATCCAGAACGCGGCCCGGTGGAGCCGGTGGGCCATCCGCTGTCCGCCCACGCGCTCGAGGACGGTGGGGGACAGCTCGAGCATCGTGATCGTGAAGTAGAGCATCACGCACCAAGCCACCTCGAAGAGGAACGAGTGGGGGTTCCACATCACGATGGGGTGCCAGATCCGGTGGGGGAGGCCGATGTCGAGGAAGAGGGCGAAGCACGAAGACCCGTAGCCCAGGAACGCAAGGAGGATGGCGGGCTTCAGCAGCGGCCGGAAGCGCTCCAGCCTGAGCACGTAGACGAGGAAGCCGACGGTGAAGCCGCTCGTCGCCAGCGCCACCCCCGCCACCATGTTCAGGATCTTCCACAGACCCCAGGGCACGGCGTCGGAGAGGTTGGTGGTGGCCCCCAGGCCGAACCAGAGCCGGAAGCCGATGGCCACGGCCCCGGCGAGCGCCGCCACCCAGAGGATGTCCTTCAGCCAGCCATTGCGCTCAGTCAACGTGCTCACCCCCCTCGCGGTTGTCCGAGGCCCCGCTGGAGGCTCCGGCGGCCATCAGGCGCTGGCGACGCTGGATGATCGCGCTCAGGCCCCACACGCCCGCCAGCACCGTCCCGCCGAGGAGTGGTGTCTTCTCGATGACGGGCTCGGTGATGTCCGGAATCGCGGCGGCATCACGTCCCGGCCAGCCGAGCGTCGCCAGGTCGACGTCGGAGACGTAGAGGACGGACGTGCCCCCCAGCTCGGTCTCGCCCCACACGCGGGGCAGGTATCGCCCGGGATGGTCCCGGACGACCGCGTGGGCCCGCTCGAGGAGCTCCGCCCGGGACCCGAAGGCCAGAACGTCGTGGGGACAGGCCTCGACACACGCAGGCCGCTCGCCTCGCCCCAGCCTGTCGGCACACATGTCGCACTTCCGCATGAAGGGGGCGACCTCGGCCCACTCGTAGCGCGGCACCTCGAAAGGGCACGCCAGCATGCAGTACCGACAGCCGATGCACTTGTCGGGGTCGTACACCACCGGTCCCTGCGGGCTCCTCCTCAGGCTGCCGACCAGACAGGCGGAAACACAGCTCGGCTCCAGGCAGTGCATGCAGCTCTTGCGGGCGAAGCGCCCTTCGTCCGCCTCCACCACCGTGCACCAGCGGTTCGCGGACAAGCCGTCCCGGGTGGTGGCGCGGTCGGCCTCGGCGGCCACGAGATCGCGCCGGTTGCTCTCCGCACAGGCCACCGTGCAGCGCTCGCAGCCGGTGCAACGCGTCACGTCGACGAGGATCCCTGCGCTCATACCTGGGCCTCCTCCCCGTAGAGGGCCGCGGCCACGCGGTCCCCGGCCCCGGGCCTGAGCTGCCAGTGAACCTCGGACAGCCGGTCGAACGGGAAGAGCACGACGTGGGCGAGCTTGGTGAAGGGGATGGCCACGAGGAGGAGCTCGGCGCTCAGGACGTGCAGCAGCATCATCCAGCTCCAGGGCAGGGGGTTGACGGTGGGGTGGAGGGCCAGGAAGCCCGACAGGAAGGGGACGAGCACCAGGCCCAGGACTCCGAAGTCGGACGCTCGGGTGAGGGCCCGCGCTCGCGGGGTCATGACCCGGTAGGCGACCAGCACGAGGATGCAGACGATCGTCAGGATCGTCAGCAGGTCGGCCGTGTCCGCGGGCAGGGCGGGGAGGCCCAGACCCAGGAGGCCGCTCCACAGGGCCACGTGGGCGGCCAGGAAGACCGGGATCATCACTGCGCCGACGTGGAACAGGAAAGAAGCGCTCGTCATCACCAGGGTCGAACGGTCGAGGTGGCGGATCGGCACCGCCCAGCTCAGGGTGCTGGAGGCGATGCGACGCCAGGGCGCCTGCCGGAGGCGGTGTCCCTTGCGGGTCACCAGACCGTGAACCTGCAGCAGCACGTGCCGCGCGAGTCCCAGGACCATGATCAGGAAGCTGAAGGCGAACAGCGGGCCTCTCGCCAGATCCAGCCAGTGCTCCATGTCTCCTCCCTCAGGCGGTTGCGGCCAGGGCCGCCTCGTCGCGCCGCTGCCGGGCGCTCTTGCCCCCGGGGATGTCGATGGCCCGCAGCACGAGGTCGTGGAGGCCCACCACCCGGCAGGGCAGCTCGTAGTAGTCCACCAGCTCCTTGAGCTGCTTCTTGCAGTTGGCGCAGGGGGCGACGACGATCTCGGCGCCGGTGGCCCGGATCTGCTCCGCCTTGACCCGGCCGGCCACCTTCATCCGCCACTCGTGGGTCTCGTCCATCGAGACGAGGCCGCCTCCGCCTCCGCAGCAGTAGTTGGCCCGCCCGTGGGGCGTCATCTCCACGAATTCGCTCACGAACGACCTCAGGATCTGCCGTGGCTGCTCTACGATCCATCCCGAGCGGGCGATGTTGCACGGGTCGTGATAGGTCACCCTCTCGGTGACGATGTCCGGGTCGAGCCGGATTCTCCCCTCCTCGATGCACCCCAGGGTGTACTCGATGAAGCTGCGCACCGGCAGCTCGTCCTGGCCGGCGAAGACGGGGACGAACTGGCAAGCCGAGCGTGAGGCGTGCCCGCACTCGCCGATGAGGAGCGTCCCCGCGCGCAGCCGTCTCGCCTCGCCCACGAGGCGCTTGACGATGCGCTCGAGGTGCCAGTCGCTGTAGAAGAGGCCGTAGTTGATCGCGTCGAAGTTGCGGGTGCCGATCGTCCAGCGGTCCCAGTCGCCGGCCGCGTAGAGGACCGCGGCGTTGCCCATGAGGGTGTCGGGCTCCATGATGTAGTCGCTCACCGCGCAGAAGAAGCCGTACTCCCGGTCCGGCTGGTCGAGGGGAAACTCGAGCCTCACCCCCAGGCTCTCCTCCATCTCCTCGGCCAGGAACTCGAGGGTGTCCACGAGGGCGGGCCCCGGCAGCTTGGAGGTGTTGCGGGTCTCGCCCTCGAGCTGCTCGCGCACGCTCACCTGGAGGGCCTTGGGGGCGATTCCGGCCATGCTCAGGATGTAGCGGCCCAGTCGCGTGATGAGGCCGTGATCGATGCCCAGGGGGCACTCGAGGGTGCAGCGTCGGCAGGCCGTGCAGCGGTAGAAGACGTCGGCCATCTCGTCGACGAGCTCGCCGGTGAGGGACCAGCCGCCGCCCACGTGCGCCTTCAGCCAGCCCCCGATGGTGAAGTGGCGCCGGTAGACGTCGAGGAGGAGATTGCTCCGGTAGCACGGGATGTCCCGGGGGTCACCGCTCGCCTGGTAGACCTGGCAGGAGGCCACGCAGCGCCCGCACTTGGCGCTCGACGCGCCGTAGGAGTCGAGAAGCGCCTTGTAGTCGGTGTAGTGCAGCACCGCGGCAAACGCGTTCAGAAACCGCCCCGCCTTGTCGCCGAGCTCCGCGTTCTCGATGTGGTACAAGGGCGTCACGCCCGGAGTGGTCGCTCCGTCCCGTTGTTGCACTTCCGTTGCCATCGGTCCTCCCTCGCCGGGCCGCTCGTGCGCCGGCTCGCCCTCTCTCCAAAGCAAGGCGCGTACCGCAGGCACTCCGCCGCGGTGGCGGGATGGCTCGCGGGCGGCCGCCGGGACGCGGCCGGATGTGGGATCGACCTGATTCCGCAGGCCTGCCGACCGTCCGGATCACTCGCCGTCTGGCCCCGCGCGCGAGTCTGGCTCAGCGCTCTCGGCGTTGCCGGCGTTGCAACACCGACGTTGCATCGCAACGCCCGTGCAACACCCGCATCCGGGTTCTCGATCGGTGCCGCGGTGCTCCGTTCGCGGTCCTCCTGGCCGTGACAGGTGCGGCCCCGACGGGGGTCGGCACCGTCGTCGGCGGGGCCGGGGGCCGGTCTCATGCCCGCTGGCATGGGCATTGCCCCCTTCTCCGCGGGAGGAACCAGATGCGTTGGGGAGCGCCGCTCCTGGGAGACCGCGTCGCGCCGCGTTGCACCGTGGCCGATGGCCTGCTTCTGGCCTGCGTGAGTGGCGGGCGCGTGGTGTCGGACGCGCGGGTGGCAGTGGCGCTGCGCTCGCCGGTCGAGCTGCTGGACGCCGTGGCCGAGCACGACATCGAGAAGCTGGTCTGTGGGGGGGTCAGCCGGGAGGTGCGTGAGGCACTGGCGATCCAGGGGGTGGGCATCGTGGAGAACGTGGCCTGCTCGGCCGACGAGGTCCTGACCGCCCTCGACGCGGGTGCCCTCTGCTCCGGGTACGGCTTCGGGCCCCTTCCCGGTCCTGCCGGTGGGGCGGATGCGACTCGAGCCGGTCGAGACCCCGTTCGCATCGACTGCCTGGCCTGCGACGACCGGATCTGTCTGCGTCGGGGTGGGGGAGCGTGTCCCGCCGTCGCGACCGCGGTCGCCTCGCCCCCGTCCAGCGATCACCGCCACCTGCTGGAGGCCGCCACCGACATCGCCCGGGAGGAGGAACGAACGCTGTGCCGCGTGGCCGAGCTCGTCTACTTCTGCCTGGAGATGCGGTTCGAGCGGGTGGGGCTCGCCTTCTGCAAGGACCTGCTCGAGCCGGCTCGCATCCTCACCGAGGTCCTGCGGCGCTTCTTCGAGGTCGTGCCGGTGTGGTGCAAGATTGGCGGAGGCGGAGCCGGAGACGACGACGGCGCTCTCTGCAACCCCCTGGGGCAGGCCGCGGCCCTCAATGCCGCCGGAACCCACATCAACGTCGTGGTCGGTCTCTGCATCGGCGCCGACTGCCTCTTCGACCGGGCCAGCCAGGCCCCGGTCACCCACCTCTTCGTCAAGGACCGATCCCTGGCCAACAACCCCATCGGGGCGCTCTACTCGGAGCACTACCTCCGGGAGAGCGCGAATCCGGATGCGCGACGCGGGGCCACCGACGCGAGCTGGCCCGCCCGGCTACGGTCCCTCGCCGGCGATCCGGAGTTGCGGGAGACACGATCATGAGCACGTTTGCCATCCGCGCCATCGGTTTCTGTGCCCACTACTCACGACAGGGGGACTGGGCCTTCGACTTCGCCCTGCGCCTCGCCCGGATCGGGTCGCTCCGTCTCAACGTGTTCCACTTCCTGGTGGATCCCTATGATCCCGAGGCCCGACCTCCCGAGGGGTTGACCCGGGACGAGCGGGCAGCCCTGGCCATCCGCCTGGAGCGCGACCTCCGGCTCTACTACGACTCCCGGCTCGGGGACTATCTCGAGGCCGGCTTCCGGCTGTGCGAGGACCCGGAGTGGACCGAGCTGCACCGCTGCCTCACGAAGCGCGAGTTCCAGGTCCTCGTCCTCGGGTACCCGCGCCAGGGGACCCGCTTCGGGGGGGTGCCCATCGAGGAGTTCGTCTCGCGCTTCGTGTCGCCGGTGGTTCTGGTGGGGCCGGGCTCGCCCCGGGAGATCCGGCTGAACCCGCCCGCGGCCCTGATCAGCGGACGGCTGGGCCTCGCCGACTGGCAGTACGCCTCGGTGAGGCTGCCGGGGAGCGAGGAGGGCGGTGAGGGTCCGGACCAGCCGGGCATCCTCGAGGCCCAGTGACCTTCGAACCCGCAGCCACCACGGCGGCCGCCGTCCCCGCGGGCACGGCTCTTGCACCGCCTGGGGAGAGTCGTTCGCGCAACAGTGGGGGAGCAGTGCTCAACCGGCTGGCGAGGATCATCGTCGACAGCATCAGCGACGGGGTCTTCACCGTCGACAAGCAGTTCATCGTTACCTACTTCAACAAGGCCGCCGAGCGCATCACCGGCTTCCGGGCCCAGGAGGCCATCGGGAAGCACTGCTTCGAGATCTTCCGGACCGAGGTGTGCCACAGCCGGTGCGCGATTCGCGACACCCTGTCCAGCCACGAGGCGGTGGACGACGTGCGGGTCACGATCATCACCCAGGACGGCCGCGAGGTGCCCATCAGCCTGAGCACCGAGGTCCTCCGGGACGAGCGGGGAGAATTCGTCGGGGTGGCGGAGTTTTTCCGCGATCTGACCGAGGTCGAGCACGCCCGTGAGGCCCTGGAGCAGGAGAAGGTCCTGGGGACGATCGTGAGCGGGAGCCCCGTCGTGCGGCGGGTGATCCAGATGCTCCCCAACATCGCCGAGTCCGAGTGCAACGTGACCATCCATGGCCCCAGCGGGTCGGGAAAGGAGCTGTTCGCGGAAGCCATTCACAAGCTGAGCCCCCGCCGCTACGGGCCCTACATCAAGCTGAACTGCGCGGCGTTGCCGGCCACGCTCCTGGAGTCGGAGCTGTTCGGCTACATGAAGGGGGCGTTCACCGATGCCAGGCGGGACAAGCCGGGACTCTTCGCCCTGGCCAACGGGGGGACACTTCTCCTGGACGAGATCAGCGAGATGGACGTCTCGCTCCAGGTGAAGCTGCTACGGGTCCTGGCGGGTGGCGAGTATCAGCCCCTGGGCGCTACTCGCACCCTGAAGACGGATGCGCGGGTGATCGCCGCCACCAACGCCGACCTGAAGCGGGCCATCACCGAGGGGCGATTCCGGGAGGACCTGTACTTCCGCATCAACGTCGTGGCCGTGGAGCTGCCCCCGCTCCGCGAGCGTCCCGAGGACATCCCCCTGCTCGTGGACCACTTCATCGAGAAGGTGCGGGCGAAGATCCGCAAGCCGGTCACCCAGGCGACGCCGCGGACGCTGTCCCTGCTCCAGAGGTACTCGTTCCCGGGCAACGTCCGGGAGCTCCAGAACGCCATCGAGCATGCCTTCGTCATGTGCGACGGGGAGGAGCTGAAGCCGGAGCATCTCCCCGAGCACATCACCGCCGAGACCGCTCTGTCGACTCGGCCTCTCGACGGCGACACGGAGCGGCAGCTCATCGAGGAGACGCTGAGGCGCCACGGGGGCAACCGCTCCGCCGCGGCCTCCGAGCTGCGGATGCACCGCACCACCCTCTGGCGGAAGCTCAGGGCGTATCAGGTCGGTGTGCAGACGTGAGCGCAGGCCTTCCGGCCCTTGACACGTTTTGAGCATATGCTTATTATCGGAATGAGGAAGCCTGATGCCCCGCCCGGTGTGCCCCCGACGCGTTGCCGCCGCCCCGCCCAGCCCGTACTTCAAGCCGCGAGGGGTGCCGGTGTCGAAGCTCGAGGAGACGGTGCTCAGTGTCGACGAGCTGGAGGCCCTGCGGCTGGCCGACCTCGAAGGGCTCTACCACGAGGACGCCGCGACGCGGATGAACGTCTCCCGCGCGACCTTTGGACGCATCGTCGAGGCCGCTCGGAGGAAGGTGGCCGGCGTCCTGGTCCAGGGCCGGGCCCTGAGGATCGAAGGCGGGGTGGTCGAGGGACCGGCCCTGCGGCGCTTCGCCTGCATCTCCTGTCGTCACCAGTGGTCCGAGCCCTTTGGGACGGGGCGCCCCGGGGCGTGTCCCGGGTGCGGCGGGGACGACTTCCAGCGTCTGGACGGCGGGCGTTGCCGCCCGCCCGCCAGGCGACGTGCCGGTGGGCGGCGCCGGGGACGGGGCCGAGGCGGGCCGGGCCAGGACGGTCACGAACCAAGAGGAGGAACCTGTGAGTGACACGGTGAACATTGCCGTCGCGGCCGAGGACGAGGCCGGACTGGACGGGCAGGTGGCGGGCCACTTTGGCCGCTGCCCGGCCTACGTGGTGGTCGAGACCGTCGGGGGTGAGATTCGGGGAGGCCGCGTCGTCCCCAACCCCCACGCCCAGGCGCACCAGCCGGGACAGATGCCGCGATTCATCCAGGGGCTGGGCGTAGACGCGATCCTGGCCGGCGGGATGGGACCCCGCGCCATCAACATGTTCTCGGAGTATGGGATCGACGTGGCCACCGGCCTCACCGGCCGTGTCCGCGACGTGGTGGGCAGCTATCTCCGCGGGGAGCTCAGCGGGACCGTTCCGTGTCGCCACGACCATCCGAGCAGCTGCGGAGGAAGCCACCATGAGTGACGTGGGCGAGCGCCCGGCCGTTCGCGGGTGCGTGGCGGTGGCCGTGGTGGAGGGCTCGGATCTTTCGGCGGTGGTGGGGACCCACTTCGGCCGGTCGCCCCGTTTCCTGCTGGTGCGCGGGTCCGGCGAGAAGGTCCAGGTCCTCGACAACTCCCGGGCCGAGGCGGCTCAGGGCGCGGGTCCGGCCACCGCGTCGTTGCTCGTCCGCAACGGGGTGACGGCGGTCGTCGCAGGCCAGTTTGGACCCAAGGCGGAGGACGCACTCCGGACCGGAGGGATCCTGCCAGTGGTCGTCACCCCGGGGACGAAGGTCGAAGAGGCCCTCGCCGGCCTGAGCCCGGCGATGCTCCAGGCGGCGGACTGACCCCATGCGTGTCGCGGTGGCCAGCGGCAAGGGAGGCACGGGGAAGACGCTGATGGCCACCAACCTCGCCTGGAGTCTGGCCGCCCGCACGGCCGGCGTGGCCTACGTCGACACCGACGTCGAGGCCCCGAACGGACACCTGTTCTTCCAGCCCGAGGTCACCTGGACCGAGCGTCACGCGGTGCCGGTGCCCACGCTCGACGAGGAGTTTTGCTCCGGCTGCGGGGAGTGTGCCGCGGCCTGCCAGTTCGGGGCGATCGTCGCCGGGGGCCAGGCAGTCACGGTCTATCCGGACCTCTGTCACTCGTGCGGCGTTTGCGTGCGCGCGTGTCCGGAGCGGTCGCTGCGAGAGCAGGAGCGGGAGACGGGCACGCTGCGCCGGGGTCACGCGGGTCCCATGGGCTTCATCGACGGGGTCCTCGACGTGGGCGAGGTCCGGGCCGTGCCCCTCATCCAGGCGGCAGTGAAGGAGAGCGCCTGGTCGGCCCTGGCCGTCCTCGACGCCCCCCCGGGGACGTCGTGTTCCGCGGTGGCCGCGCTCGAGGACGCCGACCTCGTGATTCTCGTGTGCGAGCCGACCCCCTTCGGCCTCCACGACCTGGAGCTCTCGCTTCAGATGTGCGAGGCCCTGGGCCTCGAGACGGCGGCGGTTGTCAATCGCTCCGACGTCGGCGACGGTCGGGTGCGCGCGTTCCTGGCGGCACATGAGGTGCCCGTCCTGGCCGAGGTGCCCTTCGACCGCGAGATCGCCACGGCCTGCGCGACCGGCGTCCTGGCCTCCACCCGGGTGGCCACCTTCGCCTCGACCGTGGACCGGCTGGCCGACCACCTGCTGGAGAGATTCGAGCCCTGCCTCCCATGAGACAGATTGCGATGATCAGCGGCAAGGGCGGCACCGGGAAGACGTCCCTCACCGGGGCGTTCGCTCGCCTCTCGGGCCGATGCGTGGCGGTCGACGCCGACGTCGATGCCGCCAACCTCGCCCTGCTGCTCCCCGGTGACGATGCCCCGTGGCGTCCCTTCGACGCAGGGCGGCGGGCGGTGATCGACCCCGGCCGGTGCAACGCGTGCGGCGCGTGCCTCGAGGCCTGCCGGTTCGGGGCGATCGAAGAGGTCGAGCTCGCCGTCGAGAGCGACCCGATTCACTGCGAGGGCTGCGGGGCCTGCGCTCAGGTCTGTGGGGAGGAGGCCGTCTCCTTCCGGCCGAACCGGGCGGGCTCATGGACTGACCGCACCACGAAGTGGGGGACCCTCGTGCACGCGACCCTGGGTGTGGCCCAGGACAGCTCGGGGAAGCTGGTCGCCCACCTGCGCGGGGAGGCTCGGAGGCTGGCGGCCCGAGACAACGTCGACCTGGTGCTGATCGACGGCCCTCCCGGCATCGGCTGCCCGGTCCACGCCGCCATCACCGGGGTCGACGGTGTGGTGGTGGTGACCGAGCCCACCGAGGCGGGGGTCCACGACCTCACTCGCGCCCTGACCCTGATCGCTCGTTTCGGACGGCCCGCCGGCATCATCCTGAACAAGGCCGACCTCAACCCGGCGGGGGCCCGTCTCGTCGAGACCGTGGCCGCGTTTCACAGGGTTCCGCTCCTGGGGAGCGTCCCTTTCGACCTGCGACTGCCGGGCCTGCTGGCACGAAGAGAGACGGGGCTCGAGCTGGAGGGAGTGCGAGAGGCGATCCTCTCCTGCTGGAGGGCCATCGGACAGGTCTTCGATGACAGCAGGTGGCGGGTCGTGGGGCCGGGGACGGGCGGCCTGCAGCCGTCTCGTTCGGCTCCAGGCCCGATCTGAAAGGAATGGAGGGGCGTGATGGCTGGTTTGAACGGAAGAGGCCCGCGGGGCGAAGGTCCCCGAACGGGCTTCGGGAGGGGGCGCTGCCGCGCACCCGATTCGGAGGACGGGGGCTGGGGCCGCGGCTTCGGCCGTGGGCGGGGCCGGGGAGGTGGTCGTGGTCGCGGCTGGCGCGGAGTCTGGGGCCTGGGAGCGCCCCCGCCGGCCGACGCGGGTCCCGCCGGACACGAGGCCAGAGCGGAGGCCACGCCGCCGCTCGCGGATGACTAGAGGAGGCACGATGGCAGAACCGCCTGCAGGATGTGGACGCGTCACGGGTAGCGTCGTCGGTGGCACGCCGGCCGACGAGACCCCGATACCGGACGAGACACCAAAGGAGGAGAAGGCGATGGCTGTCAGAGTGGGGCAGAAGGCCCCGGACTTCGAGGCCCCGGCCTACCACAAGGGGACGTTCACCAACGTCAAGCTCTCGGATCACCTGGGCAAGTGGATCCTGCTCTGCTTCTACCCGGGCGACTTCACCTTCGTTTGAGCGACGGAAGTGTCGGCGGTCGCCGACAACTACGCGAAGCTGCAGGAGCTGGGCGTCGAGGTCCTCTCGGTCAGCGTGGACAGCCACTTCGTCCACAAGATGTGGAACGACCATGAGCTGAGCAAGATGGTCGAAGGGGGCGTGCCGTTCCCGATGATCTCGGACCAGGCCGGCAACGTCGGCCGGGCCTACGGGGTGTGGGACGAGGGGCAGGGGATCGAGCTGAGGGGACGGTTCATCATCGACCCCGACGGCAGCATCCAGGCCATGGAGGTCATGACGCCTCCCGTGGGCCGCAAGCTCGCGGAGAGCGTGCGTCAGATCCAGGCGTTCCAGGTCGTCCGCGAGTCCCAGGGCAAGGAGGCCACACCGGCCGGGTGGGAGCCCGGCCTGCCCACCCTGAAGCCGGGCCCGGAGCTCGTGGGCAACGTCTGGAAGGTCTGGAAGCCCAGCATGGAGAAGTAGCCGCGTCCGCCCCGGCGCCCGTGCCGAGCGCCGGGGCCCTTCGAGACCGAGTTGCCGATGACTGCGCAGCAACGACGCCAGACCAGGCGGACGCCCGGGCTCGTGCCGTGCCTCGCCCTCGCCGTGTGCCTTTCCGCCCCGCCCGCGACCCTCGCGGAGAGCGCTTCCACGGGAGGCCGGGCCACGCTCTGGGGCGCCATCCTCGCCCCCGACGGCTCGCGGTTGCCCGGCGCCCTCGTCACCCTGGTCCACGACGACGGAGCCGAGGTGCGGGTGGTCGCCGGGGCTCTCGGCATCTATCGCGCCCCGGGGATTCGGGCCGGCACGTGGGAGATGACGGTGGAGAGCCCGGGCTTCGAGCGGGCCCAGGTAGAGGCCTTCGTCCTCGCCGCCGGTGCCGAGGTCCAGCGCGACGTCCGACTGGCTCTCGCCGGCGTGAGAGTGGAGCTCACGGTGGTGTCGGGCTTGCCGGAGGACAGCCTCGAGGCTCCCGCCCTGCGTGAGAGCGGCGCCCGCGACATGGGGGCTGCCCTCCAGGCCGTTCCCGGCATCTGGCCTCTCCGCAAGGGGGGGATCGCCAACGACGTGGTGCTACGCGGTCTGCAGAGTCGGGATCTCAACGTCCTGGTGGACGGCGACCGCGTCAACGGGGCCTGCCCGAACCACATGGACCCGCCGCCCTTCCACGTGGACTTTGCGGAGGTGGAGCGGGTGCAGGTGGGGAAGGGGCCGTTCGACGTGCGGAGCCAGGGCAGCCTCGGGGGCATCGTGAACCTCATCACCCGCGACGCACCCCCGGGCTGGCACGTGTCGCCGGCCCTGTCGCTGGGCTCCTTTGGATACGTCAACCCCTCGGCCACCGCCTCGTGGGGTGGCGAGAAGGCCTCGGCCCTGGCCGGCTTCTCCTGGCGGGGCGCCCACGCGGACCGCGACGGCGACGGGCTGCGGTTCACGGAGAGGGCCAACTACCGTCCGGAGGTGCAGGACAACCGTGCCTTCAGCGTCGGAACGGGCTGGGCCCGCCTCCGCTACACCCCGTCTTTCGACACGACCCTGGAGGCTGCCTACACCCGGCAGGAAGCGAAGAACGTCTTCTACCCCTACCTGATGATGGACGCGCCCTGGGACGACACCGACCGCCTGAGCGTCAGCTTCGAGAGCCGGAGGCCCCGCAAGCGGACCATCACCCTGATCACCGCCCAGGCCTATGTCACCCGCGTGGACCACTGGATGGACGACGCGGCCCGCACCACCTCCCTCGGCGCCCCACGGGGCTGGGGCATGGGCACCCACGCCCGGGCCCGCACGTGGGGAGGCAAGGCCGGGGGCCGGATCGGGCGGACGACCGCCGGCGTCGAATACTACCGCCGCTACTGGGACGCGGAGACGAGCCTCCGGGGCCGGGGCTACGTGCCCCAGCCGTCCATCCCTGGCGTGAACGTGGACGTCCTGGGGGCCTATGCCGAGTACTCGCGCATCATCGGCGACCGGGTCCTGATCGAGGCGGGAGCGCGCTACGACGTCGCCTGGAGCGCGGCCGACGAGGAGAAGGCCGACACCGATCTGGCCTGGGCGTACCTCGAGGATCGGTCGCTCTCGTCCCGGGACTCGCTGCCCTCGGGCAAGCTGCGCGTGGCGTGGCGCCCCCGCGACCGTTTCGAGCTCTCGGTGTCCGTCGGCCACACCACCCGGGTGCCGGAACCGAGCGAGCGCTACTTCTCCCTGCGCAGGATGGGCAGCGACTGGGTGGGGGACCCCGGCCTGCAGCCGAGCCGGAACACCGGAGGCGAGGCGGCGGTCGCCTGGCGTGGCTCGCGGGCCACTCTCCGGGGCTCGGTCTTCGCCAGCCGCATCGACGACTTCATCACCGTGCGCGAGGCCGACCGCCTTCACGACCTGTCGACCGTCACCAACTCCCGCGCCCGGACGTGGGCGAACGCCGACGCGACCCTGGTGGGCGGCGAGGCCTCCTTCTCGTTCTCGGCGGCACGGCACGTCTTCCTCTCCGGCGACCTCTCCTGGGTCCGGGGAACGCAGCGACCCCGGCCCGAGGAGAGCCTCTTATCCTCCGACCTTTCCGAGATGCCGCCGCTGCGGGCGACGCTCGGCATCCGCTACGACGACAGCCGCTCGTTCGGAGTCCTCGATCTCGTCGCCTCGGGGCGACAGGATCGAGTCGACGCCGACCTGAGCGAGGAGCCCACCCCCGGCTACGCGATCCTGAACGCCGCCGCCGGGTATCGGCGGGGCCACGTCGCGGTGACCGTGGGCGCGACCAACGTCTTCGACAGGTTCTACTCTCCGCACCTGTCCTACCAGCGTGACCCCTTCCGCACCGGGATGCGGGTCTACGATCCGGGGAGGAACCTCTACGTCAACCTGAGCTTCCGCTTCTGACCCGGCGCGGGCCCAGGGCTCCAGAGCGGCCCCGAGAGCCCAGACAAGCCCTGGCGAGTTGAGGTAGGCTTGCTTCGAGAGCATTCCAAACTCAGCCACTCTGGCCGAGGGCGGTCGGTCGCCGCCTTCGAAGCGGATCCGGAACCGCGTGTGCCGGGCCAGATTCCAGCGCGGGGGATGACATGTGTGATGAGCTGACGAACAAGGACGCCGAGGAGTACCTGCGCGAGCACG
>JAJDNS010000163.1 GCA_022340585.1 Acidobacteriota bacterium
GACCACGACCACCGCGATCGAGCTCAGGATCTGCCAGGAGCTCACCGCGAAGCCCACGTCTCCCGCGGCCTGACCGGCCATTCCCACGAACTGCTCGGTGGACAGGTTGGCGGCGACGATGGAGATGCCGATGAGCCACCATGGCAGGGCCCGGCGGCCCAGGAAGTAGCCGGCGCTGTCCTTCCGGCCGCGGCTCTTCCAGACGCTCAAGGACAGCACCACCAGGTAGAAGGCGGCGAAGAGGGCGATGTCGGTGACGGTGACGGTCATGAGCTGTCTCTTCTCCGGGGAATCACCGAGCGCGGGGGCCGGTCGCCACGTGTTCGATCCCCACCTCGTCCCGGGGCCAGATCTTCAGTCGGACCCTCCCACTCTCGGCGAGCTCGAAGGGCCCCGGGAAGGGGTGCGCGGTGTCCCGGCTCCGCCCGAGGGAGTCGGTGTCCAGGCGGTAGGGCGTGCGGTCGGGCTGCAGGTAGGGGAGGTCGGGGACCCTCGCGTGGCCGAGGAGCTCGCTCGTCACCAGGGGGGCGTCGGCCTCCTCCCCCCATTCACCTTCGACCGCGATCTCCAGGTAGAGGCCGTCGGGCTTCTCGATCAGCTCGATGCCGGGATCGAACGCGGCCTTCTCCAACGGCGACTGGTCGAACTTCGACGGCCGGGCCCCCCTCAGGTAGACGTTGCCCTTCATCCGCGACGGCATTCCCGCCCCGTCGTAGTCGTTCAACCCCTCGTGGAGGAGGACGTTCCCGTAGAAGCGATTGTCGCCGCCGGCGATGTTCTTCAGACCCGCCACCCCGGTTCCGTGGGGCTCAAGGTAGGGCGTCTCGCGGTTCAGCTCGTCGTGGAACCGGACGCCGTTGGCGAAGAGGTTGTGGGCGTAGGTCCCGCCCTGGGACACGTCGAGGACGCTGTTCCGGGACTGCCAGTGAGACTCGCCTCCGGGGGGATACACCGACAGGCAGACGTTGTGGTCGACCATGAACGGCCCGTGGTTGACCTCGAAGAACAGGTCCTGGGTGCCGTCGTTGTCGTGGAGCAGGTTGCGGGTGACCCGCGCCCCCTGGGCCATCCAGTCCAGCCAGATCCCGCGGTGGGTACGGTAGATGTGGTTGTCGGCGATCAGGGTGTCCACGGCGGCGTGGATCTTGATGCCGGCCATCTCGGCGCCGGTGTAGAGTCGGCGCACGTGGATGTCGTGGATGTCGTTCCCGGCGATGCGGCTGAAGATCGCCCCCAGGCTGCCCACGATGCCGGCCTGCTCGCAGTGGGCGATCTCGTTGTTGCGCACCACGTGGTGGCCGATGTTGTCCTCCGACCAGCCGTTCTCCAGGGCCCGCTCGATGGTCTTCACGTACCCCACCGCGGTGTCCTCGGAGGTGTTGTCGAACTCGTCGCCGTACTTGCCCAGGGTGATGCCCACGCAGATGGAGTAGCGGATGTCGTTGCCCTCGATGACCCAGCCCTTGCTCCAGTGGGTGCCGATGAGGCCGATCTGCTCCGCGGTGGGCGGCGCCCAGGGAGTCGCCGCGTGCATCATCGTGAAGCCGCGCACGGTGATGTAGTCGACGCCGGGGTGGGCGGGATAGAACAGGGCCTTTCGAACGTTGATCTCCACCGGGGAGTCGTTCGGGTCGACGCCCGGGAACTGGGCCCAGATCGTGGTGCTCTCGTCACCCACCCGGGCGTACCAGAGCGGCGTGTCTCCGGCCGGGGCGAGGACATCTTCGAGACGGGCGGCCTCGGTCAGCCAGTGCTCGTCCAGGTAGACGGCGCCGGTGTGGTGCTCCCGCCCCCGGGGGTCGAACCAGTCGCCCTCGATCAGGTCGGAGTACGGATTGAAGTCTCCGAAGAGGGCGTTGTCGACGGCGACCTTCCATGTGTCGTGCTCCACCTCCCGCCAGCCTCCGATGGCCTCCGAGCCCTTGATGACGGCCTTCGCGTCGGGCGCGGCCTGATAGGTGATGCGCCGGTCTTCGGAGGTTCCCCCGCGGGGTGGTGTCACCCGCTCCCGGTAGGTCCCCGCGTGCACGGTGACCGTGTCTCCCGGCTGCGCCCGCTCGGCCGCCGCCGAGATCGTCCGGAGCGGCCGCTCGCGGCTTCCGGCGCTCGTGTCGTCGCCGTTGGGCGAGACGTGGTACTCGCGTGCTTCCAGTCCCGCGGCCGCGAGTGCCAGCAGTCCCGCCGCCACCCCGATCGCGATCGTCTTCGTTGTCATGCCCCTCGTCCCTCCATGGAGCCCCTCGTCCCGCCGGCCGGGACGGCTCATCCTAACGGCTCTTTCGGCGGGTGAGGCGGGCCCGGGTCAGTCCGGCGACGGTCCGACCATCTTCTCGGGGCGGACCCACTCGTCGAACTGCTCCGCGGCGACCACGCCGCTCTCGAGGGCCGCGGCCCGGAGGGTGAGCCCCTTCTCGTGCGCGGTCTTCGCGATCCGGGCCGCCTGGTCGTAGCCGATGTGGGGGCTCAGCGCGGTCACCAGCATCAGGGAGCGCTCGAGGTTCTCCTCGATTCGCTCCCGGTGGGGCGCGAGGCCCGCCGCGCAATGCGCGCGGAAGCTGTCGGTGCCGTCGGCGACGAGGCGGCAGCTCTGCAGGAAGGCGTGGGCGATCACCGGCATGAAGGCGTTCAGCTCGAAGCTGCCGCCCATCCCCGCGACATTGACCGTGACGTCGTTGCCCACGACCCGGGCCACGACCATGGTGAGGGCCTCGGCCTGCGTCGGGTTCACCTTGCCGGGCATGATCGAGCTGCCCGGCTCGTTCGCGGGGATCGTGATCTCGCCAAGGCCGCACCGGGGGCCGGAGGCCAGCCAGCGCACGTCGTTGGCGATCTTGTTGAGGCTGGCGGCCAGCGTCTTGAGCGCGCCGTGGGCGGCGACGAGGGCGTCCCGTGACGCGAGGGCCTCGAACCGGTTGGGGGCCTGGACGAAGGCGTTGCCGGTCAGCTCGGCGAGCGCCTCGGTGGCGCGCTGGCCCAGCTCGGGGTGGGCGTTGAGCCCGGTCCCCACCGCGGTGCCCCCGAGGGCCAGCTCGAGGAGGTGGGGCAGGGAGGACTCGAGGCGGACGACCCCGTGGTCGAGCTGGGACACCCAGCCCGAGATCTCCTGCCCCAAGGTGAGGGGGGTGGCGTCCTGGAGGTGGGTTCGGCCGATCTTGACGATGTCTCCGTACGTCTTGGCCTTCTCCTCGAGGGTGTCGCGAAGGCGCATCGCCGCGGGGATCACGTCGCGCCCCAGGGCCTGCGCCGCCGCCACGTGGATCGCGGTGGGGAAGACGTCGTTCGTCGACTGGCCGCGGTTCACGTGGTCGTTCGGGTGGACGAGACGCCGGTCGCCCCGCTCGCCGCCGAGGATCTCGCTCGCCCGGTTGGCCAGGACCTCGTTCATGTTCATGTGGGACTGGGTCCCCGATCCGGACTGCCAGACCAGGAGCGGGAACTCGCCGTCGTGGCGACCGTGCAGGACCTCTTCGGCCGCCGTCACGATGGCGGTGCCGATCGGCTCGTCGAGCTCGCCCAGCGCCACGTTGGCCAGGGCCGTGGCCTTCTTCACCAGGGCGAGGGCATGGATCAAGGCGAGGGGAACCCGCTCGTCCGAGATCCGGAAGCTCCCGAGGGCGCGCTGGGTCTGCGCTCCCCAGAGCCGATCTGCCGGGACCTCGACGGGGCCGAGGGTGTCGTGCTCCACGCGGACGGTGCCGGGACCTTGGATCATGGGCATTCCTCTCTCAGTCCGATCGCTGGAGGGGCCTCTCCAGCTCCAGGATCGGGGAGCCTTCGTGGTAGGCGGTGATGTGTCCCGAGGACTCCGAGAGGACGATAGCGACCGATTCGGTCGTGGCTGTCATGGCCGCCGCCGCCGCGTGGCGGGCCCCGAGCCCCGAGCGCAGCGTGGCCCGGCCCCCGGGGGCGGCCAGATAGGTGGCCGCCGCCTCGACCACGCCCTTGCGGCTGACGATGAAGGCACCATCCATGGCCGCGTACTCCCGCAGCGTCTCGACGTACTCCGGATTGTAGATGCTCCGTGCTTTGCGGGGGTGTCCCACGCAGGGGTTGAGGACGAGCTGCCGCAGGTGCGGCTCCAGCTCTTCCGGCTCGCCGATGACGAAGATCGTCCCGATCGGCTTTCCCTCGCGGCCTTCGACAGCCAGCCGCAAGGCGATGTCCAGCACGCGAGCCAGCTCCCGAGTGGGCACCCGCTCGCGCAAGGTGCCCACGTCCTGGCGAGCGAACCAGGCAAGGTCGCGACGCGGGTTGGCGATCCAGAGGGTGTCCAGGCGCCCCGAGCCGGCGGGGCCGGAGAGACACAGCACGTTCTCGACGACCTCGATGTGGCCGTCGAGGACCGCGAGGAACAACGCGACGCTGATCTGGCTCATCCGTGTCAGCCGGGAGCCCTCGGGAATGGTGAGGACCACGTGACCACGCCGGGCCGAGGGCGGCAGCTCGAGCTCCAGATCACCCCGGCTGAGCCAGACGATGCGCTCTCGCTCCCGATGGGACTCGACCGCCTGGACGGCTTGGGGGCCAGCTGCCTGCACCAGCAGCTTGCCGATCCCGAGCGTCCGGGCCAGCTCGAAGCTGGCCCGGACCAGCTCACGAGTCTCGTGCCTCTCACCGGGCACGTGTGCGGGACCGGACCTGCTAGAGCCCGTGCTCATGGGTCCATGATGTCGCATGCGCGGCGCCGGGGCGAGCCGACCGTCCCGGTGAACGGGCCCGCCCGGCGATGCGGGCACCTGTCCGCGGACACGTGTCCGGCAACAAACGCCCATCGAGGGCGGAGGCCGCCCGGATCGAGGGCCTGGGAAGCCCCGGCGCAAGACTCTCCGCGAGAAGCTGAAGGGTCGCGAGGATCGGAAGAGCTGCGCGCCCACGCGACCGCGGCGCAACGAAACGGCCCCCCATGAGATGCACGAGCGGAGGCACTGGACTCCGCAAGCCCCTGATTCGCAGGGCTTTTACCCGCCAGCCGAATCATATGAGATCCGCGCACAACGCTTGAATCGAATGGTCGACACGAGGTCATCGTTTCAGCCAGAATGCCCGTACTCTCAGCCATTTCGGGTGATTCTGTATGACACGACGCGACACGATCCTGGCGATCGCTCTGGTCGCCCTCGGCCTGAACAGCCTCTACCTCGGGCTCCGCGCGGACGCCGCGCTTGTCTACTTCGCCAACGTGGGCCTTCACGTGGCTCTCGGCCTGGGCGCGGCGGTGGCCCTCGGCATGCGCGTGCGCCGGCACTGGCCCGGCCTGCCCCTGCTGGGGCGGTGGGCGGCACTGGCCGCGGGCGTGGGCGTTCTTCTCGGGGTCGTCCTCCTGCTCACCGGGGCCACGCGTCCCTTCCGCCCACTCCTCTACGCCCACATCGCCACGATGGCCCTCGGCGCGGTGTTGACCCTCGCCGCGCTCCGGCGGCCGTCCTGGCTGGCCTCGCCCCGGGGCGCCCGGCCCTGGGCGATCGCGACCGCGCTCCTGGTCCTCCTCGCTCCCGGCGCCCGCTGGCTCGCCGAGGTCGCGCCGCCCGAGCATCGCATCGCCAACCCCATGCTTCCCTCCCTCACCATGGAGGGGGAGGGCCAGGGGCCGGAAGGCCCCTTCTTCCCCTCGTCGGCCGAGACCGACGTGGGCGGGGTGATCCCGTCCAACTTCTTCATGACCGCCGCGGAGTGCGGGCGCTGCCACGAGGAGATCTACCAGCAGTGGAGCTCGTCGGCCCACCACTTCTCCTCGTTCAACAACCAGTGGTACCGCAAGTCCGTCGAGTACATGCAGGACACGGTGGGCACGCAGCCGTCGAAGTGGTGCGCGGGCTGCCACGACCACGCCATGCTCTTCAACGGCCAGTTCGAGATTCCCGCGAAGGAGCAGATCGACACCCCCGAGGCCCAGGCCGGCCTCACCTGCACCTCGTGTCACTCCATCGTCCACGTCAAGAGCACCATGGGCCAGGGTGACTTCACCATCGAGTACCCGCCGCTCCACGACCTGGCGGTGAGCGACCAGCCGGCACTCCGGGTCGCCCACGACTACCTGCTCCGCCTCGACCCCGGCCCCCACTCCCGGACCTTTCTCAAGAGCTTCCACACCGAGCAGACCGCCGAGTTCTGTGCGTCGTGCCACAAGGTGCACCTCGACGTTCCCGTGAACGACTACCGGTGGGTCCGCGGCTTCAACGAGTACGACAACTGGCAGGCCTCGGGAGTCTCGGGACAGGGGGCGCGGTCCTTCTACTATCCCCCCGAGCCCCAGAATTGCGCCGACTGCCACATGCCCCTGGTGCCGGCCCGGGACCCCGCGGCGGTCGCGGGCAAGGTCCACTCGCACCGCTTCCCCGCGGCCAACACCGCGCTGCCCTTCGTGAACCGGGACGAGACCCAGCTCCAGGTGGTCCAGGGGTTCCTGAAGGACGCGGTGACGGTGGACGTCTTCGGAATCGTCCGTGGCGAGGGCGGCGTCCTCGAGGAGCAGGCCGTCGCCGGAGAGGCCCACGCATTGAGCTCCACCTTCGCCGCTGGCGAGGAGACCCTGCACTTCGGGGCCTCCCGCGCGGTCGTCAGGGAGGCGGCCGAGGTGGAGGGCCCCCTGGGGGCCACGAGCGTGGCCGTGCGGCGGGGCGAGTCGGTGCGGGTGGAGGTGGTGGTGCGGACTCGCCGCGTGGGCCACTTCTTCCCCGGCGGCACCGTCGACGCGTTCGACGTGTGGGTGGAGCTCGTGGCCCGGGACAGCGAGGGCCGGACCCTTCTCCACTCGGGATACGTGGAGGACGAGGGCCGGGGCCCCGTGGATCCCGGTGCTCACTTCTACCGGAGCCTGATGCTCGACGAGCACGGAAACCCCATCAACAAGCGAAACGCCTTCGCGACCCGATCCGTGGCCTACGTGCGCCTCATCCCCCCGGGAGCCGCCGACACCGTTCACTTCCGGCTGCAGGTGCCCGAGGACTGCGGAGACCGGATCGTCCTCGAGGCGAAGCTCAACTACCGGAAGTTCGCCTGGTGGAACACCCAGTGGGCCTACGCCGGTGTCCGCGACCCCGCGCACACCGACTACTCGGTGGGGCCGGGGCACGACGACGGCCGGTGGGTCTTCACCGGGGACACGTCGAAAGTCTCGGGCGAGGTGAAGGAGATCCCGGACCTCCCCATCACCGTCATCTCCACCGACCAGGCGGAGGTCCCGGTCCTTCCCGCCGACGCCCCCGCGCCCCACGGCGGGGCCGCAGTCGACCCCTCGGTGCGGGAGCGGTGGAACGACTACGGCATCGGCCTCCTGCTTCAGGGAGATCTGCGGGGGGCGGAGGCCGCGTTCCTGAAGGTGACCGAGAGCGACCCTGACTACGCCGACGGGTGGGTCAACGTGGGCCGGGCCCGGGTCCAGGAGGGGCGCCTCGAGGAGGCAGTCACCGTCCTGGAGCGGGCCCTCGTGGCCGACCCCGACCTGGCCAGCGCCCACTTCTTCCTCGCCCTGGCCAAGAAGACCTTCGGCGAGTACGACGAGGCCCTGGCCCACCTGCGGATCGCGGCGGACCAGTACCCCCGGGACCGGGTGGTCCGGAACCAGATCGGCCGGGTGCTCTTCCTCCAGCATCAGTACCCCGAGGCCATCGGGGAGCTGGAGCGGGTCCTCGCCGTCGACCCCGAGGATCTCCAGGCCCACTACACCCTCATGCTGGCGTCGCAGGGAGCGGGAGACGCCGAGAGGGCCCGGACCCACCAGACCCTCTACCAGAGGTTCAAGGCGGACGAGTCGGCCCAGGCCATCACCGGCCCCTACCGCCGGCTGCACCCCCACGACAACAACGAGCGCCAGCGAGTGCACGAGCACGGGCAGAACGCCGAGACGGCCGGCGCCTACGAGGAGACCCGATGAGACGCCTCGCCCTCGTCGTCCTCACCCTCGCCGCCGTCGCGGCGCTCCCGGGTCTCGCGCCGCGCCCGGCCTCCTCCGACGACACCCCGAAGGTCCAGTTCAGGCATGGCCAGCGCTACGCCGGCCTCGACTTCCGTCACACCAGCGGGGCCTTCGGGAAGAAGTACCTCCCGGAGACCATGGGCTCGGGCGTGGCCGTGTTCGACTACGACGCCGACGGCTGGCTCGACGTCTTCCTTGTCAACTCCACCCGCTTCCCCGGCCAGAAGGGGGAGCCCGTCTACTCGGCGCTCTTTCGCAACACCCGCGACGGCAGGTTCGAGGACGTGACCCGCCAGGCCGGGCTGGCGGTGGAGATGTACGGCATCGGCGCCGCCGCCGCCGACTACGACTCCGACGGCTGGACCGACCTCTACGTGACCGCGGTGGGCGGGAGCCATCTCTTCCGCAACCGGGGGGACGGGACCTTCGAGGACGTGACGGCGAAGGCCGGGGCCCGGGGTCCCGAGACCTTCCCCACGAGCGCCATGTTCTTCGACTACGACAAGGACGGCCACCTCGACCTCGTCGTGGCCAACTACGTCACCTGGACCCTGGAGGGCGATCTCCACTGCACCCTGGACGGGACCACGAAGTCCTACTGCACCCCCGAGTCCTACGAAGGGGAGAGCCCGACCCTCCTGCACAACCGGGGGGACGGGACCTTCGAAGACGCCACCCGCAGAGCCGGCGTCTGGAGTCCGAGCTCGAAGGCGCTGGGGGTGGCGCTCCTCGACTACGACTCCGACGGCTGGCCTGACTTCGCCCTGGCCAACGACACCGAGCCCAACCAGCTCTTCCGCAACCGGGGAGACGGCACCTTCGAGGAAGTCGGCATGCTCGCCGGCATGGCCTTCGACGAAACGGGGAAGGCCCGGGCGGGGATGGGCATCGACAGTGCCGACTACTCCGGCCAGGGCCGGCCCGGACTCCTCATCGCCAACTTCTCCAACGAGATGCTGGCCCTCTACGACAACGTGGGCAACGGTCTCTTCGTCGACGACGCCCCGACGTCCGAGGTGGGGCGGGCGAGCGTCCTCACCCTGGCCTTCTCGGTCTTCTTCTTCGACTACGACCTGGACGGGCGCTTCGACATCTTCGCCGGGAATGGCCACGTCGCCGACGACATCAACGTGGTCCAGTCCGGGGTCACCTACGCCCAGCCCCCCCACCTCTTCCGCAACGTGGACGGGCGCCGCTTCGACGAGGTCACCGATGAGCTGGGGGAGGCCCTGGAGGAGCCGATCGTGGCCCGGGGTGCGGCCCACGGGGACCTGGACAACGACGGGGACCTGGACATCGTGGTGAACGTCAACAATGGACCGGCGGTGCTCTACCGCAACGACGGGGCCAATCAGAACCGTTTCGTCCGAGTGAGGACCGTCGGGACCCGGTCGAATCGCGATGGCATCGGGGCCCGGGTCACGGTGACGCGTCCCGACGGGAACACCCAGTGGCGTCTCGTCCACAGCGGCTCCAGCTACGCCTCCCAGAGCGACACCGCGCTCACCTTCGGCCTCGGCTCGCAGGACAAGGCCCGGTCCATCGAGGTGGCCTGGCCCAGCGGCCAGGTCGACCGCATCGGAGAGGTCCCGGCCAACCACGTGGTGTGGGTGAAGGAGGGCAAAGGCCTTCTCGCCGCAAAGCCCCTGCCGGAGAAGGGGGCCCGGTTCGGGGTCGATCAGGCCTCGAAGTAGACGCCTCCTTCCACCAGGGCATCCCGCAGGACGGTCCCGGGCAGCTCCCGGGAGCCCAGCTCCTTCGCGGCGCACAACGCGGCGGCGGTCCCGGTGGCCTGACCCTGTCCCATGCAGCTCACCGTGTTGCGGGTGGACATGTGGGCGCGGTGGTCCGAGGTGATCATCATCCCCGCCGCGTAGAGGTTGTCGATCCCCTTGACGCACAGCGCCCGGTAGGGGATTCCGTAGGTGCCCCCGTCCTTGATCTGGTAGCGAGGGGCCATGTCGTGGAAGCCGTAGGCGAAGACGTCGTCGTCGAAGTGCCGGCCCTCGATCACGTCCTCGTGGGAGACGTCGTAGTCACAGGAGATGAGCCGTCCCCGCCGGATGCACAGGGAGGGGCTGCTTCGGGCCATGAAGGCCCTCCCGAACCCGGGGACGTGTTTCCGGAGTAGCTGGGCTCCCCGGGCCATGCGCTTGCGGACCTCGATCTCGGCCCGGGCCATGTCGTCGCGGTCGAGGACCGAGCCCGGGACCTTGTAGTTGCACTTGATGAACATGAGGTAGTTGTCCCTCACGGTGGTGGTGACGAGAGACACACCGATCTTCTTCGCCTCGTCGGCGAGCCCCGGGAACTCAAGGGCCTCGGCGCCCATGCGCACGAACCGGTTCTCCGCGTCCTCCCTCGTATCCGGGCACACCTGTCCCACCGCGTCGTGTGTCTTCAGGAAGGAGTGGTAGTCCTCTATGTCGGCGTTGGCCAGGCCGAAGCTGTTACAGCTGGCGTAGTCGTCGGGGACAGAGTACTCGGCTCCAGCCCGGGCGCAGAGATCACCGTAGCCGGTGGCGTCGACGAAGGCGTGGGCCATGACGGCCTCGCGGCCTCCGTGGCTCTCGGTGATCACGCCCTCCACGCGGTCGCCCTTCCGGATCGCGCTGGTCAGCAGGGTGTTCACCGCCACGTGGACGCCCGCCTCCTCGAGCATCTCGAAGGCCAGGAGCTTGTACAGCTCCACGTCCACCGCGGTGCAGACGGAGTCGTAGTCGCGGCCGGTCTGCATCTCCGGATACCCGGAGCATCCCCCCATGGCGGTGAGGCGGGTGATGAACTCGTCGGGGATGCCCTGGACGACCTTGCGCTTCTCGACCCCGGGGAAGGCGGTGTAGAGGTTGTAGAAGCTGTGGATGGCGGTGCCGCCCTCGGTGGCGGTCCCCCCGCAGTAGCCCTTGGACTCGATGAGGATGGTCCGGGCTCCCTCCCGGGCCGCGGCCAGGGCCGCGAACACGCCGGCCGTGCCGCCCCCGGCCACCACCACGTCGAACCGGCGCGCGGGGATCTTCTTCGGGGGCTCCTCGTAGGTGTCCTCGCTCGCCGGGGCGGATCGAGGCGGGACGGGGACGGTGCCCGTGGCCAGGCCGGCCAGCAGTGCCTTCCTGGAGAACTCGCGACGACGCATGGGGCCTCCCTTCAGGGGTCGTCACCCCTATGGCTCGTACTCCTTCACGGCGCGTCCTGCTCAGCGCCCTTCTCGACGGTGACGCCGTCGTCCCCGTGCGCCCGCTCGAACGTGGTCAGGACGGTCACGCTGCGAGCGGGGAGCGTCAGTTCCGCGGGCTTGCCCGACGCCAGAGCCCGGAGGGGTTCCATCCGGAAGGAGAAGCCGAGCGTGCCCTCCTCGACCTGATAGACGTGCAGCGGGCTCGGCGGGCCGCCACTGATCTCGAAGGAGGCTCGGGCCCGTTCCGCAGTGACGTTGAGGACGAGCACAGTGAGCTGCCCCCCGGGGCTGAGGACGGCGGTCGCCAGCGGACCCGGGCCCTCCTTCTCCGAGCCGGCCACGCGGCAGTCCACCACCCGGGACCCCTTGGCCACGAAGCGGGTCAGTATTCCGAACCCGTAGTAGGGGACAGGCTCGGGAAGAACCTCGTTCAGGAAGGCCTTCCGGTCCCGGTCCCAGGTTCGGACCAGCTGCCACTGGCCATCCAGGTCGCCCCGGTTGGTGAAGCTCCAGCGGTTCAGCCCGTCCACACCCACGTTGAGAGAGCGAATGACGACCTCGGCGTTGGACAGGACCGCCGCGAAGCTGGCCGGCCCCGGGTCGTCTCCACCCCACCCGAGCTGCATGTTCCCGAACTCGGTGAGGAGGAAGGGCTTCCCCTTCTCGTGGGCCCAGGCGGCCCAGCGCGCCACGATCGCCTGTCCCCTGGCGTCGAGACCCCTGTAGGTGTGGATGTCGTAGGCCCCGATGGGGGAGTCGAAGTCGATCCCGCCCTGCGGGAACGGGGGCTGGTCGGTCCAGTCGGGTCCCGAGAGGGGCAGGTCGAGCCCCCGCGCGTCGAGCTCCTGTCGCAGGACCCGGAGGGCGGGGGTGATGGGGGTGAGCCCTCCCGGGGCCGGCGCGTCCCCGTACTCCCACCAATAGCCCCAGGTCCCCCCGGGGGGCTCGTTCGCGATGGAGAGCCAGCGGATACAGCGGTAGCCCTTCTTCCTCACGAGGTGCTCGACCAGAGTGGCCAGGCCCCGGGCGTGCTCCTCGAGGGAGCGCGGTGCACTGATCAGGGGGTGGACCCCCGGGAACGCGTTCCACCCCACGTGACGCCACATCTGCTGGAGGAACACGTCCGCCCCGAGGCGCTCGCAGGCGTCCAGGATCCGGTACAGGGCCTGCATCTCCCCGTTGTCCCAGTCGAAGCGGTCCCGTTCGGGCTGGTACATGCGCTGGTCCAGCTCCACCCGGACGAGGTCGAGCCCCAGCCACCGCGCGTGGGTCTCGAGCTGGTCCCACGCCTCGGTGGCGCTCACGGGAGGGTTGCCGCCCCAGGCGCTGCCCCGGGCGTTCTCTTCCCGGGCGGGGTGGGTGTAGCCCTCGTTCTCGACGGGGATCTCTCGCGCGAGTGCGTGCCACGACGCGCCGATGCCGCTGGCCATGGTGTGCAGCGTCTTGTGGGCATTCACACGGATTCGGGCCATGCCAGCTCCCGGGGCCTTCGTGGGCGCGAGGACGGCAAGGACGACGACGAGGGCGACAGAACCCACCACGCCGGGATGGTACCCCGACGGCGTGGTCCCCCGGGACTACCGCGGAGCGACCAGCGACGGCAGGTAGATACCCGGGGCCTCGTAGCCGAGGAGGTTGATGATCGTCGAGGCGTTGTTGCCCAGGCCCGGCTTGTCGGTGCTGTCGGCCATCACGTACCGCTCCCGGGGGTCGTAGACGACGAAGGGGACCGGGTTGAGCGAGTGCGACGTCTTGGGGACGGGCTTGCCCTCGGCGTCGACCTGGATCTCGCCCTTCTTCTTCATGTACATGTCGTCGCTGTTGCCGTGGTCGGCGGTGACGACCAGGACGCCGTTCGCGTCCTGCACCCCGCGCAGGACGCGCTCCAGGGCCAGGTCCACTGCTTCCACCGCGATCATGGTCGCGCCGTAGTGGCCGGTGTGCCCCACCATGTCGCCGTTGGCGTAGTTGACCCGGATGAACTGGAACTCGCCGCTGGCGATGGCCTTGAGCACCTCGTCGGTGACCTCTCCGGCCTTCATCCAGGGACGTTGCTCGAACGGCACCTTGTCCGACGGCACCTCGACGTACGTCTCGAGCTGGTCCGAGAACTTCCCGCTGCGGTTCCCGTTCCAGAAGTAGGTCACGTGGCCGTACTTCTGGGTCTCGGCGGTGGCGAACTGGGTGACCCCGGTGATGGCCAGGTACTCGCCCAGGGACTGGCTGATGGCCGGGGGGGCCACGAGGTACTTCTTGGGGAGCATCAGGTCGCCGTCGTACTGCATCATCCCCGCGTAGAACAGGTCGAGGGGGGCGCCGCGGTCGAACTTGTCGAACTCCTCGTCCTCGAAGGCACGGGTGATCTCGATGGCCCGGTCGCCGCGGAAGTTGAAGAAGACGACCGAGTCGCCGTCCTTCATCTTCCCGACGGGCCGGTCGTCGTCTCCCACGACGACGAAGGCCGGGAGAAACTGGTCGTTGACGTCCTTGTCGTCGTCGTAGAGGGTCTGGACCGCCGCGCTCGCCGAGGGGAAGTGCCGGGCTTCGCCCTGGACGTGGGCCTTCCAGCCGCGCTCCACGATGCCCCAGTCGGCCTCGTAGCGGTCCATGGTGACGATCATGCGCCCCCCGCCCGAGGCGATGAGGTAGTCGAGCCCGTTGCCCCGGAGCCTGGCGAGAGACTCCTCCACCCGTTCGATGTAGGTGAGGGCGGTCCGCTCGCCGACGTCACGGCCGTCGGTGAGGATGTGGATGCGCAGGGTCGTGATTCCGTCCCGGGCCGCTCCCTCGACGAGGGCCAGGAGCTGGTCGATGTGGCTGTGGACGTTCCCGTCGGAGAGGAGGCCGATCAGGTGGAGGGCCGACCTACGGGCCTTCGAGCGTTCCACGATGGCCTTCCAGACGTCGCCGTCGAAGAGGCTGCCGGTTTCGATCGCCTTGTTCACCAGCTTGGCGCCCTGGTCGAAGATCCGCCCCCCGCCCAGCGCGTTGTGGCCCACCTCGCTGTTGCCCATGTCGTCGTCGGACGGCAGCCCGGCGGCGACGCCGTGGGCGGCGACCACGGTCTGGGGGTTGTTCGCGATCAGCCAGTCCAGGGTCGGAGTCCGGGCCTCGACCACCGCGTTGCCGGGCCCTTCCGGGGCGACGCCGACGCCGTCCATGATGATCTCCACCACCGGGCCGCCCGGCTCGGGAAAGCGATCCGACCTCTTCAGCTTGTCCATCTCTCCTGCTTTCTGGGCTGTACGACGTGCCTGCTGGTCCAGGATGGGTTCCCCGGGAGGACCGGGACGCCACCCTCGTGCGCCTCGACGAGCGTAGCACGGGGGAGGCGGCGTGTCCGCGGGGAGCCGGCCTGAATCGTTCGTCTCTGGCGCCCGGGAGGGGCCTTGTGGCAAGGTCGGCGTGGTCCGCGTTGGGCCCGATCGTCGAGGCAGCGGGGGCACGACTCATGGGGCAGGGGCGATCCGTCTTTCCACGCCGAGCCGTCATCAAGGGCAGCGCCGCGGCCGGGGCCGCGGGCGTGCTGGGGGGCTTCGCCGGGCCGGCGTCCGGAGCCCCGGACTTCCATGAGGGCGACGACGCCTTCGCCGCGCTGCGGCGCCTCGTCGACTCCACCCCCCTCGTCGACACCCACGAGCACCTGATCGAGGAGAAGGGTCGGCTCACCGGGAAGAGCGAGCGCATCAAGGCGGACGACTGGTCGTTCCTGGTCGGTCACTACCTGGACTCCGACATGTTGACCTGCGGGATGCCGCGGTCGGATCACGAGACGTTCTTCTCTCCGGAGACCGATCCGCTTCGGAAGTGGGAGCTGCTCGAGCCGTACTGGCCCCGGATCCGGCACACGGGGTACGCCCAGGCGGTGGAGATCGCCGCGAAGAGGCTCTACGGGGTGGAGCGGCTCTGCCGGGAGACCATTGGTCGGGTCCAGGATGGCTACCGGAAGGCCGTGAAGCCGGGGATGTACGAGATGGTGCTCCGGGAGGTCGCGGGCATCGAGTCCTGCCAGGTGAACTCTCTCGAGGTCCCCTTCAGCGAATCGCCTCAGCCCGCTCTCCTCATGCAGGACATCTCCATCCTCGGCCTCCACATGGGTCCCGACCTGGACGCCTACGCGACCAGGCCGGGAATCGAGGTCCACGATCTCTCGGACTGGCACCGGGTGATCGACTGGTGGTTCGAGACCTACGGGCCGTTCGCGGTGGCGGTGAAGAGCCAGGCGGCCTACTCACGAAACATCGATTTCGAGGATGTCCCCCCGGAGGATGTGGAGGACGTCTTCAGGAAGGTCCTCAGCAAGGACGTCGTCACCCCGGCCGACGAGAAGCGGCTGCAGGACCACCTGTTCTGGTACTGCACGCGGCGAGCGACCGAGCACGACCTGCCGGTCAAGGTCCACACCGGGTACTACGCCGGCGACAACCACATGCCCCTCGGACGGCTGCTGGGCAACGCCGACGCGGCCAGCGGCCTGTGCCGCACCGCGCCCGACACCCGCTTCGTCTTCATGCACATCAACTACCCGTTCTACGAGGACCTGATCGCGGTCGCCAAGCACTACACGAACTGCTACGTCGACATGTGCTGGGCGTGGATCCTGAGTCCGGTGGCCGCCAACCGCTTCCTGAAGCAGTACCTGGTGACCGCCCCCGCCAACAAGGTGCTGACCTTCGGCGGGGACTACATCCCGGTGGAGCCGGTGGTGGGCCACGCCGCCCTCGCTCGCCGAGGCATCACCGCCGCCCTGGCCGGCCTCGTGGATGAGGGCTGGCTGGACCGAGAGGGTGCCCTCGCCCTCGTCGACCCCATCATGCGGGGCAACGCCCGCACCCTCTTCAACCTCGAGGCCAAGACCGCCGCCCTCCAACGCGCCCCCTGGCTCTAGGCCCTTGGGGTCAGGTCGTGAATGTTGAAGCATGTCCTCTCCCGAGGACGGAATGTAGCAATCGAGACCTGACCCCTGCAGTTCTGGAGGTGGGTGAGGGCCCTGCCCCCAACGGCCCATGGCCATGCGGTGAGCGCGTGTGCTAGCGTCCCGCCGAGCGGGGCCGCGACTCGAGCCGGTCGCCCCGGGCGCCGCCGCCCGCCGGCAGGCGTTTTCACATGCTCGAGGGAGGGACATTCATGGGGCGTCTCTGGCACTTTCTGAAGGTCACGTTGATCGCGGTCGTGACCACCCTCGTCGTCATCGTTGCCGTCCTCGGCGTCTGGGCGTACGCCCAGCTGCAGCCCAAGGACGTCACCGCGGGGCGGGCGAAGTGGGACGTGAACATGAGCCTCGAGGCGGCGGATGCCGCCGCTCTCGACCTCGTCTCGCAGATGACACTGGACGAGAAGATCGCCCAGATGCACGGCGAGGGCTTCAGCCGCATGATGCTGTCGATGGTCCTCAACCAGACCGCGGCCGCGGTGTATGCCGGCGACAACGAGCGCCTGGGTATTCCTCCGCTGGGCTTCACCGACGGGCCCCGAGGGGTCATTTGCGGTCGCTCGACGGCCTTCCCGGTCTCCATGGCGCGGGCCGCCACCTGGGACACCGAGCTCGAGGGCCGGGTGGGTGACGTCATCGGCAAGGAGGCCCGGGCCCAGGGAGCCAACTACTGGGGCGGCCTGTGCATCAATCTGGTGCGTCACCCGTCCATGGGCCGGGCCGAGGAGACCTACGGCGAGGACCCCTGGCTCATGGGAGAGATGGCGGTGGCGGTTCTCGAGGGGGTCCAGCGCCACAACGTGATGGCCTGCGCCAAGCACTTCGCCCTCAACAGCCAGGAGACCGCCCGTTTCAAGAACGATGTCCAGATCGACGAACGCACCCTCCGCGAGGTCTACCTGCCCCAGTTCAAGAAGGTGGTGGAGCACGACGTGGGCTCCTTCATGAGCGCCTACAACAAGGTGCGAGGCGAGTGGTGCGGGGAGAACCGGCACCTCCTGACCACGATCCTGCGCGAGGACTGGGGCTTTCCCGGCTTCGTCACGTCCGATTGGTACTGGGGCGTCTACGACGGGGCCAAGGGCGTCCACGCCGGGCTCGACATCGAGATGCCGGCGCCAAAGCACTACGGTGACAACCTGAAGGAGCTCGTCGAGGACGGGACGGTCCCCGAGGCGGAAATCGACGAAAGCGTCCGGCGAATCGTCCGGACCAAGCTCCGCTTCCTGACCCGCGAGGACCCGATGGAGTACCCGGTCGAGCTGGCCGCGGCCCCGGAGCACACCGCCCTCGCCCGGGAGGTGGCGGAGAAGGGCATGGTGCTCCTGAAGAACGACGGCCCGCTCCTGCCTCTCGACAAGGCGGCCACGAAAACGATCGCGGTGGTGGGGCACCTGGCCGACGCCGAGAACACCGGGGACCGCGGCAGCAGCAACGTCAACCCGCCGTACCGGACCTCGGCGCTGAAGGGAATCCGAGACTACCTCGGCGCCGGCGCCAACGTCCTCCACGCCGATGGATCGGACATGGCCGAGGTGACTCGCGTGGCCGAGTCGGCCGACGTCGTCGTGATCGTTGCCGGCTCTCGCCACGACGAGGTGGGCGAGTACGTCGTCGCCGACCTGGGCGAGGAAGACATCGAGGGGATGCCCTCGGCCGACGGCGCGGGCCGCTTGCGTCCCGACGGCCCCGAGGAGAAGGGGTCGATCGTCTTCCGGTTCCCCGGCCAGGACGAGCCGATCGTGATGGCCGGCGGGGACCGCGTTCCCCTGTCGCTCAAGGGACGCGACGTCACGGTCATCGACACCGCGACGAAGGCCAACGATCGCTGCGTGGTGGCCCTCGTGGGGGGCAGCGTCTTCACGATGGAGGAGTGGAAGGACGAGGTTCCCGCCATCCTGATGGCCTGGTACTTCGGCATGGAAGGGGGGAACGCCCTGGCCCGGGTGCTCTTCGGCGACGTCAACCCCAGCGGGAAGATGCCCCTCACCACGCCGAGGAGCGAATCCGAGCTCCCGTTCTTCGACGAGTTCGCCGACACCAGCGAGTACGGCCCGTACCACGGGTACACCCTGATGGACAAGGAAGGGCACGAGCCCACCTTCCCCTTCGGCCACGGCCTGAGCTACACGGCCTGGGCGTACGACAACCTCGTCGTCGGCACCCCGAAGGTGCGCCCCGACGGCCGTCTCGACGTCACGGTGGACGTGACGAACACCGGGGACCGAGCCGGAGAGGAGGTCGTCCAGCTCTACATCGGCTTCGAGGACTCGAAGGTGGAGCGACCCGTCAAGCTCCTGCGCGCCTTCGACAAGGTGGCGCTGGAGCCCGGCGAGACGAAGACCGTCCCGCTGAGCGTCGAGGTGAAGGATCTCGCCTGGTACAACCCCGACGCCGGTGCCTGGGAGATCGAGCCCATGGTCTACTCCGTGCTCGTGGGCCCCTCTTCTCGGACCGAAGACCTCCTCACCGCTCCCTTTACCGTCGAATAGGACCCGTCGTGTAGAGGGCGAAGAGGCCTCCCTGGTTGACGCGGGTGGCGCGGGCGCTCTGCTCGAGGGTCATGTAGACGCCGTCCCCCCGGGTCGCGGTCGCTCGGTCGTCGCGGGCGTGTTCTTCTGACCAGAAGAAGACGGAGTTCCGTCAGAAGGCGTGGGTGATGTTCGGCTCCTCGAAGGTGGCCCAGTCGACCTGGGGGCTGAAGACCAGCGGATGGGCGGTCGGGTCGTGGACCCGAAAGCGGAGCTCGCTGTCCGCGGTGAGGTGCATGGGTCGCGCGCAGTGGGCGCACACGGTCTCGATGTCGACGGAGAGCTGCTGGTCTCGGAGGCGCCCTTGCACGAAGGGCGTGGCTATCGCGTCGACCGCTCAGGCGGCGTCGAGGCGCTCCCCGGTGCTGAAGCTCAAGTGGTGGGGCGTCTCGGCGACGGTCACGGGAAAGGCCCAGGTCACCGCGCCGTCGTCGTTGCGCACCAGGAAGAACAGGTTTCGCTCGAGCTCCTCCAGGACGATCCTCACCCGGGGCTCGGGCAGCCCGAGAGCCTCGGCGATGGCTCCCGGCGTGAGGGGGCGTCCCGCCCGCGGCAGCTCCAAAACCACGTAGTACCTCACCAGGTGGTGATCGGGGGACATGAAGGCGAGCACCTTTCGGAACTCCTCGGGAGCCTGGGCCAGCCGCACCTCCCATGTCGCCTCGGGCTCCTCGATGAAGCCCGAGCCTGCTCCCTTGAGAATGTTCGTCCTCATTCGCCCCCTCCCTTCGCTGTCGGCCGACGGTCCGAAAGACGTATGCTAACGCGCGTCGGGGCGGGAGACACGGCGTTCGCCCCGAGGCGTGGCTGGAGAACCCCGTCCGCCGGATGGGTCTCGGCGCGCTGGCGGCAGCGGCTCCCCGGTCCCTCCGGGCGAGGGGCCGCCGTCCGAGCGCAACGAGCTGACGGTCACGGTTGTCCCCGCCCCCACGGAGCAGGAACGAGGAGACCGAAGATGAAGAGCCTCAAGGCCGCCGCGGTCCAGCTGAATCATGCCCCGGGAGACAAGGACGCGAACCTGAGGAAGATCGACACCTTCACCGCACGGGCCGCCGCGGACGGTGTGGAGCTGCTGGTCTTCCCGGAGATGTGCATCACGGGCTACTGGCACGTGCGACACCTGGACCACGCCCAGGTCGAGGCCCTGGCTGAGCCCGTGCCCGACGGCCCTTCGACGGACCACCTTGTGGGCCTGGCCCGAGACCATGGACTGACGCTGGGGGCCGGCCTCATCGAGCGAGGAGACGACGGGACCCTCTACAACACGTACGTCGTCGCGCTCCCGGACGGCCACACCGTCCGCCACCGCAAGCTCCACTGCTTCATCAGCGCTCACATGGCCTCGGGCAACGAGTTCACGGTGTTCGACCTGCCCAGGGGTGTCCGCGCCGGAATCCTCACCTGCTACGACTGCAACCTGGGCGAGAACGTGAGGATCACGGCCCTCCGCGGCGCGCAGGTGCTTCTCGCCCCCCACCAGACGGGCGGGTGCACCTCGAAGAACCCACACATCATGGGCCGGGTGGAGCGAGACCTGTGGGACAACAGGGCGAACGATCCCGCGGCCATCGAGGCCGAGCTCCGCGGGCCCAAGGGACGCGAGTGGCTGCTCCGCTGGCTCCCGACTCGCGCCCACGACAACGGGATGTTCGTCGTGTTCTCGAACGGCGTGGGACCGGACGACGACGAGGTTCGCACCGGGAACTCGATGATCATCGATCCCTACGGGCGGATCCTCTCGGAGACCTGGAAGGCGGCGGAGGACATGGTCACCGCCGACCTCGACCTCTCCCTGCTCGAGCATTCCACTGGTCGACGCTGGATCAAGACGCGGAGGCCGGAGCTCTACGGTGAGCTGGCCGCCCCCACGGGGCAGGAAGTCGACACTCGCACCGTGCGCTTCGACGAGAAGGGCGTCTGAAACCCTCTACTCGCCCGACCCGGTGAGGCGGTTCAGCTCCGTGAACCAGCCGGTGATGAGATGCACGGTGGAGAAGCCCATCTCGTTGTCGCCGCCGGCGAACATCACGAACTGCGACCCGTCGGCCGTGACGTCGAAGTCCGGAAAGCTCAGACCAGGCACCGACACGCCACCGACTCCCCCGAGGAACGGTCCGGAGAAGAGGAGCGCCGCCTTGTCGGCCCGGAAGCCGTCCCCGCGTCCGTCCACCTCTACGGCCATGATCCCGTCGTCGGTGCGGAAGAAGAGCTCGCGGCCGTCGCCCGACCAGCGGGGCTGGTCACCGACGTTGTCCGAGATCTGCCACTTTCCGCGGCCCGGGGGATAGGAGCTGACGTAGACCTCCGGCCTCCCCGTCTCGTTGCTGACGTAGGCGATCCAGCGTCCGTCGGGCGAGAAGGCGGGCATTCCCTCGTTGAACGGCGTGGCCCGGAACGGCTCCACCTTGTCCTCGACCCCCACCTCCAGGAAGTACAGGTCGTCCCCGGTCTGCCCCCCTCCGGTCTGGACGATGATCACCTTCCCGTCGGGAGACCACGAGATGGGCGCCGAGAAGTCCACGAGGCCGGGCTCGTGCATCCGCTCCGCCTCGCCCGAGCCGTCCGTCCGCTTGCGGAAGACGGTGGGCGCACCCTCCCGATCCGATGCGAAGGCGATCCACTGCCCGTCGGGCGACCACACCGGATCGGCATCGTAGCCCTCGCCAAAGGTCAGGCGTGTGGCCACCCCCCGATCGAGGTCGTAGGTCCAGACGTCCCAGTTGTCGTCGCGGAGCACGCACAGGGCGAGGCTCTTCCCATCGGGCGAAAG
This sequence comes from Acidobacteriota bacterium, assembly GCA_022340585.1. Lineage (GTDB taxonomy): Bacteria > Acidobacteriota > Vicinamibacteria > Fen-336 > Fen-336 > JAJDNS01. Next base: position 21,325 of record JAJDNS010000163.1, read on the forward strand.
GCGCGGCGCGCCGTAGATCCCCGGCTCCTCCCAGAGGGTCTCGGTGCGACCCGTGCGGTCGACCCAGGCCACGGGGAAGCTCTGCAGGGAAGCGGATCCCGGCACGTAGGCGAGGATACCGCTCTCCGACACGTCGAACTGGCCCGAGGCCTCTCGAGGCTGGGACTCGATCCCCTCGAGGACCGGCATCTGGGAGCCGAGGACCTCCAGCCGATCGGGATCGAAGGGCAGCGCGAACAGCGTCGCGTCCTGGACGAACAAGATGTGTCCCGTCGCGGAGTATCGTCCGTACTGGCCACCCCGGTGCAGGACCTTGCGCTCGCCGCTCTCCACGTCTACCGCCTCGATGGCCATCTCGAGGTCGGTGCTCTCGCCCCGCGCGCTGGTGAACAGCACCGCGCGGTCTCCCGGCAGCCACTGGGGCCACCGGTGGCTGATCTCTTTTGAGGACTCGTCCAGCGTCGTCAGCGGCGTCGCCTCGCCGCCGGCGGCGGGGATCAGGGACAACCCGGTGAGAGGCCCGGGGGCGAAGACGATCGTTCCGTTTCGCCCCCAGCTGGCGCCACGGCTCCGAGACACGGGGGCCAGAGTGATGGGCGCGCCGCCGGTCACCGAAACCTTCTTGATCTCGTCCCGCGTGACGTAGCCAATCCACTCACCGTCCGGAGAGAAGAAGGGGTGGTAGGGGGCCTCGCCCACCGGACCCGAGGCGAGCGACACGCCCTCGTAGCGGTCGAGGGATCGCACGAACAGCTCGCCGCGCCCCGTCGCCGAGCCCGTCGCGTAGGCGACGCGGGCCCCGTCGGAGGACAGCACGGTGCTGGCCCCCACGTCGGTGAAGAGCGAATGCTCCGGCACGTCGAAGCGGAAGCGCCGCACGGGCTCCGGCCCGACGCCGTGGCCGAGCCAGGTGGCTCCGAAGGCCAGCCCGGCGAAGGTGCCGGCCACGGCCAGGGCCCAGGGCGCCCAGCGTTGCCAACCCGCAGGCGGCACCGCCGTGGCGTCGGCGGGCGCCGTGTCCGCCTCGGGGTTCTCGAGCCACTCCTGGAGCGCGATGCGGGCGTCGCCGATGGACTGGAGGCGGCGGGACTGGTCCTTCTGGAGACAGCGCTGGATGAGCCTTCGGATCCTTTGGGGGACGTCGGCCGGGAGGTTGTCGATCTCCGGGTCCTTGTGGACGATG
>JAJDNS010000172.1 GCA_022340585.1 Acidobacteriota bacterium
GAAGCGCTCGAGCCGCTCGGGACTCGCGGCCATCGCGGCGGGCAGGACCTTCAGTGCTACGTCGCGCCCGAGCTTCGTGTCGGTGGCGCGGTAGACCTCGCCCATCCCGCCGGCGCCGATGGCGGCGGTGATGCGGTAGTGGGCGAGGGTCTGGCCGATCACGGGTCGAATCCTTTCAGGGGATGGGCAGGCCCAACCCCTGCACGAGTGCCGCGAACCGCGGGTCGGTGCGGAGAGGATCGAAGCCAGGCAGACCGGTGTAGTAGAGCCAGAGCTGGCTCTGGTCCCGGGCCCGCGCGAAGACCTCGAAGGCCGCGTCGGTCTCCCCGAGGGCGGCGAGCAGCCAGCCCTCCGCGACGATCGGGGGTGCGTCCGCCGGCCGCGTCCGCAGCTCCTCGAGGAGGGTGCGCGCTTCGTCCTTCCGTCCCGCGGTCGCGAGCGCCCACCCCAGGAGACCCAGGAAGTCGGGCCCGCGGTGCGCGACGGCGACACCGCGCTCTGCCGCCGCGATGCCCTCCTCGAGCCGGCCCAGGGCGACGTTTGCCAGGCTCGAGCAGAACAGCGCCGACGCGTCGTCCTTCTCGAAGATGAGGGCCTGCTCGGCGTGACGGTGAGCGTCCTGATGCCGTCTGACGGTCAGCAGCCCCAGCGCCGAGAGCATGTAGGGGAAAGACGCGAGCGGGTCCGCCTGCCGAGCCCGCTCGAAGAACGGCGCGGCCTCGTCGGGCTTCTGGTGCAGGCTGAGGCACATTCCCAGCAAGCCCAGGGACGGGACGTGAGTCGGTTGGAGCTCGACCGCGCGACGAGTGGCGGCCTCCATGTCCTTCCAGCGTCGCTCGATGAAGGCCACGAAGCCCGCGCCATGCAGGCCATCCGCCGACTCCCCCTGGAGTTCCTCGGCGGTGGCGAGCGCCTCTCGGGCGCGCGTGCAGGCCTCGTCCGCGGGGATCAGGCTCATGTGCGCCATGAGCGTGAGGCTTTCCGCGAGCCCGGTCCACGACGGCGCATGATTCGGATCGAGGCGGACGGCCTCCTCGAAGGCCCGAACCGCCCCGCCGTGGTCCTCCTTGGCGTACCGAAGGTGCTGGCCCAGCAGGTAGCTCCGGTAGGCCTCGAAGTCGCGGGCCTGGGGTCGGCCGTGGACGGTCCGCGCTCCCGGAGCGAGCCGGGCCTTCACGGCCTCGACGACGCCGGCGGCGATCTCGTCCTGCACGGCAAAGACGTCCTCCAGCTCCCGGTCGAAGCGTTCGGACCAGAGGTGGTACCCCGTGGCCACCTCGCTCAGCTGGGCGGTGACCCGCAGGCGGCTCCCCGCCGTTCGGACGCTTCCCTCGAGGACGTGGTCGACGGAGAGCATCCGGCCGACCGCGTCGAGGTCCTTCGCTTCCTGGCTGGCGCGGAAGGCCGAGGTCCGTGAGGCGACCCGGATCCCCTCGACGCGGACGAGGGCGTTCCGGATCTCCTCGGCCATCCCCTCGCAGAGGTACTCCTGGTCCCTGCCCGGGCTCATGTCGGAGAAGGGGAGCACGGCGATCGCCACCGCGGAATCTCGATCGGACGTCGCAGACGGCCCCGGGGTCGACCCGCTGCGCTCGTCGGGCGGCTTCGGGGGCATCGCTCCGGCCGCCTCCGGGATCTCCAGCCGAGCCTTGCGGAGGCCGTCGAGGATGCGCTCGACGAGCTCGCCCGGACCGAACCACTTCGCGTAGTCCTCTCGTGCCACCGCGGCGAAATCCGGCTTCAGCGCCAGCAGCTCCCGCAGCGCCCCCTGGGCCACCTCGGGCTTCCCGAGCTGCCCGTAGGCGGCCGCGATTGCGGCGTGCGCGTAGTAGTAGCTCGGCATGTTGACCTTCAGCGCGATGTCGAGCGCCGCGCGGTAGTCCTTCTTGCGGTAGGCGTTGAAGAACGAACCGAGGCGGTACCAGCCTGGGTAGTGGGGGTTCAGGTCCATGGCGCTCTCCGCGAGGGCCAGGCCGTGGCCCCAGTCGCCGGCATAGGCCATCAGGATGCCCAGGAAGGCGGTGGTGCATCCATCCATGGGGTTGAGGGCCACGGCGCGGTCCGCGGCGTGACGGAAGGCCTGCAGCTCCCGCCGGAAGAAGAGGGCCTGGGCCAGGCTGTGCTGCGCGAGGTGGTTGGAGGGCGCGGCCGCGACCGCTCGGCGGGCCGCCCCCAGAGCGCGGCCGAGGGGATCGGGCCTCGCGTTGAAGCCGTGCTTGTACTCCTCTGCGTACGCCTCCGCGAGCAGCGCCCAGGCGTCGGCGTTGTCGGGCGCCTTCTCAACAGCTTGCTCCAGGGCGTCTCGCACTGCGGCGTGCTCCTCGACGGTGATGCGCTGGTAGTACCCGAGACCACGGACCACGGCCTCGTATGGACTCAGCTGCCGCGGGTCCCGGGTCCGGAGGGCTTCGCTCATGGTGTGGGGCAGGATCCCGTTCATGTCGGCCACGGTGGAGACGATGCGGGGGACGACCTCGTCCTGCAGCTCGAAGACCCTGTCGGCCTCGAAGGGGCGGTTGTAGGTCTCCGCCCACAGGTGGGCCCCGGAGGTGGCGTCGACGAGGTGCACGGCGATGCGCAGGACCGAGCCCGCCTGGCGGAGGGAGCCCTTGATGACGTACCGGGCTCCCACCTCCCGTCCGAAGGCGCGGACGTCGACCGTATCGCCCGCGTGCTTCAGCGTCGAGCTGTGGGAGATGACTCGCAGGTAGGAGAAGCGCGCAAGACCGGTGACCACGTCCTCGGATATCCCCTCGGCCAGGGCCTCGATGGTGGGGTCGGGGCCGCGGTGCGTGAAGGGCAGGACCGCGACCCAGAAGCCCTCCTCCTTCTTTCGGGCACCGGTCGACGGTGTGGCCGAAGGCGCCCGAGACTCCGCGCGTGTGAGCGTCGGCGTGAGCGACGACGGTCCGCCGCGCAGGTCCCGCAGCGCGTCGGCGGCCTCTCTCGCCGTCGGGAACCGATCACGCGGCTCCTTCTGGAGGCAGCGAGCGACGACCCGGCGCAGGCCGTCCGGGAGGTCCGTCCGCGCCTCCTCGAGCGCCGGGGGCGCATCGCGGAGGATGGCCGAGGCCAGCTCGGCCGAGGAGCGGCCCTGGAAGGGGCGCCGCCCCGTCGCCATCTCGTAGAGAAGGATGCCCAGCGAGAAGACGTCGGTCCTCGGGTCGATCTTCAGCCCCGACACCTGCTCCGGGGACATGTAGGGCACCGTCCCCATCACCACGCCCTCGCGGGTCTGGACGTCGGTGGCCATCTCCGAGTCGGCCGAGGCCGCCGGCTCCGTTCCCGTGATCTTTGCGAGGCCGAAGTCCAGGACCTTGACCCGTCCGTCCGTCGTCACCATGACGTTGGCCGGCTTGAG
>JAJDNS010000174.1 GCA_022340585.1 Acidobacteriota bacterium
AACGCCGAGGTCATCGGGCGGGAGGAGATCCCCGAAGGCATCACCCATCCCCAGCGCCTCACCCTCCGCCTGGGCGATCGCACGCTCCGGGCCACCTGGAAGACGATCCAGGAGCGCCAGCGCGGCATGTGGCGAAGAGAGGACGGTGGCTACGAGTTCGACTTTCGGGATTCCTGGAAGCACGAGGTGGCGGCCTACGAGCTCGACAAGCTCCTGGGTCTCGGCATGTGGCCGCCGACCGTCGTTCGTCGGATCGACCGACGCCAGGGCGCGCTCCAGCTCTGGGTCGAAGGTGCCATGAGCGAGCACGAGCGGCAGGACCAGAAGGTCAAGCCGAAGAGCCCCCTGGGGCGAATCCGATTGTTCAACCAGATCCACTGCGCCCGGCTCTTCCGCCAGCTGATCTACGACACCGACTTCCAGAACGTCGAGAACACCCTCGTCGACCCCGACTTCAACGTCTACTTGATCGACGCGTCGCGGGGCTTTCGCATCCAGCACGAGCTCCTTGCGCCCGACGACCTCGAGTGCTTCTCCCGCGCGGCGCTGGAGCGCCTGAAGAAGCTCGACCGGGCGGCGATCGAGGAGAAGATGGGCGACCTCCTTGAAGACATGCAGGTCGAGGGCCTGCTGGCGCGTCGGGACGTGATCCTGTCCCTGGTCGAGGAGCGACTCGAGAAGAACGGGCCGGGAAAGACTCTCTTCCAGTAGTCCCCGCCAAGGACACGAGCGCCATGTCGCGATCGTGTCCTCAGCCAGGGTAGCCGGCCGCAAGCCGGTTCGGTCTTCTGCGCCGCGTCCACGGAGGCCCTCTCCGACATAAGATGGGGCCGTGCCTCCCCGAGCCCAACGGCTCCTGACCCTGCTGGCCTGGCTGTTTGCCGCCGCCACGCTTCTCTACGCGGGTGTGTGGCTCTACACCGTCCGTCTGCAGCCCCAGGCGCGTCTGGGCATCGAGTCCCGGTACTCCCGGACGACGCGGACCATCAACGTCGAGCACGTCTACGAGGGCAGCCCCGCGGCGACCGCGGACCTGCGCCGGGGCGATGACATCGTCGCCCTAGATGGCCAGCCTCTGCGCGGCCCGAACCCCATCCTCGACCTCGTCCTGAGCCGTCAGCCCGGCGACCCGGTGCGGCTCTCGGTGGAGAGGCCCTCCGACGGGGAACCAGACTCGTTCGAGCTCGAGCTCGTTCTCGGGGCCCCCGAGCCTCAGGCCCTGGGGCGCACCCTGGCCATCCAGCTCGTGTCGCTCTACCCGATCCCGTTCGTGGTGGTGGGGTTGGGAGTGCTTCTTCTCCGGCCCGACGACCGCAACGCCTGGCTGCTGGCCCTGGTGTTCGCGGGATTCGCCGCCGGCGCCCCGGTGGCGGAGCTGGCCCACGTTCCCTGGCCGCTGAGGAGGTTCTGTCTCGCCTACCAGATCGTCCTGGCCGGGCTGGTCCCGGCCCTCACGCTCTTCTTCTTCTCGGTGTTTCCCGGGCGCTCGGTCCTGGACACCCGTCTCCCCTGGCTGAAGTGGATCTGGCTGGGAGCGGGAGCGGCGGTGGCCCTTCCCCTCGCCGGGGTGGCGGCCAGCGCGGGGACTCTCCAGCCTGTCCTGGCCCCGGCCCGCTCCCTCGGCGCGGTCGTGCCGGTCGTGGTGTTGGTCTACTCGTTTGGCGGGTTCACCCTGGGCCTGGCCTCGCTGCTGTGGAACGTCCTGCGCTCTCCCGACCCCGCCGTGCGGGGCAAGGCCCAGGTCATCGTGTGGGGAACACTGCTCGGCCTGGTGCCCGTCCTGGTCCTCCAGGCGACGGCGGTGGTCCTCCGTCGGCCCCCGCCGGCCCTGGGGTTCTGGGTCTGGGCCCCGGCGGTGATCGCGCTGTCCCTGCTGCCCGTGTCGTACGCCTACGCGGTGATCAAGCACCGGGTGCTCGAGGTCCCGGTCCTCCTCCGGCGCAGCGCCCGCTACCTGCTCGTCCAGCGGGGGGCGGTGGGTGTCCTGCTGGCCCTCGCCCTGGGCGTGACGCTGCTGGTGGCGCGGACGGTGACGCCTCAACACGACGTAGGGGAAGGGGCCTCGGCGGTGGCGTTCACGCTCGGGGCCGGATTCGGGACTCTGCTGGCCTGGGGCGTGACCCGGCTCCACCGGCGGGTGCGCGAGCGCATCGACCGGGCCTTCTTCCGGCGAACCTACGACGTCCACCTCGTGCTGCAGGAGCTGGCCAAACGAATCCGCTCCTCGGACAGCCGGGAGGAGATCGCCCGCCTCCTCGAGGAGCAGATCAACGCGGCGCTGCTGCCTCGATCCCTGGCCGTCTACCTCGAGGGGCGCGACGGCCGGCTGCACGCGGTGGCCTCGACCGACCCGCTGGACCTCCCGAGCGACCTCGCGCCTCCCGAGATCCTCGCGGGACGCGCGCAAAGCGCCGACCTCACCGACGACGACATCCGGGACGCGGGGGTCTTCGATCCCTTCCGTCCCCTCGAGCCCGAGTGCCTGGTGCCCCTGACCGGCCGAGACGGACGCTTGATGGGCCTCGTGGTCCTCGGCCCGCGCCTCTCGGAGGAGCCGTACTCGGGGGAGGATCGCCGGCTGCTGGAGATGGTGGCGGGTCAGGCCGGCATCGCCCTCGAAGGGATCCGCCTGGCCGAGGAGATGGCCCGGCGCCTGGAGACCGAGCGCCGCACCGACCACGAGCTCGAGCTCGCGGCCGAGGTGCAGCGCCGGCTCCTGCCCCAGGCCCCGCCGCACCTGGAGACGCTCGAGTGCGTGGGGGGGTGTCTCCAGGCCCGCGTGGTGGGGGGCGACTACTACGACTTCCTGGACCTCGGCCCCGGTCGCGTGGGGCTGGTGCTCGCCGACATCTCGGGAAAGGGCTTCTCGGCCGCGCTCCTCATGGCAAGCCTCCAGGCCAGCCTTCGGAGCCGCTCGGCCCAGGCCGGTGACTCGCTGGCACCGCAGCTCGCGGAGGTCAACCAGCTCCTGCACGACTCCAGCCAGACGCACCACTACGCCACCCTCTTCCTGGGGGTCTACGAGGACGACTCCCGCCGTCTGCACTACGCGAACTGCGGGCACAACCCCCCGATGCTCATCCGCGCCGAAGGGGGCGAGGTCGAGCGTCTGGCCCCCACGGGGATGGTGGTCGGGCTCATGGAGTCCTGGTCCTGCGAGACGGCCGAGGTCGAGCTGCACCCGGGCGACACCCTCGTCGTCTTCTCGGACGGGGCGACCGACGCCCTCTCCGACGACGGCGAGGACTTCGGCGAGGAGCGGCTCCTCGAGACGGTGCAGCTGCACATCGAGAAGCCCGTCGCCGAGCTGCTCGGGGCCGTGGTGGACACCGTACGCCGCTTCAGCGGCACCGAGCAGGAGGACGACCTGACCCTGCTCGTGGCCCGGGCCCGCTGAGAGGGGGGGATGGCGTTCCGACTCCTCGTGCTGCTTCCCCTGGCCCTCCTCGGCACCGGCGCGACCGCCTGGGGCGTCCTGGCGATCCGTTACTCCGACATCGAGAGCGACGGCGTGCGGCTCGCCCTGGCCGTCGCCTTCGCGGTGTTCGGCCTGGTGGCGGTGGGCGCGTTCCTCCACCCGCGCACACGGTGGTGGGCGGCCGCGTCGTTCGTCGTGGGCTTCGGGCTCGTGCTGGCCTGGTGGAGCGGGATCCCCCCCTCGAACGACCGCGACTGGGCGCCTGAGTACGCCGTGGTCCCCCGGGCAACGGTGGACGGCGATCTCGTCACCCTCCACGACGTCCGTAACTTCGACTACCGCACCGAGACCGACTTCACCCCGCGCTACGAGGAACGTCGCTGCGACCTTCGACGCCTCGAATCGCTGGACCTGGTGGCCTCGTACTGGATGGGTGAGGCCATCGCCCACGTCATGCTGAGCTTCGGGTTCGGGGGTGAAGACTTCGTCGCCGTCTCCGTCGAGACCCGCCGGGAGCGCACCGAGGGCTACTCGACGATCGCCGGCTTCTTCAAGCGGTACGAGCTCTTCTACGTGGTGGCCGACGAGCGTGACCTCATTCGCCTGCGGACGAACTACCGGGAGAACCCTCCCGAAGACGTCTACGTCTACCGTACGAACGCGCCCCCCGAGAGGATCCGCCGGGTGTTCCTGGACTACGTCCGCGAGATCAACTCGCTGGCCGAGGAGCCGCGCTGGTACAACACGCTCACGACCAACTGCACGACCGCCATCGTGACCCATCTCCGGGTGAACCCCGGGGCCGCGCCCATGAGCTGGAAGGTGCTCCTGAGCGGCTACGCCCCGCGGTACGCCTGGGAGCGGGGTGCGCTCGACACCAGGCTGTCCTTCGAGGAGCTCGAGAAACGCTCCCGGGTCAACGAGGCCGCCCGGGCCGCCGACCGGGCCCCCGACTTCTCCCGGCGCATCCGCGTGGGGCTTCCGGTCCCCCTGCCAAGGACACGGTCGCCATGGCGGAATCGTGTCCTTGGCCAAGGCATCCGGCCGCAGGCCGGTTCGGTCCTCGCGAAGGAGTAGCGGGCCGGTGACGCCATTGACCTCTTCCCCCGGGATTCCTAAGCTCACTCCGAGCCGGGGCCCGGCTCCCCCCGGAGCAAGGACGAAAGGAGCACCACGATGACCGAGACGAGCAGCCGCCGCGACTTCCTCAGGACCGCGGGCATTGCCGGGGCCGCGCTGGCGGCCGGGCCCACCATCCTAGACGGCGCCCCCGATGGGAAGATCGTCCTGGCGTTTGTCGGCGTTGGCCACATCCACACCCCGGGGTTCGTGATTCTGCTCAACGGGCGTCCGGACGTGCGCGTCAAATGGGTCTGGGACCACGACCCCGAGCGGGCGAAGGTGCGCGCGGCCGATCTCCAGGCACCGGTCGCCGGCACCCTGGACGACGTCTTCTCGGACCCGGAGGTCCAGGGGGTCGTGATCTGCTCCGAGACCGACCGGCACCCCGCGCTGGTGGCCGCCGCCGCCAGGGCGGGCAAGCACATGTTCGTGGAGAAGCCCATGGGGGTCAGCGCCGAAGGGAGCCTGGAGATGGCCGCCACCATCAACCAGGCCGGCCTCCTCTTCACCACCGGCTACTTCATGCGGATGGACCCGAAGCACCTCTTCCTCAAGGAGCAGATCGAGGCCGGGAGCTTCGGGACAATCACCCGCGCCCAGGCCTGGAACGTCCACAGCGGCTCCCTCGGAGGTTGGTTCGACGAGAAGCCCGGGGACCCCGCCAACACCTGGCGCTGGATGGCGGACCCGAAGGTCGCCGGGGTGGGGGCGTTCGGCGACCTCGGCACCCACTCCCTCGACATCCTCATGTGGCTCCTCGGCGACGTGAGGGCGGTGAGCGCCGAGATCGAGGTGGTCACCGGCCGCTACGACGACTGCGACGAGGCGGGGACCGCCCTGATGAGGTTCGCGAGCGGGGTGACGGGGACGCTGACCGCGGGCTGGGTCGACGTCGCGGACCCCGTGAAGTTCATCATCGCCGGGACCGAGGGCCAGGCGCTCATCGTGAACGGTGCCCTGCGCTTCGAGTCGAAGAAGGTGGAGGGGTCGAGCCTCGACCGCCCCTGGACCGACCTGCCACCCCAGCCGAAGGCGCCGCTTCACCAGTTCGTGGACGCCGTGGCCGGTGGCAGCACCGCTCACCTGGTCACCCCGGACGAAGCGGCGGCCCGCGTCGTGGTCATGGAGGCGATGTACGAGGCCGCCCGCACGGGGACCCGGGTCGAGATCGGCTGAGAGGTCCCTTGGGTCCGCTGGCGTCCACGGAACAGCGCATCGAGGTCTCGTGCCGCTCCTGCGGCGCCCAGATCCTCTTCGAGCCCCTCCAACGAACGGCGCGCTGCCCGTACTGCGACTCGCCCTCGGTGGTCGACCGGCCGGCCACGGAGGACCGGCCGGACCCGGTCTTCGGCCTGGGCTTCGTGGTCACCCGCGACGAGGCCGCGCGCCGCATGCGGCGCTGGATCCGGCGTCGGAGGATGGGGCCGTTCGGCCTCAGGGGCCGGTCCGCGGAGAAGGTGAAGGGCGTCTATCTCCCCGCCTACCTGTACTCGGCGGCCGCCCACACGAGCTACCGCGCCTCGATCGGCGAGCGCTACAAGGACAAGGACGACAAGAGCCGGACCGAGTACCGCGATCTGGAGGGGCGGCACTCGACCTACGTCGCCGACATCCTGGTCACCGCGTCACGGGGCATTCCCAACGACGAGATCGAGGGGATCGAGCCCTTCGACCTCGGCGTGCTCACCCGCTACACCCCGGGGCTCGTCTCCGGCTGGATCGCCGAGGAGCCGTCGCTGACCCGGGAGGAGTGCCGGCATCTCGCGCGCCAGGAGGCAACGGCACACGTCGGCCAGCTCCTGCGCCGTTTCCTCCCGGGTGACAGCGTCAGGGACCTCCGCCACCATGTCGAGCTCGTCGACGAGTCCATCGACCTCACGCTGGTCCCCCTCTGGGTGTTCGCCATCCGGTACGACGACGAGAAGCCCCCGATCCGAGTCCTGGTGAACGGGCAGACCGGCAAGGTCTACGGCCGTATTCCGCTCTCCTGGGCGAAGGTCGGACTGATCCTCGCGGCCGTCGCGGCCCTCATCGGCCTCGTGCGGCTCCTGGTGTGGCTGCTCCAGTGACTACCGGAGCCCCCACCTGCGCGCGGTGTGACAGCCCCATCGAAGGGGACGATCTCCGCTGTCCGATCTGCCACCAGGCGGTCCCGGTGGGGGAGTACGTGGACCGGCCGGAGGCGAAGGTCGAGGTGCTGCGGTGCAACGGGTGCGGGGCCGCGGTGTCCTACAGCGAGACGGCCCGGGCGCCGAAGTGCGCCTTCTGCGGCTCGGTCACCCGCCTGGAGACCCCGTCGGACCCGATGGAGCAGACCCGCCACTTCGTCCCCTTCACCGTATCCCGCGGTGAGGCCACCGAGGCCTACCGAACGTGGCTCTCGGGCCTCGGGTTCTTCCGGCCCTCCGACCTCGCTTCCTCCGCGCGGCTCGAATCGCTGAAGGCCCTGTGGTGGGTGGGGTGGGTGTTCCTGGCCGACGCCCTCGTCAGCTGGGCCGGGGACTCGGACTACGGGCGCCGCAAGGCATCCTGGGCCCCCCACGCCGGCCGGCTGGAGATGCCCTTCCGCGACATCCTCGTGCCCGCGACCCGGGGGCTCTCGGAGACCGAGACCGACCACCTGACCAGCAGCTACCGGCTCGACACCGCCCGCGAGCAGCCCGAGGGCGCCGAAGGCGAGACCATCGTCGAGCAGTTCGACATCCGGCGGTCGGCCGCTCGCCAGCGCGTGGCCGAGGCCATGGGCCAGCTGGCCGAGCACCGGGTGAAGGACGGCTTCATCCCCGGCTCCCGCTTCCGCAACTTCTCGGCCGCCATCCTCCTGCGACGCCTGGTGACCCAGCGCTACGCGTTCCCGGCGTACGTCATTGCCTTCCGATACCGGGGCCGCCTCTTCCGCACCGTCATCTCGGGCCAGGACTCGACGCGGATCGTGGGGCGCGCGCCCTACTCGGTCTGGAGAATCCTGGGCGCAATCTGCGCGGGGCTGCTCGCGCTGGCGCTGCTCATCATGCTCCTGTCGCTGGCCGGCTGACGCCGGCGGTGCGGAAGGACTCGCAGCCGGCGTAGACTCGCGGTCACCCGCGTCTCTACCTGCGGCCCGAGGGACTGGAGCCGCTCCGCCCCCGCGCCGCGTCGACGGCGATCGCGCCCTACTACCAGGAGCTGAAATCCCGGATGGACGGCTCGTCGGGGTGGCACACCAACGACGAGGTCTCCCACTTCGAGATGGAGCGCCTGGCGCTGCTGCACGTGATCGAGGCCCCGAGCCTCGAGTACCGGGACAAGGTCCTGGACGACTGGGTGCGGTGGGGCTACCCCCCCGGGAGCATCAGCCACCGGGCCCTCCCGTACCAGGTGCTGGGGCACGCCCTCGTTCTCGACTGGATGTGGGACGACCTCAGCATCGGCCAGCGAGGCGATCTGGGCGAGATCGTCGTCACCATGATGGACGACCTGCTGAGCAACGCTCCCCACGACCTGGGCGTCTTCGAGGTGACTGTCGGCCCCGTCGTGCAGTGAAGGGTGCGCACGCCGGCCGATCAGGAGAGCTTCAGCAGGATGACCACGAGCACGGCGTAGACGCCGATCCAGATCCGGCTGGCCCGATCCAGGCTCGCCAGGGTCATCCGACCCAGGATCGAGTTGCTCGCCCACACCGCCAGGGGCAGGCCGGTCAGGGCCATCGCCACCCCGCCGGTGACGTCGCTCAGGTAGTGTGCCCCCAGGACGACACGAGAGGCGCACACCGACACCGCGAGTCCGGCCAGAGCGCACTTGACGAGTCCCCGCCAGCCGCACCAGCCGGTGACGAACACGAGGAAGGGCAGCGCCAGAGCCACGGCCTTCGTGGAGTGCCCGGAAGGAAACGACCACGTGCGCGACTCGCCGGCGGCGAAGCTCAGGGTGGAGTACTCGATGGAGGGACGCGGACGATCGACCAGCTCCTTGAGGACGTCTCCGGCGATTCCCGAGATCCCCAGGGACATCAGGGTCAGCATGAAGACGTTCCTGTCGCGGCGCCACGATGGCACGAGGACCGAGGCGACGAGAGTGAGGAGGAGGATAACGCCCATGAGCGGCTTCCCGTAGCCGCTCGCCGCCGAGGCCAGACCGATCGTCAGGCCTCGCGGGTCGAGAGCAGCGGACCACCGGGCCAGCACCTCGTCCGTCCCGTGCTGCGCCCACAGGAGCAGGGCCACGCACCAGGCCGCGCCGGCGGCCGCGAAGACGCCGATCCAGGCCCGCCGGGTCAGACGGAGGCGTTCGACCTCCCGGTGTGCGGCTTCCGTCGGGCCGGGCCGGTCGCGCACGGCGTCAGTCCTGCTCCGCCGCCAGCCCGAGGAGCACCACGACGGCCAGGAAGACCGTCCCGATGAGGTTGGATGCGCTTCGGGGCAAGGGTGACATTCCGTTTCGCGATGCTCCAACGGTACCCCACCCCACCCGGGTCTTTGTCCCAGACTCGGACACGCGGTGATTTCCAGACTGTCGGCGAACGCCCGGCGAGCTGCTTAAGTGGCTACTGTAGAGTTAGTTGCGGGGGGTGGCACCCTCTCGTGGTGCTGGTCCGCGGATTGCACTGAGATGACGGCGTGGTGACGGATACCGTGCGCTGGCTGGCGCCCGGGGGAGGCGGCCCGATGCCGGACGAGTACTACACGTTGATCTTCATCCCGGATGCCCGCTCGACATCCCGGAAAGTGCGCGTTCCGGTCAGCCTCGTGCGCTGGGTGCTGGGGACGGCTGTCGCCATCGTCCTGGTGGTGGTCGGGTTGCTCACCCACTATGCCTGGCTCAACTGGCAGGTGGCGGACATCGAGACCCTCCGTCTCGAGAACGCCACGCTCCGCGCGCAGGAGCAGGACTACAACCTGAACCTCGGTCGGTTCGAGAGCCGGATCGCCCTGCTCCAGCGGACGGTGACGAAGCTCGGCGTGGTGTCGGGCGTCGAGCAGACCCTGCCCACAGACGACGGGGTCGTCGCCGGCCTGGGGGGCGCCACCTGGGCCGAAACGACCCCGCCGTCGCGCGACCCCGAGCACGCCGTCCAGTCGTTGTCCCGCCAGCTCTCCGACCTGGTCGCCCGTTCGAGTCGAATCGAGAACTTCTACACGGACCAGACGGAGCTCCTCGCGAGCACGCCGTCGATCTGGCCCGTCCGCGGCTACCTCTCCTCGGGCTACGGTCGGCGCAGCGACCCGTTCACGGGGCAGACGAGCTTCCACCCGGGCATCGACATCTCGGCGCCGCCGGGGACGGAGATCAAGGCGCCCGCCGACGGCGTCGTCGTCTCCGTCGGCCGGCGGGGCGCCTACGGCAAGGCGATCGTCCTCGACCACGGCTTCGACATCGTCACCCGCTACGGTCACATGAAGGAGTACAACGTAAGTCCCGGACAGCGCGTGCAGCGCGGCGACGTGATCGGCTTCGTCGGCAACACCGGTCGCTCGAACGCTCCCCACGTCCACTACGAGGTCTGGGTGCGCGACAAGCTGCAGAACCCGGTCCACTACATCCTCGAGGAATACCGCTCCTTCAGCTGATCGCCGGACGCGGGCCCCGGCCCGACCCCCGGGGCGAGCGGGGACCGTCATCCATCGAGGACGGGCCCCTTCACGACGGTGACAGGGTCTCTCGTCGAACCCCCTCCATTTCCCCCAAACCGGCCGTAGTCGACCGGCACGACACTTGCCAGTGGTACGGTGTCCCATCTCCTGCGCGGCGGGAGGACGCCATGAGGACCGCGCCAGCGGCGTCGTGATAGACATCAGTTCGGGAGCGTCCCGATGAGGCCGATTCTCGCCGGCATCGCGCTTGTTCTCGCCGCCGGCCTGCTCGCAGGGCAGGAAGCCGAGCCCCCCGTGTTCCCGGCCGGCACCGAGGCCGTCCTTCTGGACATGGTGGTGCGGGACGACGAGGGACGCCTCGTCCCCGACCTGCGCGCCGACGAGGTCCAGGTCTTCGAGGACGGTCAGCTCTGCGAGATCACATCATTCCGTCTCGTGCGGGCCGAGGGAGCCGGGCGGCCCGCCCGCGGCCTGGCCGGTCCGGGTCCGACAGCGTCCACGTTGCCGAGGGCGCTGCCGGGCTCGCCGGGGGGGGCGCGTCAGGGGATCCAGCCCCCCGCCGAGGGGGCCCGCTCGACGAGCGTGGAAGACGAGAGCCTGCGCCAGGAGAGAGGTCCTGGCGTCGATCGCCCGGGCAACGTGGTCCTGCTGGTCTTCGACCACCTCGGTCGAGACGCCGCCTCGCGCGCCCGGGAGGCGGCCCTGGACATGATCGCCGGGCCGTTTCCCGAGAACACCTGGTTCGCGGTGCTGGGGATCGGTCAGGCCTTGTCGGTCTATCAGACGTTCACCCGGGAACGCTCGTCCCTCGTGGGCCCCATCCAGCGGGCGACGCCGGGGGACGACCGAGCGGGGACCGAACCCCTGAGCCCCGGGCACGCCAGCGCGGCTGAGGAGGCCCTGGCCCTCGCCTTCGGCACGGACGCCATGGAGGCCACCGGGGGCGCCGGCTCCGGTGCCCTGGCCCTGGCCCGGGCCACGGCGGCCCTCGCCGCCTTCAATGCACGGAACGAAGGAATGCGGCGCGGGCAGGAATCCCTGTACCCGCTGGTGGCCCTGACTCGGTCCCTGCAGACGGTGAGGGCTCGCAAGACGATGCTCTACTTCTCGGAGGGGCTCTTCGTCCCCGAGCAGCTCCAGGAGGTCTTCTGGTCGGCCATCAGCGAGGCGAATCGCTCCAACCTCACGGTCTACGGATTCGACGCCCGAGGGCTGTCGGCGGACGTCCCCGGTGCCGACGCCGGCTCCGTTTCCAGGGAAGAGGGTGCCGCTGCGGCGTCACCGTGGACGCAGGCGAGGTCCATGCTCAACCGCCTGGCCCGGCGAGAGCCCGGCACCCCCGGCGACGACCGCCTCATGATGGTCGCCTTGACCGCGAACCCCCAACTGAACCTCCAGAACCTGTCGGAGGGCACCGGGGGGGTCCTCGTCGCGAACACGAACGACCTCCGCCCGGGCCTCGAACGGGTGGCGGAGGACCTGCGCGCCTACTACGAGATCGCGTACGTCACGCCGAACCCCTCGGCGGACGGGGGGTGGCGGAGCCTGGAGGTGAAGGTGTCGCGTCCCGGGGTGAAGGTGCGGGCGCGAAAGGGGTACTTCGCCCTGCCTCCCGGGGCGCCGGTGGTGCGCCCCTCGGAGCTGCCGCTGACGGTCGCCCTCGACGGGGAGGCGCTGCCCCGCGACGTGCCGCTCCGGGCGGCGGCCGTGCACCTGGCCGGGACCGGGGCGGAGCGCGACGTGCTGGTGGCCCTCAAGGTGCCCCTGAGCGCCGCGACCTTCGAGCCGGTGCCGGGCGGCGGGGACGCCGGGGAGCAGAGCGCACGGCTGTCGCTCCTGGCGCGGGTCCGAGACTCCGAGGGCCGGCTCGTGGCCCGGATGAGCCACGACACGCCGCTCGAGGGCACGGGGTCCGACGTCGAGGCGATCCGGGCCCGATCCCTGGTGGTGAAGAGGGCGCTCCGTCTCTCTCCGGGGCGCTACACACTGGAGGCCGCGGCCCTCGACCAGGGCTCGAGGCGGGTGGGGGCGACCCGGGTGGCGTTCGAGGTGCCGGGGGAGACCGGCCTGTCCCTCGGGAGTCTGACCGTGGTGCGACCGGAGCCGCTCGCGGAGGGGGGCGACGGTCTTCTCCGGGCCGGCGATGTCCGCGGCACCCCCCGCCTCGGCGAGCCGTTCGTGGCCGCCGAGGGTGAGGTCGTCGGGGTGTTCCTGAGCCTTCATCCCGGCCCGTCGCCGGAGTCTCCGGAGCTCACTCTGGAGGTCTCCCGGAACGGGCAGGTGGTGAGCCGATCGGAGGCGGCGCTGTCGGCGCCCGACGCGAACGGACGGGTGACGTACCTGGGGCAGCTCCCGGCCCGGGCCTTCGCGCCCGGGAGGTACGTCCTGCATGCCCGGGTGCAGCAGGGCGCCGAGGAGGCGATGGCGGCGACGTCGTTCCGTATCGTCGCCCCCGAGCCGGGCCCCCCGCCCCTGGCGACCGCGTCCGCTGAAGGCGAGCCGCCGGGAGCTCCCGGCGGGGACGAGGCGACTCCGGTCTCCGAGGTCCCCCCCGACGTCGCCCCGATCCTCGCGGCGGCAGGGCGGTACCTGACGGAGTTCCAGGAGAAGTTCAGCGATCTCGTGGCCGAGGAGTCCTACCGCCAGTGGGCCGGTTCGGACATCCGGACCGTGCGCTCGGACGTCGTCTTCGTGACCCTGTCCGGCAGCGTGCCCTGGGTGACCTTCCGCGACGCCTACGAGGTGGATGGCCAGAAGGTTCGGGACCGCGAGGCGCGCCTCGAGGCACTCTTCAGAGACCCCGACGCCTCCGCGATCGAACGGGCGAACGCGATCCTCCAGGAGAGCGCCCGCTTCAACCTCGGGCCCGCGTACCGCACGGTCAACAGCCCCACGTTCGCCCTCGTCATGCTCCTTCCCCAGCACCGGGGACAATTCCGGTGGGAGAGGAAGGGAACACGCGAGCTCGATGGACGCCGTGCCGTGGAGCTGCGCGCCGTCGAGACCGGGCGCCCGACCATCGTTCACGACACGCGGGGCGAGGAGGTGCCCACGGAGGTCCAGTTCTGGGTGGAGGCGGAGACGGGCCGCGTGCTCCGGACGAACGTCAAGTACCTCTTCCGGCCCTGGGGCGGCCCGTCGCGGAGGAGCGACGGGTTCTCGGCGTCGGCCGGCGAACGTCCCGCGGCCTGGGTCGACACCCACTACCGACCGGAGCCTTCCCTGGGCCTGTGGGTCCCGGACACCATGTACGAACGGTACGAGAACATGGTCGGCCAGAACCTGTGGAGCGGCCGGGTCTTCGATCTCATCGAGGCCCGCGCGCGCTACACCGATTACCGCCGCTTCGAGGTGGAGACGTCCGAAGCCAACGCTCGCGTTCCCGGGGCGGGGGCTCCTTCCTCGGAGGCAGTGCCTTCGCCGAAGGTCCCGGCCGACGTGGCCCCGCTCCTGGAGGCCGCGGGGCGGTACGTCGTCGACTTCCAGGACAAGTTCAGCGACATCGTCGCCGAGGAGACCTACCGCCAGTGGACGCCCCGCGATGTGAGGACGCTGGAGTCCGACATCGTGTTCGTGACGTTGCCCGGCGACGTCCCCTGGGTGACGTTCCGGGACGTCTACAGGGTGGACGGTCAGGAGGTGCGGGACCGCGACTCCCGCCTCGAGACACTCTTCATGCATCCCGACCAGTCGACCATGGAGAAGGCCAAGGCCATCCGCGAGGAGAGCGCGCGCTTCAACCTCGGGCCGACCTACCGCGACGTCAACGTGCCCACCCTGGCCCTGGTGATGCTCCACCCGCAGCACCGGGGACGCTTCCGGTGGGAGCTGAGGGCGAGCCGGGATTTCGACGGGCACACGGGGGTCGAGGTGCGGGGCGAGGAAGTGGTGAGCCCGACGCTCGTCCGACAGCTCGACGGGAGTGACGTCACCGCCTGGGTGCGCGCGTGGATCGAGGAAGAGACCGGGCGCGTGCTGCGGACGGAGGCTCGCTATCGGGTGTTCGGCGGCGTGAAACGGGCCTCGGCCAACAGCTGGGTCAACACCCAGTACCGACCCGAGGCGTCTCTGGCCCTGTGGGTCCCCGAGGAGATGTACGAACGCTACGAGCATTCGGACCGGGGTCCCGTCGAGGCCCGCGCCCGCTACTCCAACTACCGCCGGTTCCAGGTCGAGACCTCCGAGGAGCGGGCCCGGGTGGCCGGAGAGGAGGTGCCATGACGAGCCATCCCCGAGGCCGGGGCGCGCGCCGGGGAGCCGGGATCCTGGCGTTGGTCGCCTTCGCTGCGTGCGCTCACCCACGGAGTCGACCTGGCCACCGATCACTGGAACCTACGGAGGCCAGGGCGCTCCGGGAGCCCCCTCCAATACGCCGGCTCAGTTCGACATCACCTACCGCACGCCCGACGGGACAGAGTCCAAAGTCAACGTCCAGGGCGTGTTCATCATCGCGCCCCAGGTGGAGTCCCGGTGGACGGGCGAAGTCCGTCGCCATGGATTCACCACCGGGGTGGTGACGGGGGAGGTCACCGTGGACGGCGCGATCCAGTTCGGGTTGACCCAGCGGCAGTGGGGCGACTGCGGCACCGCCGACGTCCTGCCCTACTCCGGCACCGCGCGTGCCGGAGGCTTGAGCGCCACCGGAGGGGGGACCGTTCACTGCGACGACGGGACGGTCCTGGACATCGAAGAGTCCCTACACGGGCGCCTCCCGGAGCCACCGAGTCCTCCCTGACGCGGGAACCGACGTTGTGGTGCCGGAGGTGGGAATCGAACCCACACGGGGCGTGAGCCCCTCGGGATTTTGAGTCCCGCGCGTCTGCCAGTTTCGCCACTCCGGCCCGGCGCTGCCTCGAGTCTACCGCACCCGTTGACTGGACTTCACCACCTGGCGCCCGAATGCAGGCCGCGGGCCGCACGGTCCGATCGGCAACGACCGGGGGCGGCCGTGCCTTACTTGACCGCGCGGAGGCTGCCGAGGGGGGTCGTCTCGTCGGGACCGAGCCCGTTCTGCAGCCTCCGGGTCGCCGCCTCCTCACCGCGGAGGAGTGACGGCGCCTCGGGCTCGGTTGAGACCTGGAAGTCCACCGGCTCGACCGGCTCCTGGGCCTCGTCGCCCAGATAGCGGGTCTCGAAGCCCTGGACCCGGTTGCGCCCGGCGCGCTTCGCGGCGTAGAGCGCCTCGTCGGCGGATCGGAGAAGGCCACTGCTTTCGGTGGCGTCCTCGGGGCACGTCGCCACGCCCCCGCTGATGCTGAGGCACCCGAGGGGCTGGTCGGCCGCAAACTCGAAGGGGTGTCCGGCGATCAGCTGGCGCAGGTTCTCGGCCGCGGCGAGCCCCTTTCCCTTGTCCGCCCCCGGCAGCATGAGGACGAACTCCTCTCCCCCGAACCGCCCGAAGAGGCTGTCCTGGCGCACGTTCTCCTGGACGAGCCGGGCGAGCTGTCGGAGGACCTGGTCGCCAGCCACGTGCCCGTTCCGGTCGTTGTAGTGCTTGAAGTGGTCGATGTCGAAGAGGAACACGGCGAGGTTGTGGTTCTCGTCCTGGGACCGGCGGATCTCTTCCGCCAGCCGCTGCATGACGAAGCGCTTGTTGAAGGCGTGGGTCAGCCCGTCGACGTTGGCGGTGGCCGTCATCTCGGTGAGACGCTCCAGGCTGACCAGGGCGAGGGCGCCGGTCTGGGCGATGACGCGCAGGATGTCCTTCGGGTCGACCGCGTGACGCCTCAGGCCTCGCACTGCGATGGCGCCCAGCGTTTCCTCCCCCGACACCATGGGGGCCACGATGTCGGGCACGAAGCCGGAGAAGCTCTGGCTCTTGAGCGCCGCTCGCACCTCCGGGGGCTGGGATTCGAAGTCCCGTCGGTCCATCACGCGCTGAACCTCGGCGGCGAAGCCGATCGGTCCGTGACCCAGCGTGATCTCGGCGCCCAGGGCCACCGCGCTTCCCTTGGGGGCGGCCGCGGCCACGACCAGCCGGCGCTCGCGGGACGGGTCGGCATCGACCGCGCGCCGGCGGACGAGGACCAGCACTCCTCCCGGCTCCAGCGTCCGATGGACGAAGCCGAGGAGCAGACCGGGAATCCTCCGCACCCGTCTCTCCTTGTGGAGCTCGTGGGCGGCGTGAGGAAAGTCCTTCAGGAAGCGGATGAGAGACCTCTGCTCGGCCTCGATCTGATCGACTTGCTTCCGCAGGCTCGCCGCCTGACGCTCGAGGGTGATGACCCGAAACTTCTCGGCGTGGAGCTTCCGCTGCGCGGCCTGGAGTCGCCCCACCATGACGTAGACGACCACGGCGAAGGCCACTGCGAGGGCCGAAAAGAGGACGAGGGTCAGCACTGGGCCCAAGTTTAGCAAACCCCGTGCCATGACCACCTTGCGCCTTTCTGGGCCCTGCCGTCGCACGGCTTGGAGTATCCTCATCGGGCCATGGCCTTGATGTGGGACGAGGTCCGCGAGGATTTTCCGGGACTCGAGGGCAAGGTCTACCTCAACGCGGCGGCGACGTCGCTGATCGCGCGGCCGGTGCGGGAGACGGTGACCGCCTTCTACCGCGAGCTCGAGGAGGGTGGCGACCGGCTCTGGGGGACGTGGATGCGGCGGCGCGAGGAGGTGCGCGGGAAGGTGGCGCGCTTCATCGGGGCGGGGCCCGACGAGATCGCCTTCGTTGCCAACACCTCGACCGGCATGAATCTCATCGTGGATCTCCTCGAAGGCGACGGGGCGGTGCTGTCGGACGAGCTCGAGTTCCCGGCGGTCACGCTGCCCTGGATCCACCGGGGCGTCCTCGTCCGTTTCGTCCCGGCGGTGGAAGGGGTGCTTCGGGTGGAGTCTTTCCGGGAGGGAGAGGCCCCGCGGACGGCGACGATCTCCATCAGCCACGTCCAGTTCTCGAACGGCTGTCGCCAGGACCTCGATGCCTTCGGTCGCATCAAAGGCAGCCGCCACCTCGTCGTGAGCGGCAGCCAGTCGGTGGGCGCCTTCCCGGTGGACGTGAGGCAGAGCGGCGTGGACGCCCTCGCCACCGCCGGACACAAGTGGCTCGGGGCCGGCTTCGGGGCCGGCTTCTGCTACATCAGTCGGGAGCTCCTGAAGGAGCGCCCGCCCCGGGCCGTTGGCTGGCTGAGCGGGGTCGATCCGTACGCCTTCGACAATCGTCACGCCGAGACCCTCCCCACCAACGCCCGCACCGAGGTGGGGTGTCCCTCGTTCGGGACGATCGCGGCACTCGGGGCCGCGGTGGACTACCTTGCCGGTCTCGGGACCGACGCGATTGCCGAGCGGATTCTCAGCCTCAACATGTACCTGACCTTCCGGTTGGGTCGGGAGGCCTTCGAGGTTCTCTCTCCGGGCGACGAGCACCGCTCTGGGGAGACCCTCGTCCGCCTGCCCGACCCCCCTCGGGCGCTGGCGTTCCTTCGGGAGCGTCACATCCACGTCACCGAGAAGCCCGAGGGCCTGCGCATCTCCACGCACTTCTACAACACCGAGGCCGAGATCGACGCCTGCGTCGACGCGCTGGTGGAGTACCGGGAGCTGCTCCTGCTCTGAGTCGTCCCTCATCAGCCACGGCGGGGGATCGTCGGGTTTGGTGTGTTTGGAGTGACCGATATGGGTATTCGAGCCTCGTGTGCCCCCCGTTCGATTGCCCCGCGGGATGCAGGCTGGTAAAATTACGTTATCGCAGGTCGGTCTTCCCCCCCAGGCGTCGCCCCACACGATTGCCCGAGAAAGAGAGGACACCGTGGAATTCCAAGTTGGCGAGAAGGTCATCTATCCCAATCACGGAATCGGGGTCGTGGAGAGCATCCAGACTCGGCCCGTGGGTGGCGGTCAGGTGAGCCTCTACGAGCTGCGCATTCTCGCCAACGACTCCCGGGTCTGGGTTCCCCAGGACAACGCGGACGGGGTGGGACTTCGGCCGGTCATCCGGCCCTCGGATGTTCGCAAGATCTTCAACCTGCTGGGCGATGGCAAGGTTGAGCAGCTCTCGAACTGGAAGGGCCGGTTCAAGGAGAACTCCGACAAGATGCGGACGGGCAGCCTGTACGAGGTCGCCGTGGTCCTCAAGGGACTGACCTATCTTTCCCGAAAGAAGGCCCTTTCGTTCCGCGAGAAGCGGATGCTCGAGCGCGCCAAGTTCTTGCTGGTCAGTGAGATCGCGGAGGCGGAGTCCAAGCAGCGCGGGCTCATCGAGGAGAAGGTCGACAAGGCCCTCGAGAAGACCTTTGGCGCCCTCAAGGCCCGTCCGACCCAGAAGCCCGTCGCCCCCCGGCGCACCGCCAACGCCTGAGGCACGGGCTATCCCCTACGCTTTATTTGACTTCGGGGGATTTCGCGCGCTAGAATCCGCCGTCTCTACCCTCGGAAGTGCCGGGGATTTCAGGGAGTTACGGAGATGGCCGAGTCGTCGAGGAGCGCGATGACCAAGGCGGACCTCATCAGTGTGGTGGCCAAGCGCCTCGACATCACCCAGGTCCAAGCGGGCATCATCGTCGAGGCGGCCCTGAGGAGCATCGTTTCCGCGTTGCAGGGTGGCCAGGAAGTCGAAATCAGGGGCTTTGGCAGCTTCCGCTTCCGCAACCGGGCCCCCCGCAAGGGGAGGAACCCCAAGACGGGCGAGCGGGTGGACGTCCCGCCCAAGAAGATTCCGTACTTCAAGATGGGGAAGGAGCTGAAGAGTCTCCTCAACGCCGGGCGGCCCGCCGAGCAACCGCCGGTCGAGGAGGCTCCGGCGCCCATTCCTGCGCCGCCCTTGCCCGAGGAGCCGCAGTAGCCGTTCCGGCGGCTTCGGTGGCTTTGCCGGTGGGTCTCGATGGGGAAGCAGCGCCAGACTGAGCGCATCCAGCCTTTCGTCGTCGCCTGCCGCTTCGTCGTCGAGGAGCAGCGCTTCCCCGGTTTCCTGATGAACCTCAGCCGTGCCGGGGCCCGCATCCACTCCGATTCCGAAGGCCCACCAGAGGGGACGACCCTCACGGTCGAGGTTCGCATGGGGCGTCAGGCCACCCACGTGCACCTGCCGGCCACCGTGCGCTGGGTCCAGCCCTCGTCCCGTGGCGGCTTCGTCTTCGGCGTGAGCTTCGACAGCATCGCCGGCGAGGAGCAGAAGATCCTCGAAGGTGTCATCGAGGAGTTCCGGCGCCGAGCAGCCCAGCTCGCCTGAGCGGTCCGACGTGACCGATCGCTTCCTGCCCCGGCGCCAACCCCAGACTGTCGGCCCCATTCCCGGAGCGGGCGGCTGGCTGGGCCTCGACGACGACCAGCTCCTCCACCGGATCGAATCGCTCGCGACGGACCACCGGGACGACCACGACCTGCTCGACGTCGTCCGCAGCCGTCGCCACTTCTTCGTGCGCCAGGAGGCCGCGAAGAAGGTCCATGATCGCGAGCAGCTGAAGACCTTTGCCGGCGATCGGCACATCGCCCAGGTTCTCGTCCGGAGGATGACCCGCGCCGCCGACGCGGGCTACCTGGAGACACTTCTCCGGGAGAGCCGCTATCTCGAGGTGCGGAAGGCGGCCTCCGCGCAGCTCCGCTTGCTTCGCGAGGAGCGGGCGCGCGAAGGGCTGCCGGGGAGCGTCAGCGCCGACTGGCGCCCTCGCTGACGAAGGACCGCACCTCGCTGGCGATCCGCTCGATGTCCTCGTCTCGCAGCTCCGGGTAGATCGGCAGACACAGCACCTCGCGCGACACAAGCTCGGAGACCGGCAGGTCGCCCTCCTTGCCACGGGCCCCCGCCATCGACGGCTGGAGGTGGATGGGCCGGGGGTAGTGGACGGCGCTGGCGATCCCTCGCTCCCGGAGGTGGGCCTGGAGCGCATCGCGCCCGGGCACCCGGATCGTGTAGAGATGCCAGGCCGAGCGCGCGTCGGCGTGCTCTCGGGGCAGGACCACCCCCGGGATTCCCTCGAGGGCCCGGGTGTACGCGGCCGCCCGGGTGCGGCGCTGCTCGGTCCAGCGCTCCAGGTGCCTCAGCTTCACCCGGAGGATGGCGGCCTGCAGCGTGTCGAGCCGGCTGTTGGTGCCGAGCACGACGTTGTCGTAGCGGTGGGTTCCCGCCCCGTGGTTGGCGATCTGGCGCACGCGGGCGGCGAAGTCGGCGTCCGAGGACGTGACCATCCCCGCGTCGCCATAGGCCCCGAGGTTCTTGCCCGGGTAGAAGCTGAAGCACGCCGCGTGGCCCAGGGACCCGGCCCGGCGCCCTTTCCACTCCGCGCCATGGGCCTGGGCGGCGTCCTCGAGGACCGGCAGGTCGTAGCGGCGCGCGATCTCGTCGATGGCCTCCATGTCGGCCGGGTGGCCGTACAGGTGGACGGGCAGGATGAGCTTCGTGCGCGCGGTGATCGCGCACTCGAGCTGCGCGGGGTCGAGGGTGAACGTGTCGGCGTCGATGTCCACGAACACCGGCGTCGCCCCCACCAGCAGGATCGCCTCGCCGGTGGCGATGAAGGTGTTGGCAACGGTGATCACCTCGTCGCCGGGCCCGATCCCGTAGGCCCGGAGCGAGAGGTGGAGCGCGTCGGTGCCGTTGGCTACCCCACAGGCCTCGGAGGTGCCGCAGAAGTCGGCGTACTCCCTCTCGAGCTCCCTGATGTCCGGCCCGAAGACGAAGGCGGTGCTCGCGAGCACACGCTCGATGGCGTCGTCGATCTCGGGGCGCAGGACCTCGAGCTGCGCCTTGAGGTCGATCATGGGGATGGGGCGCGGCTCGGTCACGGTGGGGACGCTCCTTTCGACGGACCGAACCGGCC
>JAJDNS010000205.1 GCA_022340585.1 Acidobacteriota bacterium
CTCTACCCTTGGATCGCGGATTGCCCGACCCGACATGTCGATTCACCCTCCAGGTGGAGGGAAAGGCCATCCACCTTTGTCCGGTCGAGCGGCGCTTCCCCAGGCGATACCTCGGTGATCTCCCGGAGGCCCCCGTGCTGCTGGCCTTCTCCCCCGGAGGTGAGCGCTCGTACGCAGCGGACGAGTCTGGCCACTTTTGCGTCTGGTCGACGGAGAGCGGAGTCGAAGAGGCTCGCTTCACTGGCTTCCGCCCTCACACCTACAGCCACCCCCGCTTCTCGAAGTCGGGGCGGCGCCTCGGGTGGACGTCGGTCGAGGGTGGAGCGGTGACCCAGGTGTGGCGCGAGGAAGACCCGCCGGATGCGAAGCCACAGGCTCTCCGCCAGGCCGACATCGACAACGAGATGGCCGGAGTCGCCTTCGGCCCCGACGAGCGCTGGATCGCCGCCGCGACGGCCTACAAGGCCATCACGTTCTGGCCGCTAGAATGGCCTCGCGCCCGTCTTCTTTCTGGACACACCGCCGGACCGATCATCGCTCTTCGCTTTGCTCCCGACGCACGTACGCTCGTCTCGTGCGCTCGAGACGGGGCCAGGGTCTGGCCGCTCGCCACAGGGAGTGGCCACCAGCGCTTGATCGAGACTAGCCGTGAGAACTTCTGCTACGGCATCGACGTCCGTCCCGGCAGTGGAGACATCGCCATCGCCGCGCCGCTGGTTGGCCTCTTCTTGCACCGAAACGACGGCAGGCCTCCGCTGCCGCTGCTGTCGGTGCCGAACACCTGCGTCCTTCAGGCTGTGGCCTTCGACCCGGAAGGTCGGCGAGTCGCGGTCGCGCCGCAGGCCGTCGGCCAAGGGGGTCGGAAGGAGATGTATGTCGTCGACAGCGAGTCCAGAAGCACGCGGTCGATCCCGCTGGCGTTCCAGACCGAAGAGGAATGGCAGACCGGGACCACCGCTCTGGCGTTCTCGTGGGATGGGGCCCTCATCTCCGCGGGGTCAGCGGGTATTCGGCGATGGGATCTGGAGACAGGGGAGTCCACAGTTCTCCTCGATCAGGCGGCAAACATCGCGACCAGCGCCGGAGGACGACGCATGGTGGCACTCACCGGCGTGTACGATGGAATCGACGATCCGAACTCGTATGCCGATCGACGTCTCCTGGTAATGGACCTGGTGGACGGCAGCCGGCGGCCCGTGAAGACTCACGGAACGGCTGTGACCAGCGCGGCGCTGGACGCGACCGGGCAGATCCTGGTCTCTGGAGATGCCCAGGGCGTAGTCCGCGTCGGGCGGTCAACCGGAGACGACCCGTATCTTCTGCCTGGGCATTCCGGATTCGTCTCCGCGGTGGCCGTGTCACCTGACGGCCGCTGGATCGCATCTGCCGCGGGGCCCAGGATCCGCCTCTGGCCGATGCCGGACCTCTCGAAGCCGCCGCTGCACACCTTGCCCCACGACGAGCTGATCGCGAAGCTGAAGTCCCTGACCAACGTCCGGGCTGTGCGGGACCCCGAGTCCTCGACCGGCTGGTCGATCGAACTCGACTCGTTCCCGGGTTGGAAGGAGGTGCCGGAGTGGTGAGGCTTTCTGAGGGCGCTCATCTCGGACCGTACGAGATCGAAGGTCTCGTCGGCACGGGAGGGATGGGCGAGGTGTACCGCGCGCGGGACCCTAGCCTGGAGAGAGCGGTCGCGGTCAAG
This sequence comes from Acidobacteriota bacterium, assembly GCA_022340585.1. Lineage (GTDB taxonomy): Bacteria > Acidobacteriota > Vicinamibacteria > Fen-336 > Fen-336 > JAJDNS01. Next base: position 1,703 of record JAJDNS010000205.1, read on the forward strand.
GTCCTGCCTGCGGAGGTGGCCTCCGACTCCGCGCGCCTGTCCGTGTTCGAGCGCGAGGCCCGGGCCGTGGCCGCCTTGAACCACCCGAACATCCTCACCGTCTACGACGTAGGCACCCACGAGGGCACACCCTACGTGGTCACCGAGCTCCTCGAGGGCGAGACCCTGCGGGAGCTGGTCGCGCGGCGCGCACCCACCACCCAGCAAGTCCTGGCCTACATGCTCCAGGCCGCGCGGGGCCTCGAGTCCGCCCACGCCAAGGGCATCGTCCACCGGGACCTCAAGCCCGAGAACCTGTTCCTCACCACGGATGGGCGGGTGAAGGTGCTGGACTTCGGCCTGGCCAAGCTCGTGCGGACGGAGGCGGAGATCACGAGCGAGGTGTCGACGGCCGCGCAATCGACGCCCCCCGGCCAGGTGGCGGGGACGGTGCTGTACATGTCCCCCGAGCAGGCGCGGGCGCTGCCCATCGACGCGCGGTCGGATGTCTTCTCCTTCGGGGTGGTGCTCTACGAGCTCCTGGCGGGGACGCACCCCTTTAGAAAGGACACGCTGGCGGGGACGCTCACCGCCATCGTGGAGGAGACGCCACAGGACCTGGAGTCCCTGAGTCGAGCGGTTCCGCCGTCAGTCGCCGGCATCGTGCGCCGGTGCCTGGAGAAGGACCGCGACGACCGCTATGCCTCGGGGCACGACGTGGCCATGGTCCTGGAGGCGGTCCTGGCCGCCCCCTCGGGGGCGGCGGCGCTTCGGGAGGTCGAGGAGCGGAGCCCGTACCCGGGACTGTCGTCTTTCACGGAGAAGGACGCCGCGGTCTTCTATGGCCGGGAGCGCGAGGTCGAGGAGGTGTGGGGCCGGATCCGCAACCGGAAGCTGCTGGGGGTGATCGGCCCCTCGGGGGCGGGGAAGACGTCCTTCGTGCGCGCGGGTGTGTTGCCGGCGCGGGCCGAGGGGTGGGCGGCGCTGGTGTGCACGCCAGGGGGGTATCCCTTCCGGGCCCTGGGGCAGGCCCTGGGGCCGAAGCTGGCGGGGGACACGGAAGCCCTGGGGAAGCTGGTGGGCCTGGACGACCCGGACACGGCGGTAGAGCTGTTCGGCCGCTGGCGGGGGCGCCACGGCGAGGCGCTGCTGGTGGTGGACCAGTTCGAGGAGCTGATCACCCTGAGCCCGCCGGAGGTCCAGGAGCTGTTTGCGGGTCTGCTGGGACGTCTCGCGAAGGAGGCCGACGTTCACGTTCTCCTGTCGCTGCGTGACGACTTCCTGATCCGGTGCGTGGAGTACGAGTCCTTGGCTCCGGTGCTGGAGGGACTCACGGCCCTTCTGGCGCTCAAGCCCGAGGACCTGCGCCGGGCCATCGAGGAGCCGGCGAAGAAGCAGGGCTACCGCTTCGAGGACGCGGCCCTGGTCGACGAGATGGTGGAGTCGGTGGAGGGGGCACGGGCAGCGCTTCCGCTGCTGGCCTTCGCGGTGTCGCGGCTGTGGGAGAAGCGGGACCGGGAGAAGAAGGTCCTGACCCGGGCCGCGTACGAGGAGATCGGGGGAGTCGCGGGGGCCCTGGCCCAGCACGCCGAGCAGACGATGGACCGGATCGGGTCGGAGCGCCAGGGGCTGGTGCGTGAGATCTTCCGGAACCTGGTGACGTCGCAGGGCACGCGGGCGGTGGCGGACCGTGAGGAGCTGCTGTCGGTCTTCACGGAGCGCGCCGCGGCGGAGCAAGTCCTCGGCCAGCTCATCGACGCCCGGCTCCTGACCTCGTACGAGGTGGAGGGTACCCCGTCCTCATCCCGAGGAGCTCAGCCCGAGGCGGGCGACGAGGGATCTGTGGCAGCGGCGACCCACCGCATCGAGATCGCCCACGAGTCCCTGCTGAAGGCCTGGCCGCGCCTGGTCCGGTGGCAGGCCCAGGACGAGGAGGGGGCGGTCCTGCGGGACCAGCTCAAGCAGGCGGCCCACGTGTGGGAGGAGAGGGGTCGCTCGCCGGACGTGCTGTGGAGCGGAACGGCGCTGCGGGAGTACGAGCTGTGGCGCGAGCGCTACGCGGGGAAGCTCACGGTGGTGGAGGAGAGCTTCGCTTCGGCCATGCTGGAGAGGGACCGGCGCAGGCGGAGGTGGCGCCGTGCCGCGGTCACCGCCGTGATCGCCGCCCTCGCTACCGTGGCCGTCGTGGTGAGCCTCTCGCGGCAGGAGGCGGTCCAACAGACCCGCCTGGCGGAAGCAGCCGAGATCGTGGCGCTGGGCCGCAACGAGCTAGAGAAGTACCCCACTGCAGCTCTGGCCTACGCTCGGAAGAGCCTGGAGGTGGCGGATACGGCTGCCGGACGCCGGCTGGCCGTGGCCGCCCTCTGGGAAGCTCCACCGATGCGCGTCCGGCCGCTGGGCGCGGGCGCCTGGCGGGGCGACTTCACCTCGGACGGCCGACATCTTGCCGTCTACGAGTTCTCCACTGAAGTGGCGGTGCTCCACGAAGACGCGAGCCCCGACTGGGTCATCAAGGGATTCATGCAGCTCGCTGGGCCGGGGGTTCTGGCTTTCGGGCCGTCCGACGATTGGATCGTCGCCACCGCGGATGGGGACCTCTTTCGCTTCGTGTCGCTGCCGGCAGGGCGAGAGATCCGGACCTTGAGTGTGCAGTCAGACGGAGGCTTCCCTCGCCCTGCGCAGGCCTTCTGGTTTCTCGAGGACGGTCTCCTGACGGCAATACGGAAGGCCCCCCGAGACGAGGAAGCCCTGCTCGTTCGATGGCCCTACGACGGCTCGGCGCCCGAGACCGTTGGCTCGTTTCGTGGACGGCGACCGGAAGTGGATGTGGCCAACTTGCGACTGGCTCTTCTGCGCAACGGTGAGGTGCTGCTGCGGCCACTGACCGGAGATGGCCATGGCACGGAGCAACGCATCGGCCTGCTCACCACGACGGCCGATCTCAGCGGGGGAATGGCGTTCAGTCCCAGCGGCAGGCGGCTGGCCCTGGGCCAGCAGTCTGGGCGCCTGACGGTCTGGGATCCGGGCCCCGGCGACGTCGATCTCGTTCAGGAGTTTCAGATGGACGATCCAGAGGGAATGTTCCCCCCGGCCTTCGACGCGGCGGAACGGCTCCTTGTGTGGGGCTCATCGGTACATCACGGCGCTTCGGTCTGGGACCTCGATGGCCCTCCGGGCGCACGAGCCCGCGTCCTCCAGAGGCCAGAGGAGGCCTTCACGAAATACGGGCTGTTCCACCCACGCGGCCAGTGGTTGGTCACATTCCACATGGCATCAGCGGACTTCTGGGCGATCGAATCGCCACGTTCCTTCATCTTGCCGGGACACCGGAAGTTCATTCTGTCGCTCGGCTTCACACCCGATTCGCGGCGAATCGTGTCCGCAGGCGAAGAAGGGGCGTTCGTCTGGCCGCTCGGTCCCGACGTCGAGCCGCGGCCCCGGTCGTTCAAGACGCAGGGATGGGCCTACGCGCATCCCCTCCCGTTCACCCCGGATGGCCGGGCGTACCTGGACTGCTTCTTCGGTGCGAGCCTCCAGCCGATTGACGGCACCGAGGCCACGTGGCTCCAGCCGCGGCCGGTGCGGGAGCTCAACGCGGGCTGCGCCATCGATCCCGCCGGCCGTCTGGCGGCCACCGCCGCAGAGCTGGCCCGGCCGCCAGGCCGCAAGCACCTTCGCGTCTTCGACCTCGAGTCGGGAGACCTGCTTCGGTCGTGGCCGCTGGTTCCTCCCGAGGACGAGGACGTCGGCAACGTTGGCGCGGTGTACGTGGCGGCTTTCGCGGGAGAGCGGGTCCTGGCCGCCGGTCACGGGGGTGTGCGGTCGTTCGACATGCGCTCGGGAGAGGAGTCGTGGCTGTGGAGGGCCCCGTTCGCCCTGATGGCGGCCAGTCGAGATGGTCACCGGATCCTGGTGGTTGGGGGCGAGGCTACGGAGGACATCGACATGGGCAAAAGCCCCACCACCCTCGCACTTCTCGAGGTCGACGGAGGGGAGACGCCGATCACCACGCACGGGTCCTCCGTGAGCTCGGTGGCGATCGGCCCCGAAGGGCGAGTCATTGCCACGGGGGACACCGAAGGGATCATCCGCGTCGGCAACGCCGATGGCAGCGAACCCCACCTGTTGATGGGACACACCGCCGGGGTGGAGCGGGTGGTGGTCTCTCCCGATCTCCGTTGGGTGGGCTCGAAGTCGGGGACCGAAGTCCGCCTCTGGCCCATGCCCGACCTCTCGAAGCCACCCTTCCACACGTTGCCCTACGAGGAGCTGATGGCGAAGCTGCGGTCGTTCACGAACCTGGAGGTCGTGGAGGACGAGGCGTCCTCGACGGGGTACCGGCTCGAGGTGGGGCCGTTTCCCGGATGGAAGGACGTGCCCAGCTGGTAGGCTGAAAGGCGGAGGGAGTGACGATCGCTCCCGGGACGCGACTCGGACCGTACGAGGTCGTCGACCTTGTCGGGGCCGGCGGCATGGGGGAGGTTTACCGGGCTCGGGACCCCCGCCTGGGGCGCGAGGTGGCGGTCAAGGTCCTCCCCGCAGAGGTCGCCGCCGACTCCGCGCGCCTCAGCCTCTTCGAGCGGGAGGCCCGGGCCGTTGCCGCCCTGAACCACCCCAACATCCTCACCGTCCACGACGTGGGGACCCACGAGGGCAGGCCCTACGTGGTTACCGAGCTGCTCGAGGGCGAGACGCTGCGAGAGCTGGTCTCGCGCCGGACACCCACCGTTTCGCAGATTCTGACGTACATGCTCCAGGCGGCCCGCGGCCTGGAGGCCGCCCACGCCCGGGGCATCGTCCACCGGGACCTCAAGCCCGAGAACCTGTTCCTGACCACCGAGGGCCGGGTAAAGGTACTGGACTTCGGCCTCGCCAAGCTCGTGCGCTCGGAGGAGGAGATCACGAGCGAGGTGTCCACGGCGGCGCAGTCGACGCCCCCGGGCCAGGTGGCGGGGACGGTCCTCTACATGTCGCCCGAGCAGGCCCGGGCCCTGCCCATCGACCCCCGATCCGACGTCTTCTCCCTTGGCGTGGTGCTCTATGAGCTCCTGGCGCGGAAGCACCCCTTCCGGAAGCACACGGTGGCCGGGACGCTGACGGCCATCGTGGAGGAGACGCCGCCCGACCTGGAATCGCTCAGCCGGGCCGTCCCTCCGTCGATCGGCGGGATCGTGCGACGGTGCCTGGAGAAGGACCGCGACGACCGCTACGCCTCGGGTCACGAGGTTGTGATTGCCCTCGAGCCGGTCCTGGCCGCGCCGTCTGGGGCGGCGGCGCTGCGGGAGGTGGAGGAGAGGAGCCCCTACCCGGGCCTGTCGTCTTTCACGGAGAAGGACGCATCGGTGTTCTACGGCCGGGAGCGCGAGGTCGAGGAGGTGTGGGGGCGGATCCGGAACCGGAGGCTCCTGGCGGTGATCGGTCCCTCGGGGGCGGGCAAGACCTCGTTCCTACGTGCGGGACTCCTTCCGGCGCGGCCCGAGGGGTGGGCCGCGCTGGTGTGCACGCCGGGAGCCCAGCCGTTCCGGGGCCTGGGGCAGGCCCTGGGGCCGGAGTTGGCGGGGGACACGGAGGCCCTGGGGAAGCTGGTGGGCTTCGACGACCCGGACACGGCGGTGGAGCTGTTCGGCCGCTGGCGGGGCCGTCACGGCGAGGCGCTGCTGGTGGTGGACCAGCTCGAGGAGCTCATCACGCTGAGCCCGCCGGAGGTCCAGAAGCGCTTCGCCAGCCTCCTTGGGCGTCTGGCGAGCGAGGCAGGCATCCACGTGATCCTCTCGCTGCGGGACGACTTCCTGGTCCGCTGCTGCGAGCAGCCGCCCCTCGCTCCCGTGGTGGAGGGTCTCACGGTGCTCCTGGCCCTGAAGCCGGACGACCTGCGCCGGGCCATCGAGGAGCCGGCGAAGAAGCAGGGGTACCGGTTCGAGGACGCCGCGCTGGTCGACGAGATGGTGGAGTCGGTGGAGGGGGCGCGGGCCGCACTTCCGCTGCTGGCGTTCGCGGTCTCTCGGCTGTGGGAGAAGCGGGACCGTGAGAAGAAGGTCCTCACGCGAGCGGCGTACGAGGAGATCGGGGGCGTGGCGGGGGCCCTGGCCCAGCACGCCGAGCAGACAATGGACCGGGTCGGCTCGGAGCGCCAGGGGCTGGTGCGAGAAATCTTCCGCAACCTCGTGACCGCCCAGGGGACGCGGGCAGTGATCGAGCGCGAGGAGCTGCTGTCGGCCTTCCCGGACCGCGAGGCGGCGGAGGAGGTGCTGGCTCAGCTCATCGACGCCCGCCTCCTGACCTCGTACAAAATGGAGGACCCCAATCGTCATTCTGAGCGCGCTGTCGT
>JAJDNS010000218.1 GCA_022340585.1 Acidobacteriota bacterium
GTGGGCCTCGGTCAGGGCCTGCCGGGCCGCCGCGATCGCCCCGGGAGGGGGGCCGAGGGGGTTCTCGTTCGAAGCGAGCTTGATGATGCGCTCGATCCCGAGCTCACGCCGGACCTCGGCGATGGGCTTGCCGGGCTCGTAGCGGCCGAGGCCCTCGAGGTGTGGGGGGAGGGTGAGGGGGGGGCTGTCGGGCGGGCTCACCGCCGCCTCCGAGTGTCACGCGTGGCCTTGCCGGCGCCCCGCCTGGCCCCGGCGCTCGAGCCGCGCCGCGCGGGCGAGTGGCGGGCCCCGGGGCCGGCCGAGCGCCCTCCCCCGGTCCTTCGCGGGCCCGTCGAGCGCGTGCCGGCCTTCCCGGCGCCGGCCCTTCCCGCCGCCGGGCCTCGTCCCCCGGCCTTGCGGGAGCGGCCTCTCCGGGCATCGGCCTTCCGGGCGCCGGTCCCCCCCACGCGCCCGCCACCGACTCTCCGACCACGCGTCCCACCGCCCGCCTCCCGCCGCCCCACCGTCTTGCCGGCGGCCGCTTCCCGGGCGCCGATCTTCCGGACCACCGACGCACGGGGTCGGCGGCGCGTGCGCACGGAGGGAATCGAGCGGCTCTTCTCGCCCCGGAGCAAGCCCTTGACCTCGGCTGGCTTGAGGACCCGGAACTGCCCCGGCTCGAGCCCCTTCAGGGTCACCGGACCGAAGGCCACCCGCCGGAGCTTGGACACCGGATGGCCCACCGCCTCCAGAAGCCGCTTGACCTCGTGCTGCTTCCCCTCGTGCAGAGTGATCTCGACCCACGCGTTCCGGTCGACCTCGACCAGCCGCGCGCCATCGGCCACGAGGACGTGACCCTTCACCCTCACGCCGTGGCGGAGGCGGTCGAGGGTCCGGGAGTCGGGGAGACCGCGCACCTTGGCGTGGTAGACGCGGGGGACTTCGTACCGGGGGTGGGACACCCGCTCCGCGAACGCCCCGTCGTTGGTGAGCAGGATCAGCCCTTCGGTCGTGAGGTCGAGCCGGCCCACCGGGAACAGGCCGCTCACGCCGGGCACGAGGTCCATCACCGTCGGGCGACCCGACGGATCGCGCCGCGTGGTGACCACCCCCCGCGGCTTGTTCAGGAGGATGTAGACCGGCTCCCCCGGGGCCTTCACCCGGACCCCGTCGACCCGGATGTCGTCTCGCGCGGGATCCGCCTTGGTGCCGGGCTCGCGGACGACTGCCCCGTTGACGGTGACCCGCCCCTCCTGCATGAGCCCCTCGGCGCCACGCCTCGAGGCGAAGCCCGCCCGCGCCAGGACCTTCTGAAGCCGCTCCTCCACCGCGAGGATCATACCCCACCCCTCCGGCCGAAGGCCCCGGGGGCGCCACGCCGCTCTACTGATCGGACGAAGGGACCAGCCTCGCGGTCAGGTCGGGGTCCTCCATGTCCTCGTCGAGTGGGAACATCGGCCTCTCGATGCGGCGATAGTCCAGGCGCTCCAGGTCCTGGTCGACGCCCCCGGGGGTCAGGGCCATGATCCAGTCGCCCCGCATGTCGTACAGCTCCGGTACGAGGTAGCCGATCTTGACCACCACGATGTCCGACTCTCGCGGGTTCAGGCCCAATCGAGTGAAGTCGGCTTCCAGGTGATAGGGCTTTCTCTTCCTGGTGACGATGACGTGCACGCTGCCCACCCTCACGACGACCTCGGTCTCGGCGTGGACGTCGCCGTGCTCGATGGCCTCGACGGTGCCCGACAGCTCGACGGGCGGGGCATAGCGCGCATCGATGAGAGCACCCGCCGGCGCGGAGACGTCGCCACCGACCCCCGCCGCCACGGCCTGGTCGACGAACCCCGGATCCGGAATCGAGGCGTAGATCAGGGACGGTCCGGTCTCCGACCGGAGCTCCGGGCGCTTCAGGATCTCGTGCAGCGTCCACGTGACGTCTCCGGCCCCTCCGGCGGTGGGGTTGTCGCCCATGTCGCTGATGATGAAGGGATGTCGGTCGCTGGCGATGGCCCTGTCCAGGCTGTCGTCGAGGGAGGCGGTGGGAGCGACGAAGGCGAACTGGGACCGGACCTCCCAGAAGCTGCTGGCCAGCTCTTCGGCGGTGCTCGTCACCGTCTCCTCGTCGTCACCAGTGACCATGACGACCGCGTGGTTGCGGGGCTCGTCGGCCCACGCATACCCGATCCAGATGGCGGCGTCGACGACGCCGGGCCGCTGGGACGCCGGGGCCACCCTGGCGTACAGGCTCTTTCCCGGCTCGATTCGTGTGCTCGTCTTCTCCCCCGGGAGCAGGATCGGCACCGGGATCCACGCCTTGTAGGACGGCTTCCCGGCCCCGCTCTCGATGCGGGAGAGCAGGTTGTCCACCGCCCGTTTCTTCGACTCCATCTCGTCCTCGTGCGGCGCCATGCGGTAGCAGGTGATCAGGTCGGAGAGTCGGGCCAGGCGCCACGACACGTTGCCGTGCAGATCCATGGAGGTCGAGACGATGGTCTTCTTCCCCACGACCTCGCGAATCCGCTCCAGGAGGTCGCCCTCGGGATCGTCGAGGCCCTCGACGCTCATCGCGCCGTGAATGTCGAAGAAGAGACCGTCGTAGGGACCGTCGTTGCGGAGCATCTCCAGCATCCTGGTCACCAGGGACTCGTACGCCTCCCGGGTCACCATGCCCCCCGGCAGCGCGTGGCCCGTCAGCGTCGGAACCCAGTGGGCCCGGCCGCGATCGACCGAGTCCGGAGCCAGGAAGGGATAGGTGGCCAGAACCTCCTCGCCGGTCCGGGGATGGAAGGCCTCCTCGTGGGTCCGGGCCGGCGAGAAGGTGCTGGACTCGATGGCCAGCCCGGCAATGGCGATTCGGGGAAGCTCCTCCTGGCCGCCCGCGTTCTGCTCGCTCGAGCGGCAAGCCGCCACCAGGATGCCAGCCAGGAGCACGGGAAGCAGGGCTTTCGTGGAGCACCATCGAGTCGCCAGGTGAGGGTTCCGGCCGCGTGTCTTCATGGGGGGCTCTCCCGCCTGAGCGTCGTCACAGTACGAACGTTGCGCCCCGCCGATCGTCCCTCCGGCCAGGCCGACCGGGGCATCGGCCTCGTCGGAGCTTATGGAAGCCGTGACCCGAGGTCAACGCGCCGACGGTCAAACAATACCCGCCGCCGGTCTCCACGAAGGTGCGAGCGCGTAACACTGCCGTTACATTGGTGTGGTATCTGTGTGACGTCGGAGCGACATCACGACGACGAGAGCAGCGGCCCGGGGCCGCCGGAGGGACGACTGGATGCGAGG
>JAJDNS010000001.1 GCA_022340585.1 Acidobacteriota bacterium
AAGCTGGGCACGACCGCCGCCCTCGCCATCCTGTTGCCTCCGGTGGCCAACGCCATGGACGTGGTCGAAGACGAGGCGCTGGTCGAAACGCCGGACGGCGCGGCGGACTGCTACTTCGTGCACCCGGCCGAAGGCACACACGCGGGGGTTATCGTCTGGCCGGACATCGTGGGCATCCGCCCGGCATTTCGCGCCATGGGCAAACGGCTGGCCCAATCGGGCTACTCGGTTCTCGTCGTCAACCCGTACTACCGGACGGCAAAGGGGCAGGTGGTTCCCGACGGCAAGACGTTCCGCGATCCCGGGGTCCGCGACCTCCTGATGCCCCACGCCCGGTCGTTGTCGCCGGAGACCTGCGTCACCGACGGTCGGGCGCTCGTGAGGTTCCTGGACCGCCAGCCGTCCGTCGACACGAGTCGGAAGATCGGGGTCACCGGCTACTGTATGACCGGCTCGTACACGATGCGGCTGGCCGCGGCCATCCCGGACCGCATCGGCGCGGGAGGATCGTTTCATGGCGCCGGTCTGGCCACCGACGAGAAGGACAGCGCGCACCTGCTGGCCCCGAAGATGAAGGCCGCCTTCCTGATCGCCATCGCGGAGAGCGACGACGAGCGCCGGCCGGAAGAGAAGGTGCGCCTGCGCGAGGCGTTCGACGCCGCCGGCGTCGAGGCGGAGATCGAGGTCTACGAAGGCACGCAGCACGGCTGGTGCCCCCCGGACTCCGCCGTCTACGACGAGGAGCAGGCCGAACGGGCCTGGAAGCGACTACTGGCTCTGTTCGAGCGCGAGCTGGCCTAGCGCCGAGGACGAGTCGTGGAGCAGCTCGGAGCCGGCGGGGACTGACGGCGACGTCACCGACCGCGACTTTACATACGTTGCAGAGACATTGCCTCGCCATGAGGACCTCCGGCCGCCGCAGCCCACCTTGTGAAGTGAAGCGGTGCGGTGTGACCACTTCGCGAAGGCCGGGAGATGCGAGAGAAGACGACAAGACCTCCAGCTCGGCATCGCGGGGGGGACGCGCGCCTCCCGCCGGTGCCCTCCAACGGCCCGGACGACCCTGCATTCGGCCCAGCAACGGAAGCCGAGGGGGAGGTCCCGGGGGGGACCGCGTCCCTCCAGACGCGGTGCCCCGCTGCTGGTGCTCACTCTCTTCGTCGTGCTGGTCGTGTCCGGTGGGTGGGCCGGTGCCGCCGAACGCGACACCGGCGACGTGCGGGCCCGGGTCGGTCTGCGGCTGTACGTCAACCTTCCCCGGAAGTGGGAGCTGGATCTCAACTATCGCCACAAGATGGTGGACGACCTATCGACGCATCGGGGAAGCCACTTCACCCTGAAGGTCGAGCGCCGCCTCGAGGACTGGATCACGGCGATCGGGGCGTACCGCCGCCTCACGACCGACGAAGGCAACGCCAACCGCTTCGCCGCGGGTGTGGAGCTCGACACGCGTCTCGGAAGCCTCAAGGCCTCCTTCCGGCCCCTGATTCAGTACCGGACAGCCATCCTCGAGGACGACGAGGTCGGGGGCGACGGGAAGACGTTCGTGCGGACCCGGCTGCGGCTCGAGTACCCGCTCACGAAACGGTTGGACGTCTACGCCTGCCTCGAGCCCTTCTTCGGCTTCGGCCAAGGCGATCGTCTACCTCCCGCCCGACACCGTCAACACGCTGACCGACGGGCCCGCCAGCACGAGGGACGGGGCCATCCACTGCAAGACGCGGCTGTCGATCTTCGGCCCGGGACGCCTGGTCGTCACCGGCCAGGTGGACGACGCAATCAACGCCGAGGGAGGGATCATCGTTGAGAACGGGGTCTTCGACATCCAGTCCTTCGAGTCGGGCATCAAGAGCGACCTCAACCTGATCGTCAATGGAGGAACGTACACCATCGCCGCCGGCAATGACGGCATGCACGGCGAGACGTCCCTGACGGTCAACGGTGGGGACATCACGATCAGCCGCAGCGTCGAGGGGCTCGAGGGGGCCACGGTCACGATCGGCGGCGGGAACATCCACGTCGTGTCCTCCGACGACGGCATCAACGCCTCCTCCGGCACCGAGGCCGGTGGAGGAGGGGGCGGCCCGCCACCGGGGATGGGCGGGGCCGGGAACAACCCCTTCTACATGCGGGGGCGCCACGTCTACGTCAACGCCGCCGGCGACGGCCTGGACATCAACGGGCCCGTGGAGATGACCGGGGGCACGGTCCTCGTCGACGGGCCGACCGAGAACTTCAACGGGGCCCTCGACGACACCGGAGAGTTCAAGGTCACGGCGGGGACCCTCGTCGCCGTCGGGAGCGCGGGCATGGCCATGGCTCCCAGCGACTCGTCCACGCAGTGCTCGATCGGGGTCGCCTTCAGCTCAGTCCACTCCGCGGGCACGCTCGTGCACCTGCGCAGGGACGATGGCCGGGAGGTCATCACCTTCAGTCCCGCCAAGAGCTTCCAGACCGTCGTCTTGTCCTCACCGCTCATCCACAAGGGCACCGCCTACCAGCTCTACCTGGGCGGCGCCTCCACCGGCACCGCGAAGGACGGGGTGCTCTCCGGAGGCGTCTACTACGGCGGGTCCCAGCAGGCCGAGTTCACCATCTCCGACACCATCACCATCATTCGCGCGAGCTGAGGGGACCCTCGCCGCCCCTGCTTCCGGTATCGGTCATCTCTCGTCGATCGCCGCCAGGACGCGGTTGACCGCGAGGCCGAGGGCGCCGGTAACCGCCGGCTCACGCTCGGTGAGGAGGGCGTTCACGAAGTCCTCGACCAGAGGCTGGTGACGGTTGGCGTGCGGAGGGTGGCTCTCGTCGCGCGCGCCGGCGGCGGTGACGATGCGCAGCGCCCCGTCGTTGAGGACGGGGGCGTGCGCCGAGCCCAGCGACCCGTACAGATCGAGGGTGTCCCGTGACTCGAGGGCGGCGTGGGTGACCGTGAGCACGGCCAGGGCGCCGCTGGGGAAGCGCAGATGGGCGATCGCGGTGTCCTCGACGTCGCGCTCGTTGAAGCGCACGTTGGCGGAGAAGCCGCGGACCTCGTCGGGCGGGCCCAGCAGGTCGAGCAGCACCTCGATGCGGTGGCTGCCGAAGTCGAACATGGGGCCGCCTCCGGCGTCGGCCTTTCGCAGGAACCAGGCGCGTGGATGGCTGGGCGGGACGTCGAACGCCTCGAAGGCCTGGATCTCGGCGAGCACCGGGCGGCCGATCTCTCCGGAAGCGAGGAGCTCCCGCAGGCGCCGCACCACCGGGTAGTGGTGGCGGTAGTAGGCGACGCCGAGGCGAACTCCGTGGCTCCGGGCCGCCGCGATCATCCGCTCGCACTCTGCCACCCCCAGGGCCATCGGCTTCTCGCACAGCACGTGCTTGCCGGCCTCCGCCGCGGCCACCGTCTGCTCCATGTGGTGTCGGACCGGCGTCGCCACGTAGACGGCGTCGATCTCGGGGTCGCGGACGAGCTCTCGCCAGTCCGGGTAGGAGCGGCGGGCACCGTGGCGGGCCGCGAAGTCCGCGGCCAGCGCGGCGCGGGCGCGGGCGACGCCGAGGAGCACGCTCCCCCGGCTCTCGCGCAGGGCGGACGCGACCCGCTTCTCCGCGATGTCGCCGCAGCCGACGAGGCCCCATCGGACGACTCCCTCCGTCATGACGCTCCCCTCGCTTGCGGACTGCCAAGGACGCGATCGCCACGGCGCAATCGTGTCCTTGGCCAAGGCATGCGGCCGAAGGCCGGTTCGGTCCTCGGAAGCCGCACGTGCACCATAGCCCAGCGCCGGTTCCCTCGCCAGGGCTCCGTCCCGGGCAGGACGCCGCGGTCGACCTTGTTCAGGGGGTGTCGAGGTCGCGCTCGACACCAACCCCGTAGGAGCCTTCCTCTACCGAGATCGTCCCCATGGGATACCAGCCCCCGTGGTCCCGGCCTTCGATGGCCAGACGCACTCGGGGCTGGCGGGTCTGCCGATCCACGATGCCGAGCTGGAGCTCGTACTCTCCCTCCGGGAGATCCCGGGGCAGGAACACGCGACCGTCGAAGAGAGAGTCTCCCGGGAGCCATGAGGTGATGTCGGCGTTGGTGACGAGCACAAGAGTGCGCTGCGCTCCAGCCAATCGGACGGCGAGCTGGAAGTCGTGGTAGCAGGGAGCCACGCCCTTGTTCTCCCACCAGCTCGTGAACGGCAGGACTCCGTGGGGCCGGACGCGCGCCGGATAGGTGAGCTTGCGGAGGACGAGGCGGTAGCCCATCTTCGTGAGCCAGTCGTCCACGAGGGGCATCCACTCCGGGGGCACCGGCGAGCTCTTGGCGTTGAACGAAGAGACGTGCCACTTGAGGGCCTGGTCGAAGATGTAGCGCACCTCCTTCTCGCCGTAGCCCTGCCGGTCGCGCCAGCTGAGGAAGGTGCCGCAGATCTCCAGCGAGACCGGACCCTTGCGCCACGCCTCGGCCATTCCGCTCTGGATGATCTGCTGGGGATAGACGTCGGTCATGTGGGACCAATCGGGGATCTGGCCTTTCCAGAAGCCCAGGTCGCCCAGGCAGTCGAAGCGCCAGCCGAGGTGGCGCATCCGGGGCCCGGTACCGTTGTCGGTGCCGTCGGGCCAGCTCGCGGCGATAGGCAGGCCCTCGACCAGGAACGCGGGGTCCGGCGCGTCGCCGTTCAGGGGCTGGAAGATGAGAGGGGTCCTCTCGAAGCCGTCCAGATAGGCGCCCAGGAGGGCCTTGCGGGTCTCGTCACGGAGCAGATGCCCGCCCGAACCCTCCCCCCAGTAGCCGACGATCGCCATGTCGACGGCCTCCAGGTCGGGGTGCCCGTCGTAGCGGGCGCCGAGCCTGCGGATGAGCCCACCGAAGTACTCGACGTAGAGGGGGTTCTCCGGGTCGGTACGCCACTTCTCGTTGTCGAGGTCCTCTTCCGGCCCCACCCTCGCGCGGTACCAGTCGGGCACGTCCAGGTCGTCCCCCTGGTAGGGAGAGATGCGCAGGATGAGGCTCTGGCCGCGTCCGGCCGCCGTCCGGAGCGCCCGGTCGATCATCCCCCAGTCGTACTCCCGTGGCTGGGGCTCGACGAAGCGCCAGCTGACCCGGAAGTAGGCCAGGGAGGTCATCGGGTGGTCCGCGTTGGTGAGGTCGCCGTCGAACTCCTGGTACTCGATGGGGCGCCCCTCGGTCCAGCCCATCCCCTCGTTCAAGGCGTCGCCGTTGAAGCGCTGAAAGGTGGTGAACCCCATCCCCGGGTTGACCAGCACGTCGTCGATCTCCACCGGTCGGACGACCCGCACCTCCGACGGCTGGGCGCCGAGCACGCCGGGGAAGAGCAGCATGATCAGCAGCCAGAGAATCCTGCGCATGACAACCTCCGAGGCCTTCCGATGATACTCTCGGCCACCAGCGGGGGCTCCCGGGCCCACTCTCGGAGGAGAGCAGATGGGTGAACCGCAGGACGCGATCGGCAGAAGGGCTTTCCTGGGGGGCGGCGCCGCCGCGGCGCTGGGTGCGACGGCCGGCGCCGAGGCCCGGTCGGGGCCCGCGAGCGCGGAGCCGAGAAAGCCGGACTTCATCCTCGACTCACACATCCACTGCGGCGGCAACGAGGCGTGGGTGGAGGAGATGGTCGCGGTCTATCGCCGACGCAACGCCATGGCGTGCGTCCTCACCTGGATCGGGGATCTGGAGCTGATGGTGGAGGCCATCAGGGCATACCCGGACGTCTTCATCGGCTACGGCCGGGTTCGTCTGGACGACCCGGCGGCGGTGCGTCAGATCGAGACCTTCAAGAAGAACGGCTTCGTCGGGATGAAGTTTCACAGTCCTCGAGAGAACCTCGACCACCCCGCCTACTTCCAGGCCTACCGATTGTGCGAGGAGTACGGAATGGTCATGCTCTTCCACACCGGCATCTCGAGCCGCCGCGAGTTCGAGAGCCCCACGTGGGGGTCGTCCGCCCGCATGCGCCCGATGTACCTGGACACCATCTGCCGCCAGTTTCCGCGGGTCGTGGTCCAGGGCGCCCATCTGGGCAACCCGTGGTACGAGGAGGCGGCGGAGGCGGCCCGCTGGAACCCCAACCTCTGTTTCGACGTCACCGGCTCGACCCTGCCGAAGCTCATCAAGCTGGGCCGTCTCGATCGGCTCAGCGAGATCCTCTGGTGGAGCGCCGGCGAAGGGGAGGCCAACCCCCACACCCTGAAGGACGGCCCCAGTGCCTGGGAGCACATCGTCTTCGGGACCGACGAGAAGCCCTCGGGACTGGCCGGCAACATCGAGCGCTTCCAGATGATGCTGGACGCCAACGGCGTCCCCGAGCCCACCCGCCGCCGGATGTGGGGTCGCACGATGGCCGGGGTGCTCGGCGTGGATCCGGAGGGTCGCCACCAGTGACACAGAGCGGAGAACCGAAGGTGCAGCGCTACCTGGCCCTGGACGCCTACCGTGGCTTCATCATGCTGATGCTCGTCTCCCACGGGTTCGGCTTCGGCGACCTCGCCGGGGACCCGACCTTCGGCACGATCGCCTCCTGGTTCGAGCACAAGCCCTGGGAGGGGATCACCTTCTGGGACCTGGTGCAGCCGGGGTTCATGTACATCGTGGGCGTGGCCATGCCCTTCGCCCTCGCCATACGGACCCAGCAGGGCGCCACGTTCTCCGACAACGCTCGGCACGTGGCCATCCGCTCCCTGAAGCTGATCGCCCTGAGCCAGCTGCTGTCCATGGGGAGCTCCGATCACTACCGCTTCCAGATGATCAACGTCCTGTGCCAGATCGCCCTGACCTACTTCCTGGTGTTCTGGATCCTGCGCCTGCGGTTCCGCTGGCAGGCGGTGATCGCGGTGGCCCTGCTGGTGTTCCACACGGCCTTGTTCTATCTGTTCCCGGGCCCTGACGGGCCCTACTCGCAGGAGGGCAACATCGGGCAGGTGATCGACAAGGCGCTCATGGGCTACAACTACCCCGGCCTGTGGGTGGGCATCAACTTCATCACCAGCACGGTGACCACGCTGGTCGGGGCGTGGACCGGGATGCTGCTCATGCAGGGCCGGGACCACCGCCACGTCGTCAAGACGCTGCTGGCGGGTGTCGCCGGGGGCTGGGTCCTCGGGCTCGCGATCAGCCCCTGGAACCCCATCGTCAAGCGCATCTGCACGGCGTCGTTCACGCTCTACAGCGGCGGGTGGGTGCTGCTCGGAATGCTGATCTTCTACGCGGTGGTCGAGGTGAAGGGGTACCGGAAGTGGACCCACCCGCTGGTGGTCATCGGGGCGAACTCGATCTTCATCTACGCCGGCAGCGGCTGGATCCTCCGTCCCTGGCTGGAGAAGGTCGTGGGGGTGCTGACCGGGAACTTCTCGTTCATCGGGACCCTCGCCCCGGTGGCGACCGCGCTGGCGGTCCTGGCGGTGATGTACTGGATGAACGACTGGCTGTACCGGCGCAAGATCTTCATCAAGGTGTAGTGAACGAGGCACGCTCGCACGTTGGTCGCCACGCCCGGCCCGAGCGGTCGGGCTCCCTCGTCGTCGCCGTCGCGATCCTCGGGATGCTCGTGGGCTGTCGCCGGGACGACGCGCCGGCGCCCACCGTGCTCTCGGCGCCGGCCGGCAGCCGGTACGCCGAGATCGACAGGGGTGGCGTGACCGTCCTGCCCAACGGGAGATTCATCCGTCCCCGGGGACGGTCCGTGACCGTCGCCCCCCACCCGTTCGGGCTGGCGCTGAGCCGCACCGGGGACGTGGCCATCACCGCCAACTCCGGGACCGAGCCCCTGTCCATCTCCATCATCGAGGGCCTCGCGTCCGCGCATCCCACCGTGCGAGCCATCCCTCCCGGTCCTGCGACCGACGAGGGCGTGCTGGCCTCGGTCTTCATGGGCCTGGCGATCTCCCCGGACGATCGAACGGTCTACGTGGCCGGTGGCCAGGAGAACGGGATCTTCCTCTTCGACATCCGTTCCGGAGCAAAGCGAGGCTTCATC